>JANYCF010000078.1 GCA_025360455.1 Opitutaceae bacterium | reverse complement strand
CCTTCGCCGCCGCAATCATGCGACCGCAGGATTCGACCGAGTTGGAGAGCGGTTTTTCACAGATTACGTGTTTGCCGGCGGCGAGGGCGGCGAGCACGGCCTTCTCATGAAACTGCGGTGGCGTGCACACGATGACGGTGTCGCAATCGCCTTCCGCCAGCAATTGCTCGAGCGTGGTGGCGACGCGCGCACCATATTTGCCGGCGAGTTCACGAGCGGCGGGCTCGGCCACGTCGGTCACGGCCGCCACGGTGGCTCCGGGAATTTTGGCAATGGCTTGGGCGCGTAAGCGGCCGATGAGGCCGGCTCCAATCAGTCCGAATCGCATGGGATCGTGGGTCAGGGGGTGCGAAGTTTGGCGATCCACGTGTAGATGGTGCCAATCAGATAACCGGCAATAAAGCCCACGACGAAGGCGTAGCAGGCGCCGATGAAGCTGCCGAGCAAGGTGACTTTGTAGCCGTAGAAAAATTGTCCGAGCAGTTGCAAGGTGGCACCGACATGTTCCCCGCCTTTCACGATCAGAAAGTTCGTCGCGACAAATAGAACCGCTCCAAACATGATGCCCAAGGTGAGACCGAGCACTTGCGCATTGAGGTCGAGAATCGTAGTCAGGGTCGCTTGGTCATTCTCCAGCGTGGCTCTCGGTGGATCGGCGGGATTAGGGATCATGTGGTTGGCAGGATGGTCGGAAAGGGGAGTGCGGGGTGGGTGAGAAGAGGCGAGAGGCTAGTTGGCGCGGCTCTCGGATATTCGGATAAGGGCTTGGCGAAATTTTTCCCGGCCCAAAGCAAAACGTAAAGAGTAGTTCCGGATGATGGCAAAGCTCCATCCGAACAAATAGCCCAAGACGAAAGCCTCAATGAACCCAAGTAACGCGCCCGACCAACTGACCGTATAACCGGGTAAAAACTGACCAAGCAGATTCATGAAATGGCCCATATGCTCTCCTCCTTTGAGCAAGAGAATGCACGTCGCCCCGGAAAGACCCGCACCGGCGACAACGCCGATCGCTACACCCAGGGCCACTCGATCTAATCCGGATACGGTCAGATTGAGAAGTCGGCGTACTGCGCCACTGACGGAGCCGGAGGAACCATATAGAAATCCCACCCAACAATAGAGGTCGTAGATAAATCGCCAGAGCGCAGCTCCGAACATAAACCTCAACCCACGTTTAGTATAAAAAAAACGCAAGACCGACGAGTTAAGGTACAGAAAGCATCCGAAGAGCGGCAATAATCCCAGCAGCGCGAGGGGATACCACAATCCTGCGATTGTTACGGCGATGATCGTGGCCGAGGTGAGCAAACTGTAGCGATGGCGGGCATCCAAATTGAGATCCGCCGCCACTTTGCCCCGGTGCCACATTTGCTTCCAGAGTAGCTTCGTCCAAGGCTCACCGCGCAGGAGCACTTCCGTCTTGATCAGTCCAATCGCCTCCCAACGTTTCATGTGGGTGATTTGCAGCTCCTTGATCAGACGAATGCGATAATGCGCTGAGGTTAACCGATAGCCTAATTCGATGTCTTCGATCGAGGCGCGGGTGTATGTCTCCGTGAATCCGCCTACCGCCAAAAAAACCTCCCGCCGGATTGCTCCACAGGCACCCCAAAAGGTCGACGCTTCGGTTGAGCCGTGTTGATGGACGTAATGATGCAGCAGGTTCTTATATTGCGAGACGAAGGTGGTGTGATACGGCGTGTCATCGTACGAGCCGATCAGGGCAGCCACGTCGGGTTCATTGGTGAAGACCGATTCGATAATGCTCAGGGCGTTTGGCCGGATCGTGCAATCGGCATCGACAAAGAAAATGATGTCACCTTTGGCGCTTTTGGCGCCGATGTTGCGGGCGCGGGCTGGCCCGCCATTTTGCTCCAACGGAATGACGGTGGCACCGAAGTGGGGGGCGATTCTCCACGATCCGTCACTTTCCCCATCCGCGACGACTATGATTTCGTCTCCCGGTCTGATGGCCGCAGCCACCGAGGTAAGACAGGCTTCAAAGACCTTCCCTCCGTTATAGACGGGAATCACGATCGAAAATGAAAAAAGAGATTTAATTTACTTCGTGGAGTTGTGGTTATTGAACCTTTAAAAGAAACAAAGTTCACCGTTGCCGGATTCCTCGCTAGCCATGGGTTGATACAGATTTTAGGGATTGGCTTCTTTGTCGATTGGAAAAATTGACATCACGCCGCATCTCTCTTTTTCCTAGGCTCTTGCAGGGACACTCCTTGTTTGAGATTTTACTGACAAATTACCGAAACGAATGAGTTTATTCAAGACGCTTCAAGGCTTTGGTGGCCAGACGCCGATCTGGCGTGCCGCCATGCTTTTGATTGTGGCTATAGGTGCATTTGGATTGCTGGTGGACTTGAAAAATACGGCGAAATTTGGACAATACGATCTTCGCAACCGGGTCGTGGGGGCGCGGGTGATGACCCTGGGCGGAAATCCTTATACTTACCGCTGGCATCCTGGTGAGCCTACTACGTTGCTCGATCCGTTCATCGGTCCCTCCGGAACGATCAGCGGCTGCACCGTCACTCCTCCCGTCCTGTCGATACACGCCCTTTTTGCCCAACTACATTACCGTTATCAGAAGTTTATCTGGCTCCTGGTGCAGTTGGCACTGTTTGGTGGAATTATTGGGTTGGCCATGTCACGGGCGGAGAATAGCGAAACGCGGGCGGCTGTTTTCTTGGCCGGGCTTATGTTTTTCTGTTCGATGTTCTGGCGCATGCACGTCGAGCGAGGGCAGGTGTATGTGCTATACGCATTTTTTGCGGCACTGTTTATTTCCAGCTTTAAGTGGCGGACAGCCAATCGGGGTATCCTTGGCGGGTTGGTTTTAGGAGTATTGGTTGGGTTACAACCGCAAATGATTGTTTTGGGCGTACCCCTTTTGATCTATCGTCAATGGAATTACGTTTTGGGGGGGATTGGTGGGTTGGTGGTTTGCCTAATTATCCCGTTCTTTATCTCCCCAACGGTGTGGCCTGATTACGTGCACTCTATGATGAAATATGTCCATGTGCCGGCCAGCCCGGTAAGAGCAACCGTGGCACCAGCGCCAATCGCCCCCGCCTTTGAACTGCCCGGGGAAGTGGAGGGAATCCAAAATCTTGGTGCTTTTGCCAAATTTGGTGACGCGGATACCTCGCTGAAAAGCACTCTGGCCTATCTCCATATTCCGTCTTCCCGGGGACTGTTTTTTTCCCTTTTAGCGGCAGGAACCTTGGCTTGGTTTGTTAATGTTTTCCGTTGGATGAAACGAAGTGTTCCGCTCGACTTATGTTTGGCCAGAACTTTGGGCTTGGTCTTGTTTATCTCATTGGCCCTGCCGATCCGGCGCGGGGAATATAGCAATGTCATTCTGGTCCCGCTTATCCTCATGATATTTGCCACCGTCTCGAACCTCCGGATAATTCGCGCTTGGGAATGGATGGTGATCTTGGCGGCGTGGATCTTGTCCGCGCCTTTTCCTCCCTGGGTTTCTGTTGGTTTCAGGGGGGCGGATATTGGGGTAGTCGCGCTTTATGTGGTCTGCGCATGGACATTTTTCGCTCCGTGGAAGCCGGTGAAGCTCACGGCCGTTGCCGCAGATTTGGCGGTGGGCTGATCCCTGGAGCTCCAGTAATCCGTGGTTAAATTAGTCTGTAGTACTTTTGCATACAGGTTTGATCGGGGGGATTATCAATCCAATGCAAATTCTTGGGTCTTCACCTCGCAGTTGACTGGATTTGTTTCGGATTTCCCCCGGAATTATTTCTACATCCGTTGATCCGTGGTTAAACGGGTCGGTTGTCCTGCTGAATATAGGATTTTTTGTGCCAGAGAGAAAGGTAGGACGCGTTATCCTTAGAGCCTATCCGAATAACCCCTGTTTTCGTAGGTCAGCGTGCTTGCACGCGCCGCAACCCGCTTGGGCGTGACCAAGGTCGCTGGCCTACGCCATCCCGGATCAGGTGTTATTCGGATAGGCTCTTAACGCGCCGCTGCGGATATCCGCCGCTGCGACTGGCGCACGCCTCCCAGACCGGCGGGTTAAGGACAACCCGCCTAACCTCAGTCCTCTTGTTCGCTGCCCTGTTCGGCCCAGAATTATTCACGCCCTATTTGATCACGTCGGCGAAAATTGCTTTGTGTTGGCCCACCGTTTTTTCGAAAGCGACCACCACCGTGCCATCTTTTGGTGATACTGCCGCAGAGGCGAATTTTGCGTTCTCCGCGACGAGGTTGGGCGCATCCTTGCTGCCCGCAATGGTGTGCAGCAATTTGGCGCCTTGCTGCCACCACACATGAACGTCACCTCGCACAGCTAGGGCGACGGGTTGGGTGCCGTTGCCTAGGCGTTGCTCTTGGCCTGGTGTAAGGGCAAGAAACACCGCCTGGTCGCGGCGCCAGGCGCTCGCGAAGGAGTCATCCGCCAGTGGGAATATCACCCCGCCATCCATGGGGCAGCTGGAAAATTTCCAGGTACCGGTGCCCAATTTCACCGGGAGAGCGAAGTGCTCGCTGTCCGCCAGCCGCAGAGTTGACCAGAGGTCGCGCGAGCCATTTAGTGCATTCCGCCACATCACCACCAGGTCGCCTTTGCTGTTAAACGCGGTGGACGGGTGGCAGCATTCGCACACGTGTCCATCAGGTGAATGATAAACCAGTTCGTTGGTCCCCCAAGTTTTGCCGCCGTCGCGCGAAAGCGAGCCATAGATTTCTGAGCTGCCTGCGCGGAGATCGAGCCAGGTGGCGTAGAATTTGCCACCCGGGCCTGCCGCCAGATTGCCCAAGCCTTCCCGGGCGGAGGTGGCGACAGTATTGATTCTCACCGGTGCCGACCAAGTGCGCCCAGCATCGTCCGAATGGTAGGCGAAGAGGTCTTGGTTCGTAATCGCGGTTACGGTAAGGTCGCGCCCGCTTATCGCGATCCGTGGACCGCGGCGCAGGCCCAGTGCGAGCTTGGGGAGCCGGCCGACCCGGCGCGGTGTTTGGAAAAGGACGCCGTTATCAACTGAAACGGTGACATAGATTTCTTCACCCCGCCCAAAGACCAAATAAATCACGCCCTCACCATCGATTGCGACTTGCGGCTGCTGGGCATCGTCCCAGCTGGCCGGAGAGACCTCGATCGGGGCGGCGGTGGCGATCGTGAGCGTCAGGCTCTGGCACAGGGCGGCGCAGCAAATCGCCTTAAAAAAGTTGGGGATAAATATCATTCCAACGGACTTAGCTGTTGGCCGGAAATTGGCAAGGCCAGTGATGAAGAGGTGTTCCGGTGAAAGAGCTGAAGTATTTGGAAGATTGACACGATCACTCTCAAATCCATCTCTAACCAGCAGAATGCTCACCCACGGATGCACTTGATTGGTCGGCGACTTGGCTGGCTTCTATCACACCCAATTAATGAACAATTTCAGGACCGGCCCACGTTTCAGTTTATTTCAAGCCAACGCTTGGTTGCAACTCACCTCGTTCGTGAAGCATAATTGTCTTTCCTTATTATGAAGAAAACCACTGTTGCCATCATTGGAGCCGGACCGGCGGGTCTTACTGCCGCCTATCTCCTCACCAAACGTCAGGTGAAGGTCACGGTGATTGAGGCTGACCCCGTCTATGTCGGGGGCATTTCGCGCACGGTGCGCTACAAGGATTATTTCTTCGACATTGGCGGGCACCGCTTTTTCTCCAAATCCCAGGCGGTGGAAGATTTGTGGCTGGAGATATTGCCCAATGATTTTCTGAAACGTCCCCGGTCGTCGCGAATCTTCTATCGCGGCAGTTTTTTTGCCTATCCGCTGAAACCGTTTGATGCCCTCTCCAAGCTCGGCGTGTTTGAGTCGGCCCGGTGCGTATTTTCATGGCTGCATGCCCGCCTGTTTCCCGTCCCTAACCCCACTAACTTCCAAGATTGGGTCAGTAATCAATTTGGCACGCGTCTGTTTGGCATTTTCTTCAAGAGTTACACCGAAAAAGTCTGGGGCATGGACTGCCGCGAAATCTCCGCTGATTGGGCGGCGCAACGCATCAAGGGGCTGTCGCTCGGTTCGGCCATCAAAAATGCTTTCTCGAAGGGCGAATCCTCCGGGAAAAAAGGGGATGTCGTGAAGTCGCTCATCGCCTCCTTCAACTATCCCCGCCGTGGTCCCGGCATGATGTGGGAGGCTTGTACCGCGAAAGTGCAGGCGCAGGGCGGCGAAGTTTGCCTGGGCAAATCGGTGGTCGGTTGCGCCTACGATGCCGCGACGAAGAAGTGGACGGTCACTTACCGCGACCAAGCCGGACATGAGGAAATGCTGGAAGCGGACGATGTGATTTCTTCTGCGCCGATGCGCGAACTCGCTCAGGCGATCACGCCGCGTTTGCCTGCTCCGGTGCTGCAGTCCGCCGGGAAACTACGCTACCGCGATTTTCTCACGGTCGCCCTCATCTTGCCGGATCGCGATGTATTTTCCGACAACTGGATCTACATTCATGATCCTTCGGTCAAGGTTGGCCGCATCCAGAATTTCAAATCGTGGTCGCCCGAGATGATTCCGGATCCGAAGATGACATGTTACGGTTTGGAATATTTTTGTTTTGAAGGCGACGGCCTGTGGGCTTCTTCCGACGAAGATTTGATCAAACTGGCGAAAAAGGAACTCGAACAAATTGGCTTGGCGAAAGCCACGGACGTCACTGACGGCTGTGTGGTCCGGCAGAAAAAGGCTTATCCGGTTTATGATGATGAATACGCGCTGCACGTCGAAACCCTCCGCAAGGAATTCGAACTGAATTATCCCACGCTTCACTTGGTGGGCCGCAATGGCATGCACAAATACAACAATCAGGACCATGCCATGATGACGGCGATGTTGTGCGCCGAAAACATTCTGGCCGGTAAACGCGTCTATGATCTTTGGGCGGTTAATCAGGATGCCGAATACCACGAAGCCGGCGACGCCCCCAGCGAACCCGGTGCGAGCGGCCTGCGCCTGGTCCCCACGCGCGTGGCGCCACCACCGAGTGACGCTAAGAAATAATTGATGGCTCCCTGCTAACCACCGTAGTGTTCATGGCCACCCTTCCGCCCAACGACGACCATTTCAAACGCATGGATGCGTCCAGTTATGATCCGGTGCAGAAGGCCTATGATCATTTCACCGAGGCGTTCACCACGCCGCTGGCGCAACGTATCGTGGAGCTGGCCGAAATCCGTCCGACGGATCGCGTGCTTGACGTCGCGACCGGCACGGGCGTCGTGGTTCGCGCCATCGCCGCCAAAATCCGTCCGTCCGGTGGCATTCTCGGCGTGGATCTGTCCGATGGCATGTTGTCCACCGCTCGCGAAAAGGCGGTGGCCGCCGGCTACGCCATCGAGTTTTTGAAAACCGATGCGGAGGCGCTCGCGCTCCCGGACAAATCCTTCGACGTCGTACTTTCACTTTTCGGCCTGATGCATTTTCCGCATCCCGACGCAGCGGTCGCCCAGATGTTCCGGGTGCTGAAACCCGGTGGTCGCGTTGTGATCGGCGTGGGCAGTTCGCCGGCGCGGGATTCTGTTGACCAAGTCGGCTACGCGCTCAGCCGCGCTTGGGAAATGATCGAGCGAGGCCGGGGCCGGTGGCTGGCTGCACCGGGCTATCTCGACGATTTGGTGCGCCAGCACATCCCTGCCGAAGCTGAAACCGAGACGGCTGATATTACACGGTCGGGTCACCCGGGATCATTTTTGCCGCAGTTGGTGCGCGCGGCGGGATTCGAAGATTTGCAGCGCTCCTGGCAAGGTTATGCGCCGGAGTTTAAGACGGCCGAGGAATTTTGGGAATTGCAGG
>JANYCF010000400.1 GCA_025360455.1 Opitutaceae bacterium | reverse complement strand
GACGGGCCGGATGGAAACGCAGGAATACCACGTTGAAGGCCCGGTCATGATCATGCTCACGACGACGGCCATCGATCTCGATGAAGAATTACAAAACCGTTGCCTGACGCTCGCGGTGGACGACAGCCCCGAGCAGACGGCGCGCATCCACACCTTGCAGCGCGAGCGCCGCACGCTCGCCGGACTCGTCGCGAAGGCCGAGCGCACGGAGCTGCTGCGTGTCCTGAAGAACGCGCAGCGTTTGCTCGTGACGGTCGAGGTGTTGAATCCGTTTGCGCCCGCGCTCACGTTCCCGAACGGCCGCACGCGCAACCGCCGCGACCATGAAAAATATCTGACGCTGATCGACTCAATCGCGCTCTTGCACCAGCACCAGCGCCCGCGCGGCCGGCACGAAGTGGCGGGCCGCGCTCTGGAATACGTCGAGGTCACGCTTGATGACATCGCGCTCGCCAACGAACTCGCGCCGGAAGTCTTGGGCCGCTCGCTCGACGAACTGCCGCCGCAGACACGGGCCTTGCTGGGCCACATCCGCGCCCTCGTGCGGACACGGCTCGCCCAGCCAGGACAAGGCGCAAAACTCGCCGCCACGTTTGCCCGGCGCGAACTGCGCGAGGCGTGCCACTGGAGTCTGACGCAAGTACGGCTGCACCTTGAGCGCTTGGTCGAACTCGAATACCTCGAACTGCGTCACGGCCGACTCGGCAGCTCGTTTGTTTACGAGCTGATGATCGACGCCGCCGCGCCGGAGGCAGTCGCCCACATCGGCCTGATCGACGTGGCCACGTTGCGCGCCGGGCACGTCTATGGCGGGAAGGTGGCGGGTTTTTTACCGGGGGTGGCGGGCCAAATGGGCGGGGTGGCGGGGGGTGGCAAAACGCCCCCACCACCCCCGAAACCACAATCGACAGAGGGAGAAACCGCCGCCTAGGCCGAGGGTGGCGGGGTGGCGCGTTCGCACATCTGGACCCGCAAGAAAAACCCGCATCATACGCACAGGAGCATCATAACCATGGCCGGAAAAAAAGGCATCGGGGGAGCCGCACTCCTGGGGCAACGCGCCCGGCGCGGCGACTACAACCACACGAACCGGACGCCCGCGCCCGCGACGTTTGACCGGACGGCCCCCGATGCGCTCGCCGTGGCTCGCGACGATTATCTCGCCGCCCTGCGCTCGCGCAATTACTCCGCCGACACCGTGAGCACGCGGGACGATGGGCTGAAACTTTTCCTCGCCTGGGCGGCCGAGCGCGACGTGACCCGCGCCAGCCAGGTCACGCGTCCGATCCTGGAAGCCTATCAGCAAGGGCTCTACCGGCACCGCAAAGCCAACGGCCAGCCCCTGGGCTGGGGCACGCAGCGCCAGCGCCTCAGCGGCCTCAAGGATTGGTTTAAATGGCTCACGCGGCAAAACGTGATCATGCACAACCCGGCTTCCGAACTGGAATTGCCGCGCAAGGAAAAGCGTCTGCCCGAGACCGCGCTGACGCTCGCCCAGATTGAGCAGTTGCTGGCCGTGCCCGATGTTTCCGATCCTCTCGGCGTGCGCGACCGCGCCATGCTGGAGGTGTTTTACTCGGCGGGCGTGCGCCGGTCCGAACTCTGTTACTTGGAACTCTCCGCCCTCAACCCGGCCCGGCGAACCCTCACGGTGCGACGCGGCAAAGGCCACAAGGACCGCGTGGTTCCCCTGGGCACGCGGGCGCTGCAATGGGTGAATCGTTACCTGTCGGAGGTGCGGTCGCGGTTGTGCCTGGACACCCGCGAGGCGACGATCTTCCTGACCGGGTTTGGCAAAGCCTTCGCTCCCGACGTACTCAGCCGCATGGTGTCCCGGTGGCTGAAGCCGATCAGCGGCAGAGGCAGCTGCCACCTGCTGCGGCACACCTGTGCCACGCATCTCCTCGAAGGCGGGGCGGACATCCGTTACATCCAGCAACTGCTCGGACACGAGAGCTTGGAAACCACCGCGATCTACACCGAGGTGACGATCACTCAATTGATCGAAGTGCATGCCCGCTGCCATCCGGCCGAGCGTTTGCCGTCGCAATAATACTGCTTCCGTTCCGGCGTAAATGCCCGCAGTCTGACCGCGTGTCAGATCGGAACCCCACCGTCTTTTTTCCAGCCGCTTCCGCGAAAACTTGCGCCCAGGAAAATGCGGCCGCTTGTCCAAAAAACCGTGTCGGGGTTTTTTCGCGTCGTGCAGTGAATCCGCGTCGGGTTAGCCGCCCTTCTCCCTCTGAAATCGCGTCCGGTAAATCAGTCCGTGCCTACAAACCCGCATCGGGTCGGGGGTTTGACGGCAACGGCAACGTCATCGGATTAGTAGACATGGCGACGGGCGTGAAGTCCGCCACCTACGACTACAACGCCTTCGGCGAAACCATCCAGAGCGACGGTGTGGCCTCGGTAGCAAATCACTTCCGCTTCAGCACGAAATATACGGACGACGAAACGGGGCTGCTGTATTACGGGTATCGATTCTACCAGCCGAGCACGGGACGTTGGCCATCCAGAGATCCGATTGAAGAACGGGGAGGGAAAAACCTGTATGCATTTATAAAAAACAACCCTATCGCGCATTTCGACGCGCTTGGTTTGTACATATGGAACTATGTAGCGCCTACTTTGAATGTGAGGACAACATTATTTCCGGGAAGTCATAAACGTTCGCTGGGACTTACGACTACACCAGAAAGCATCAAAGTGAGTTGTGACAAAACGAGTGGAATCTATACGATTAACTGGGATGTTGCAGGGTATGAAGTTCTAAGTGAAAGCGTGATTACGGCCAATGCTATAACCATTTGGGATGCGGGTACTGACCTATCAATGCTTGATGCATTAGCTGTACAATCTAAGGCTTCAGAAGGAGAGGCTGAACATTTAGCTGACTACGATTTATGGCGAGTCGATGTTGCTCAGAAATTGATTACGAAAGCAGAAAAGAACTTATGTCATTGCAGCCAGGAAGACGCGTTGAAGGCGGCTCTTACCGATTCGCTGAAAGCAACAAGTGATGAAACAGAAATGTTCTTTGATAAAAAACATCGGCACTCAATCGATCCCGATGGTCGTCGTGAGAGAGGGTATTCGCAGGATATGTTTGTGGCTCATAACAAAATAATCACCGATCTTTATGACAAATTTGAAGCAAGTATTCTTCCTTAGCCGCAACGTCACTTACATGGTGTGCGTAATCGTGGCCGCACTATCTAGCAGAGTAGCGGAAGCAAATTCTGTAGCTGTGGCACGGCCAATAAAGATTTTCACTTCATATCTGGCTGATGTCATCGTTCGTGTTGAGACGATCAAAAAATCAGAACTCGATTGCTTGATATTGGAATATGATGCGGCAAATCGTCGCTATGTGAAAAGTTTAGAGTTTCCGATTGCGAGTAAATGGATCCCTTCACATGGCGTGGTGAATGTTCAAGCTGGCCGTTTGTTTTTAGCTTGGGAAAAAGATATCAACCCTACTGACGTTGCCGCTCGAATTTATTCGTTAGATGGCAAAATTATAAGTGAGATTAAATTGTGCGATATTTTAACGCCCAAGCAGTTGGATGTTTTTGTTTCTGATCGGAAGAAGATTGGGTCGGATTTGATTTGGATGAAGTCAATGTTGTCAGACCTTGATGGAAACGCTGTCATTGAAACGTCTGTTGGCGTAGGGAAGACATTAATAAATCGAGATGTTACTATACATCCAAATGGAACCGTTGTTGGGGCCGAGCCCAGCAAATGACGTCACGTCCTCGACTCTTGACAAGCTCTCAGCCGAGGAGCGGAAAATAGGGTCAGGCTTAGACGTTAGACATTGGAGGGCGGTGTCCGTCGCAACGTTCTTCAATCACCCAGCGGCACACGACGCGCCAGCGAAGTGTTCCCGCTCAAATTGACGTCGTAGAACGGGCCGTGATTGTCGTCGTAGGATTTTCGGGCATTTTTCCACGCTATCATCGTAAAAGGTGGCCGATCTCATCGTAGCTTTCGGGCGTGTTGCGATGAAAGTGACCGGCTGCGGCCGCAGCCGGTCGATGTCAAAGAACAGATGAGACGAGACCCATGGGCCGATGGAATCGTAGTGTTGTCAGCTGCTACGATCTCACCGGCCGGATTCAGAACAGGGGCATCTGTTTCGGGTCGTCGGGTGGAATCCGGCTGCGGAGCAGCCGGTGCATCGAAGCGAGGGCGGCGATTTGCTGGGATTGCGTGGTGACTTT
>JANYCF010000370.1 GCA_025360455.1 Opitutaceae bacterium | reverse complement strand
CATCAACCAAGGTAGGTCAGCGTGCTTGCACGCGCTCCGGTTGAGTGTGTGGTGGGGTGTGCAGTACGAAGAGGCGCGAGCAAGCTCGCTGGCCTACGCATACCAATGCCTTTTTAAATCAACCCCAACTCCCGCGCTTTGAGTGCGGCTTGCGTGCGGTCCAAGGCGCCGAGTTTGCCGAGCACATTGGTCATGTGATTTTTCACAGTGCCTTCCGTGATGTTCAGCCGACTGCCGATTTCTTTGTTGCTGCAGCCTTCGGCGAGCAGTTTGAGCACGGCGAGTTCGCGTTCGGTCAAAGGATCGGAGAGGGACTGGGCCGGGCGTTTGCCTTCTTTGGTGGAGAGCCGATTCAACTCCGCCATCATGCGGGCCGCAACGGACGGCTCCAGAACTGAAGTGCCCTTGGCCGCAGCGCGGACGGATTCGCAAAGTTTATCCGCTGAACAAGCTTTTAATAAATAGCCGAGCGCGCCGGCGCGCATGGCCTCGAAGATTTCTTCGTCTTCCTCGAAGGTGGTGAGCACGACGACGCGCGCTGTGGGCGTGGCGGCGATGATGCGACGGGTGGCTTCGACGCCGCCGAGCACCGGCATGCGCAGATCCATCAAGATGACGTCGGGTTTATGCACCTTCGCCAGGGAGACGGCGCGCTCCCCGTTTTCAGCTTCGGCCACGATTTCAAAATCTGCCTGCAACGAGAGCAACGTGCGGAGCGCCTCGCGAAAAAGCGACTGATCGTCGACCAACATGAGGCGGAGTTTTTTCACGTGGGCACCTCGATGGTAAGGGCGAAGCCGCCGGCGGGGCGATTGGCCGCGATGAAGCGGCCGCCGAGGACTTCGATCCGTTCGCGGATACCAATCAATCCGAAACCGGTCATGGAGGAGGTTATCGTGGCGCCGCGGCCATTGTCGGTGAGGGAGAGCGTCAGGCGCTCAGGCGAACGGAAATCAAGGATGAGCTCTGCGGCGGTGGCGGCGGCGTGTTTATGGATATTCGTCAGGCCTTCCTGGGCGGAACGAAATAGCGCGTGCTCGATGTTGGGCGGCAGGGCTCGAGCGGTGCCTTCAATTCGTACCGTGACCGGCAAGCCGATTTCTTGGGAAAGACATCGCAAAGATTCGGGCAAGGGCGGACGGGTGGCATCGGTGCGCAGAGTTCCGACGGAGCGCCTGACATCATCCAGCGCCTCGGCGGTAAGTTGCGCGGCTTTTGTGACGGTTGACCGCGCTAGGTCGGGTTGGGCCGGCAGTAATGCGGTGGCGGCGTCGAGTTGGGTTTTCACGACGGTGAGATAATGGCCGAGGCCATCGTGGATTTCGCGGGCGAGGCGGTTGCGTTCCCGGGTGGTGGCGAGTTCGTCGACCTGTGCGGCGTAGTCGCGGAGTTTCTGGTTGGCCTCGGTGAGTTCTTTGGACAGTTGCTCGGAGCGCTCTTTGGCGGCGAGGGCTTGTTTGCCCATGAGAGAAAAAGTGAAGGCGAAGGCGAAACCTGCCAGATAACTCATCCCGGCCTCCGGTACACTGCCCAGTCCATAAGCTCTCCAGAATACGCCTAAACTCGCGATGAAAAGGGTTAGAGCGGCCACAATCGCCCAGGGCAGACTGAAAACAAAAACCGCTAATCCCACCATGGGAAATACGATAATGCCAAAAAAACCTCTGACCGGACTGAGATAAAGCATCGTGGTTACGATCACGGTCATGCTCAGGTACAGGAATGACGCGGCGCTTTTCTCCCGGTTTTGAACGAGGGAGCCAAAGAGTGCCCCGAGGGTGCCATAGATTCCGCCAAGGATAAACGTAACCGCCAATTGCCAAGGGGAAGCATTGAGCTGGCGGGTGATGACAAACTGCAGGAAGCACGTCACCACCACACTGCCGAAGGCGATTGCCCCATAGTACTCGGTGCGGCGGTGGGCGGGCGGTTTGCTGGTGCAGAGTGACACGGGGTAGAGCTTAGCAGGCCGAGCGGTTCAACGCTATAGGAAGGAAGTCATGGGTATCAATTGTGACACAAGTTCGTGCACGAATACAACTCGGCGAATTCGGCACGGCCACAAGGGCCGGCCCTGCTATGAGCCGAATATTGTCGATATAAAAATAGCTCCGCCTCGCGCATCGGAAAGGATGCGCGGGTTTATCCTAAAGGAGTGGGGCCTTGAGCGGCGTGAGGGACGTTCTCCGGCATGACGCGCAAGCGGGCAG
>JANYCF010000348.1 GCA_025360455.1 Opitutaceae bacterium | reverse complement strand
CCGAAAAACGCCACCACCCGACAAGCCTGGTACCGTCTGGAAATCATCAGACAGGTACGCCATTCATCGAATACCACCGTCGGCGCCCAACCCTATTCGATCAGCCTCAATCCGCGTCGCTACCAGACCCTGACCACGCGCGAATTCACCGCGAAGCTAAAAATCGATGCTAAAGGCAAAGTAGCTGAGGTCATTTCTACGACGCCCGAGTTGGACTATATTCTTAAACCGCAGTTTCAGACCAATACGGAGGAATGGCTCTTTCTTCCCGCCGCCAGCAATGGTCACGCGATAGCAAGCATCGTCGACCTCCCCATTAAAATCCAGGAGAAGGGAGAATAATTCGCTGCATGCCTTTTCTTTGCGGCAGCCATTTTTTCGGCACGAGAGCAGAAACCAACCAGCCGGAATAATTATCGCGCCCGAGGAAGTTCCGTACTATGCACCTGCCATGCGCACGGGGAATTTGCCCAAGTTCTCGGCGCGACTTCAGTCCTTGAAGCAATCCAGCCGCCGATAAATATCTCCCGACACCATGCAATCGAGTACCCCGTTGTTGCACCAAACCACTGAGCACGCCTTGGCTTATCTGAGTGGACTCCGCGACGCCCCGGTCGGGACTACCGTCACCTTGGAGCAACTGCGCGAACGCCTCGGCCGGCCACTGCCCGCCACGCCTCACGACCCGGCCGAAGTTATCCGACAACTCGTCAAAGACGTCGACGGCGGTTTGATCGGCAATGCCGGAGGGCGCTTCTTTGCGTGGGTGATTGGTGGCTCGGTTCCTGCGGCGCTCGCGGCTGATTGGCTCACTTCAACCTGGGATCAAAATGCCGGGATGTATGCGGTCGCCCCGGCTGCTGCGGTGGTTGAAGAAGTGTGCGGACGGTGGTTGCTTGAATTGCTGGGCTTGCCCAACACCGCGAGCTTCGCACTTGTCACAGGTTGCCAGATGGCCCACGTCACTTGTCTCGCTGCCGCACGCAACGCGGTGCTGACGAAACATGGGTGGGATGTGGAACAACGCGGATTGTGCGGCGCTCCGCGCATCCGAGTCGTCACCGGCGACCAACGGCATGGGACGATCGAGCGCGCCTTGCGCATCTTGGGGCTCGGTCGCGATTGCATCATTGATCTTCCCGTCGATCAACATGGTCAGCTGCGGGCGGCGCCTCTGGAAAAAGTTCTCGCGGCTGAACCGAACGCCCCGACCATCGTGTTGCTGCAAGCCGGCGATTTGAACACAGGCTCATTCGATCCCTACCCCGAGCTTATCCCTGTCGCGCGACGTTACGGCGCGTGGGTTCATGTCGACGGTGCGTTTGGACTGTGGGCTGCGACCAGCCCGGAGCATCAGCGGTTCACGCTCGGAGTTGAACAAGCCGATTCATGGGCCACCGATGGGCACAAGTGGCTGAATGTCCCGTACGATTGCGGCTACGCCATCGTCGCGAATCGCGAGGCGCATTACCGCTCCATGGCTCATCATGCGAATTACCTCAGCCACTCGGCGGTGGCCCGTGACCAGGTGGACTGGAATCCGGAATACTCGCGCCGTGCCCGGGGCTTCGCCACCTATGCGGCCATCGCGAGTTTAGGCCGGGACGGCATCGCCAATCTGGTCAGCGGTTGTTGCCACTACGCCCACGCGATCGTCCTGGCCGCAAGTAACTTGCCCGGGGTTGAAATCAAACATGTGCCGCACCTCAACCAAGGGCTGTTGCGCTTTCGTGATCCGAAACCAAACGCAACCGAGCAGGATCACGATCGGCGCACCGAAGAGATCACAGCCCGGATCGTCGCTTCCGGCGAAGCCATGTTTGCCTGCACCACCTGGCGCGGACTCCGCTGCATGCGGGTCTCCGTTTGTGGCTGGCAGACGGATGCTACGGCCGTCGCACGCACCGTACTGGCCATCGCCGCGGCACTCGCCTCTCCGGCAAATCGCTGATCGGCGGGCCTCGTCCCGTCATCAGGCCGGAACGAAAACCCACAAAATACCGGAAAAAATAAATTAATGTTGACGGTGTTAACTTAAAGTTATCCCTGTTCACATTATGGCACGGAAAAATTATCATCACGGCAACCTGCAGGCGGCACTCATTGCGTCGGGCGTGGAATTGCTCCGCGGCAAGGGCATCGACGCCGTCACCCTGCGCAACGTCGTACGGCACGCCGGAGTGAGTCCGGCCGCAGCCTACCGCCACTTCGCCAGCGCGACCGATCTGTTGGGCGCAATCGCCGCCGAGGGCTTCACCGCCTTGCACACCGCTATGGTCGCGGCCCTCACGGCCCCCGCTCTGGCGGATTTGTCGCCCCTGGAGCGCATCGGTCAGGGCTATCTGCAATTTGTCGGCAGCCATCCGGATCATTTCCGACTAATATTTTCGGCGCGTATTCCCGCTGCTGAACGCTCGGCAGCTCTCACCGCGAGTGGCTGCGCCGCGTTCAATGTGCTGTTTCAGGCCATTGAGGAATCCCGGGCGCAGGGCCACGTGAAATCCACCATGCCGACGCCCCTCATCGCCGCCGCCGCGCACTCATTCATCCATGGACTCTCGGTGCTGTTGCTCGACCAACATCTCGACCCCAAGGAGCTCGGCTTTAAAAGTTCGGTCGATCTCACCCGGGCTTTGCAGGAAATTTTCAAACAAGGCTGGGGCGTCGCGAGCAAAGCCAAGCCGTCTCGCAAATCCACTTACAGCTCCAAGCGTCTTAAGCCCCGCTAGTTTTTCACAACATCACTCACCACTTAACCGCTAATCACATGAACCTTCTCATCTTCGGTGCCACGGGCGGCACCGGTCTCGAGCTCGTCGCCCAAGCGCTCGCCCAATCCCACACGGTCACAGCCTTCGTCCGGAATCCGGCAGTACTAAAAACTCGTTTTTCCCATTCACCGGCAAATCTCCGCATCGTCACTGGCGATATTTTGCAACGGGAGCCCATCGACGCCGCCATGGCCGGCCAGGACGCGGTGCTTTCTACGCTAGGCACGAAGGTACTCCGTGCGAACACCATCATCTCTGACGGAACGAGAAATATCATCGGCTCTATGCAGCAATTCGGAGTCAAACGGCTCATTGTTGAAACGTCCATCGGAGTCGGCGATAGCAAGGAACAGATGTCTTTCTTCTTTGGAAAAATCTTTCTGCCAATCGTGTTGAAAAATATGTTCGCCGACAAAGAAGTGCAGGAGCAGATCATCCAGCAAAGCGAGCTCGATTGGACGATCATCCGTCCGGGCAGACTCACGAATGGAATCAAAACCAGCACGTATCGCAGTGGACTGGACAAGAAAATAAGTGGCAAAATCTCCCGCGCCGATGTCGCCGACTTCATGCTGCGCCAGCTCTTCGAACCCACTTATCGGCAGAAGACTCCGGCTCAGGCCTATTGAAACGCAAGGACATTTGAACCTGACGGTCCCCTTCTCCACCGCTCCTACAGCGATCCAACCCTATGCCAGCTTCAAGCTATCAGTCCCCTTCCAAATGAAGAAAGCAGTTTTCTATTTCATGTTCTTTCTGAGCATAGCCGTGGCGGGTTATGCTTTCTACGCCTACTTCGTGCTGACACCCGGCTCCACCGTGAGTCCGGCCATGAAGACCGGCTACGATGCGCATAACACTCGGCTACTGGCTCATGTTTTCTTCGCCGTCGGGGCGCTCATCACCGGGCCTTTTCAATTTATGCCGTCGATCCGGAAACACCGCTCGATGCATCGCACTCTTGGCTACGCCTATTTCACCTCTGTGTTTTTGAGTGGAGCCGCTGGGTTCGCTCTCTCGTTTATCGCGCAAGGCGGATTAACTTCGACCTTGGGCTTCGGGTCCTTGGCGGTCCTCTGGATTTATTCCGGATACCGCGCCTTGGCGGCGATCCGCCAGAAGGACTACGCAGCTCATGAGACCTGGGTGATCCGGAGTTTTGCCCTCACGTTTGCCGCCGTCACCCTGCGGATTTATCTCGGGGTCTTTTCCGGCCTGGGCTTCGCCATCGCTTCCTTCTATCCGGCGAGCAGCTGGCTTTGCTGGGTGCCGAATATACTTTTCGTCGAATGGTTGCTACTGCCCGCGAAAAACCGTCGCGCGGCTTGACGGTTAAAAACCAAACAAGGTTTGCGGCGGCGTGGGCGAGCCGGTCTGTTCCCGTCGCGGAGTCAGTGCTCGCGCTAAAGGACAGTCATCCCGTACCACGGACTGGCCATGGCGATAACGAGCGATGAGTTGGACTGAGCGCTGGGCCAGCTGTCGGCGGATTTCACGACGACGTCCTTTCACCCGGGGAATTGCCATATTATCGTATCCTGTCGTCTGGTGCCGCATCCAGGCAATGGTCGCCGCTTCGGCGCGCTGTTCAATCGGAATACGTTCCGTGCGAGCCACCGTCCCGCTGCCCACCGGGACCGCGTGATCCGCAATCAATCGTGACATCGTCTCGGCCATGGCGTGATGGTTGGAATGGAAATCAAGATAGGTCAGCACCGCAGCACGAAAATCCTCGGCATAAACCTCCTGCTCCTTCGCCCGACGATTCCGCCCGGCATCCAACTTCTTTTGATAAGACGGATCTTGTCGCTCGAGCAGCAATTCGGCCTGGAGCGCCGCGATTCGCACGGCAGAAGCCCAGATGCCGCGAGAGAAGCGCTTGCGGCCTTTCACTTCGATGACCGTCCACGTCGGGCCATCCTGTTTAATCCGACGACTGAGCGCGGCGTCTCCGGGCGACAGCAAACTCCAGTCGGTCGGCACGGTCAGCACACGTCCGTCGGCACCCAAGACTTGGCGGGGTTGAGAAAACGGTCGGACTTCGTGGGTTTCAGTCGGCACGGGGCCGAAGCAAAAGGACGGCCGAAGAAGCACAAGCTTGAACCGCGTCGAAATGGCAGCGAACGAATTGTCGCAGAAGATCCGTGGTGTCGTCGTGCGCCTATCGCAAAACCCGGCGGGTTAGGGATAACCCGCCCTACCTCGAAAATCTTCAACTACTCGCTAAGCCCGCGGATGGGCTTTGGCGTGGATTTCTTTCAGGCGGGCGACGCTGGTGTGCGTGTAGATTTGCGTTGAGGTGAGACTGGCGTGGCCGAGTAATTCCTGTACGGCCCGCAAATCGGCTCCGGAGTTGAGCAGGTGTGTCGCATAAGAATGCCGGAGCTTGTGCGGCGTGATGTCCATTGGCAGATCGGCGAGTGCCAGATATTTTTTCACGAGCAATTGAATCGCCCGCACGGGCAAGCGTGCTTGTCGTACGGTGATCACAATGGGCGAAGTGGGATCGGTGTGTTTGGCGTGATCGTCGCGAAACTTTTTCAACACCGCCATCGCGACCGCTCCGAGCGGACAAATCCGCTCTTTCTTGCCCTTGCCCAACACACGCGCGCTGCCGTTGGCGTAATCGATCGCGCCATAATTCAACCCCGCCAATTCACTCACGCGCAGTCCGCCGCCGTAGAGCAGCTCAAGCACGAGTCGATCGCGCCAGGCGGTAAAGGCGTCCTGGGTTTCATTTTGCAGCAGGCGGAACGGACCACCGAGCAGCAAAGTCATTTGCGTTTCGGTCAGAAATTTCGGCAACGGTTTGTTCAGCTTCGGGAGAGGTACGCCGGTGAAAGGATTCCGCGTGAGTTTGCCGCGCTGCATCCAGTAGCGAAAAAAACTCCGCAAGCCGGATACATGATTGTGCAAAGTGCGTCGTTCAAAACGGCGCTGACCTTCCACGACGAAGTCGCGCATGTCGCGAGCCGTAAGCACCGCGAAGCCACCTGCGGCCCGTCCACCCGAGTGAAGCCACGCATAAAAATCTTCGAATGCCTGCCGGTAATTACGGACCGTGTAGTCGGAGTAGCGGCGTTCCTTGGCCAGAAAGTCGAGAAACGGTTGGAGCCATTCAGCGGCGATGGCGGGGGGAAGTGGCATGAGAGTGACTATGGCTAATCCGTGGGTGGAACGCGGCCTCAGGACGCGTTTTCCTTGGCGTACATTACACGAACCCGTCCAGAGGCCGGGTTCCACCTTTCAGAGTATTCGGGCGAGTGGAAATTCATTTTGACTGAATTGATCCAGCTAGACTGTGGTTGTCCCCACTTTCGCTTCCACATCCTTCATAACCTTTGCTGTGTGCAATCGCAGCGCGCCTTCGGGATCGAGATTTTTTTCCCGGGCCGCAGCCGCCAGTTCAAAGAGCATGCGTCCGAGCATGGGCTCATCAAGTAAAGTGCCGAGGGCTTTAATCCGTGCGGTGTCTACCGCGTGCTCCGCCGGCAAATGTTTTTTTTCGATCTGCTTCCACACCGCCTCGGCCAGCATCAAAGCGGGCAGGCGCGGTGGGAGTTCTTTAAAAACACCAGCCGACACCGGGCCATTTTTCTTTTCCTGCGCCTTGATCTGCTCCCATTTATTGATGACTTCGCCGGAGGTGTTGAGTTTATCGCCCGGGCCGAATACGTGCGGGTGCCGCCGGATAAGTTTCTCGTTAATTTCGCGGGCGACATCCTCGAGATTAAAATGCCCTTTTTCCTCGGCGAGCTGGGCGTGAAACACGACCTGAATCAGCACATCGCCGAGCTCTTCGCGCATGTGCGGCATGTCGAGCCGGTCGATGGTGTCGAGGAGCTCGCTGCATTCGTCGATGAGGCAACGCGTGAGCGATTGATGAGTTTGCTCGATGTCCCACGGGCAGCCGCCGGGGGCGCGGAGTCGGGCGATCGTCTGGCGCAGTTCTTCCATAGCAGTCATGGGCCGAATGAATTACCATGGAACCGAGAGAACACACGGAAAATCTGGGCAAATTGGGTTGGCTTCAGGGTATTCCCTGTATTCCGTGGTTTTTCACTACATGGACAAACTGACTGAAATCATGGCCCACAAACGGGAGGAAATTGCTCCTCTCATCCGGCCGGTGCTGTTGGAAGAACTGGCCAGCCTGAACGCCGCGCTGCCCAGAGCACCTTCCTTCGCCTCCGCGCTGCGCCGACCGGACGGACGCTTGGCCGTGATCGCTGAAATCAAGCGTCGTTCCCCTTCCGCCGGAGCAATCAAGGAAGGCATTTCCGCCCTGGCCCAAGCCCAGCGCTATCAGGCGGCGGGAGCTGACGCGCTTTCCATTCTCACCGATCAAAAGTTTTTCGGCGGTCAACTTTCCGACTTGCAGGAAGTCACTGCCCACTTCGCGACCACCCCACCGACTCGCCCCTGCATCCGCAAGGATTTCATGGTTCATCCGATTCAGGTCCGCCAAGCCCGCGAGTCCGGGGCCAGCGCCATCCTTATTATCGTCCGCGCGCTGACCGATGCCGAAATCACCACGCTCTTCACCGCGGCCAACGCCGCCGGCCTCGATTCGCTTTTTGAAATCCACACTGAAGCCGAATTGGAGCGCGCGCTCCGTCATGGCGCCAAGATCATCGGCGTGAACAACCGCGATTTGGCCATCTTCAAGACCGATATCGGTCTATCCGAACGCTTGATTCCGCTGTTTCCCAAAAATGTCATTGCGGTAAGCGAAAGCGGTTTTTCCACCGGCGCCGATGCCGCGCGGGCCCGGGCCTGCGGGGCCCACGCCTTGCTGGTCGGTGAATCGCTGATGCGCTCGGAAAACCCCGCCGCGCTGCTCGCAGATTTTCGCCATCATGTTTGAACATCACAAACAGACCCTATTGCCCCGGCGAGAATTTATTCGGCGCTTAAGCTGGAGTATGGCTGCGGGGCTTGGGCTGATTGTTGTTTCGTTAAGCATCGGCATGGTGGGCTATCATTTTCTCGGCGGCTTGGCCTGGATCGATGCCTTTCTCGATGCCGCAATGATCCTCTCCGGTATGGGCCCACTCTCCCCCCTGCACAGTGACGCCGCCAAACTCTTCGCCGGATGTTACGCGATTTATTGCGGCATCGCGCTGATCGCCACCACCGGCGTCATACTTGCCCCGGTGATCCACCGCGGCCTGCACAAATTCCACCTTGAGTGGGACAAAGAAAGTTAATCATGCCTCTTTCCCCCTCCGCCACCCGCGAGCTGCTCGCCAGCCTCGGTCACCAGCCGAAGCGTTTTCTCGGACAAAATTTTCTCGTGGATGGCAACATCGTGCGCAAGTCCCTCGAGTTGGCGGGCATCAAAACCGGCGATGCCGTCGTCGAGATTGGCCCCGGACTCGGGACGTTGACCTCGGCCTTGCTCGAAACCGGAGCCGAAGTCTGGGCCGTGGAAAAAGACCGCCAGTTGCACGCCCACCTCGAAGCAACGTTGGTGAAACAATTTCCCGCCACGTTCCATTTGCTGGAAGGCGACGCGATCGATCAACCCCTGGCCGGTTTTGATCCGGTCGCGACGAGCCGCCCGTTTAAAGTGGTCGCCAATCTGCCCTACGCGATTTCCACCCCGTGGATGGATGAAGTGCTCGGCGGACCTTTGCCCGAACGCATGGTGCTCATGCTGCAGCTCGAAGCGGCCCAGCGTTACATCGCGCAGCCCGGCACGAAACTCTTCGGCTCGATTTCCATCTTCGTGCAATCGGCCTTTGCCGTGGATCGCGGACATAAAGTAGCCGCCGGCTGTTTTTATCCGCAGCCCGATATCGAATCCTATTTGCTCAACCTCGCCTGCCGCCCGCAGCCGTTCCTGTTTGATCGTCTCGTGAAGCGGCTGATTCGCGCCTGCTTCCAGCAACGCCGAAAACAGATCGGCTCACTGCTCCGCGGCAAGTTGCCCGACGAGGGTGCGGCTTGGCTCGCCGGCTTGCCCGCTGTGGGTCTCGATTCCCGCGCCCGCCCGGAAGATATTCCCGTGCAACATTGGCAAAAGCTGACGGTCCCAACCGCGTGACCAGACTTGAAATTATTCCCCGGGTGGCCAATTTCTTGAGCGTATGATCAAGCTTCGACCTCTGACCCTTGTAACGGTCTGTTACACCTTAGCCGTAGGAGCGTTGGCCGGCGATCTTCCGACCACAGGCCAACTCTACGGCACCTTGAAACGCGAAAGCTATATCGCCCCCGGTGGCTTCTACACGGTGAGCGTGCCCGTGTTGCCGGAATTGGGCGGGGAGATCACCGACACAGAAAACGTCGTGACCTTTGACGACAGCGTCAGCACCCACATCAGTCTGGCCAATTTTCCCCTGGATATTTCGCAAAAGTGGGACCTCGGCGAAAAAGGCCTGCGCGATTATCTCACGGGGTTTTTCACCACCTATGTCCTGAGTGATTTCCAAACCCGGTTTCCCGGCTCCACCGCCGAAAGCACCCTGTTCATCCCGGAATTAATGGACGGCTCGCTGATGAGTTTCACTTTGTTACCCGGAGGTTCCGTTTATTCCGGTCAGATACACATTCCCGGAGCGCCTGCTGAACCGGCACCCATCGCCAAGCGGGGCAACCTGCTCTTTGTCCATCATGAGCGCATCTACATTCTCAGCATCGAACTCGCCGAACGGGTCACGCAAAAAAAGTTCTTCAATAAAACTGCCGAGGAAGAAAACACCATTCTGCGCGAACGGTTAATCCTGTTCACCAAACGAATTCACTTCCCGGCCCCCAAACCGGTGAAGAAAAATTAAGTCGAAGAGTCCTCACTTCTTTTGCCTGTCTGCACTAGGCCACCCTCAAATGAAACCATCCTACATTCCCTTGCTCGTCTTTATGTGCGCCTTCACCTCAGCCCTTTTCTCCTTCGATCTGACTAATTCGCAGGCCCCCGTCGCGACGGCCAAGCCCAAGGATGTCACGGTGCACGCCGATCACCGCAGCGACGACTACTTCTGGCTGCGGGAAAAAGAAAACCCCGCCGTCCGCACCTATCTCGAAGCCGAGAACGCCTACCTCGAGGCCGTCCTCGCGCCCGAAAAAGAAATCCGCGCCGCGCTGTACCACGAGATGCGCGCCCGCATCAAAGAGGATGACACCAGCGCGCCGACCCCCTATCTCGGCTGGAACTATTACACCCGCACCGAAAAAGACAAACAGTACGCGATCTATTGCCGCGCTAAGCTTACACCCGGTTCACCCGAGGAAGTCTTACTGGACTTGAATCAGCTCGGCGCCGGAAAACCCTACATCGCCGTCGGTCACTACCGCGTGAGCAACGATGGCGCGCGACTCGTCTACTCCATCGATTGGACCGGCTACCGCCAATACGAAGTCTTCGTCATGGATCTCGCCACCAGGCAACTCGTGCCACAACAAATCGGCAAAGTAGCGGAGGTCGATTGGGCCGCCGGCCATGATGTGCTCTACTACGTGACGGAAAACGACGCCAAGCGCTCCGACCAATTGCATCGCTGGACCCTCAGCAACGCACAGCACGAGCTGCTTTATACCGAGACGGATGAACTCTATAACATCGGGGTCTTCCGCACCCGCGACAGTCACTACATGATCTGTGAGGCATTGAGCAAAGTCACCTCGGAGGCACGTGCCCTTCGTGCCGAGGATACGACCGGGCAATTCAAAATTCTGCGCCCACGCGAGGAAAACCACGAATACCATGCCGACTACCGTGACGGCCGATTCTATTTCGTCACCAATCTTGGGGCGAAGAATTTCCGGATCGTCAGTGCCCCCGAATCCGCTCCTGCCGACTGGAGCGAACTCATCGCGCATCGCCCCGCAATCAAGCTCGATACCATCGACCTGTTCGCGACTCACCTGATCATCAATGAGCGCGAGAACGGCCTGCCTCAGCTCGAGGTTTACGATTTCGCCACCAAGCAAAGCAAGCGACTCACGATGCCTGATGACGTGTATGAAGTCGAACCGGCCCAAAACTGGGAATACGCGGCAAACGAATACCGTTACCTCTACCAATCCCTCGCCCGGCCCGCAACGGTTTTTGCCAGCAACTTCTCCACGGGCAAACGCACCTTGATCAAGGAAACGGAAGTACTGGGTGGCTTCACCGCCGCCAACTACCGGGCCGAGCGCGTTTGGGCGACTGCGCGCGACGGCACCAAAATTCCTCTCTCGCTCGTCTATCGCCGGGATCTCGACCGCAGCCGACCCCAACCGCTCCACCTCTACGGTTATGGTTCGTACGGGCTGAGCATGCCCTGCACGTTCAGCTCGAATCGCGTGAGCTTGCTTGATCGCGGCATGATTTATGTGATCGCGCATATTCGTGGCGGGGGAGAATTGGGTGAAGAATGGCGCGACGCCGGTCGCATGGAAAAGAAGATGACCACCTTCACCGACTTCGTGGATTGCGCCCAATGGCTGGTTGATCACCACTGGACGACTCCGCCGCAAATGGTGACTTCCGGTGGCAGTGCCGGCGGTCTCCTCATGGGCGCCGTGTTGAATCTCCGCCCCGACCTTTTCGCCGCGGTGAAACTCGATGTGCCCTTCGTCGACGTACTCAACACCATGCTCGATGCCACCCTGCCCCTCACCACCGAGGAATACGTCGAATGGGGCAACCCGAATATTCCAGCCGAGTACCGCTGGATGCGCGCCTACAGTCCGTACGACAACTTGAAATCAGCCGCCTATCCCCATGTGTTGGCGAACGTTTCCTTTTTCGATAGTCAGGTACCGTATTGGGAAGGGGCCAAATTTATGGCGAAGGCCCGCACGCTTAACACCCGTCCCGGAAGTGCCCTCCTGCTCCACACCAACTTTGGCGCCGGTCACGGCGGTGCCGCCGGCCGTTACGACGCCCTGCACGATATCGCCCGCGATTACGCCTTCTTCCTCTCCGCGCTAGCCCTTACAAAATAGGCCGCGAAGCTCCCACGATTCTCCCTTCCGTCCTGCAACCAAAGAAACCCGATTAACAGATTGAGTATTCCCCCGACCTTCCTGTTTATTTGGCGTTTCTCCCAGTGAACAAACCCGCGCTTCTCGCCCAAATCATCGTCGCACTCACCACCGAGTTGGAAATGTTGACGCAGGCCGCCCTCGCCACCCATGCCGAGGCCACGGACGAGGAAAACAAGGCCGAGGATAAATACGACACCCGCGGACTCGAAGCCTCCTACTTGGCCCATGGCCAGTCCAAAGCCGCCGAAGAAGCCGCCTTCGCCGTCACGCAATTCCAGGCGATGACCATGCGCGACTTTCAACCCGGTGAACCCGTGAGCCTGGGCGCCCTCGTCGTGCTCGAAGGGAAAACCACCAACCACTATTTCATCGGACCTCGGGCTGGTGGAACGGAAGTCACGCACGAAGGGAAAACAATTTTGGTTATCACCCCGCAATCACCCCTCGGGCGTCAGCTGGTGGGAAAAATCCAAGGCGACGAGGTACAGCTCGATCTCGGTGGCAAGCGCAGTGAGTTTCGTCTTGCCGCAGTGGTTTGAGGAAACCGTACGTCGCAGTGACAAGTTTCAAGTAACAAGACCGCAGACCGAGAGCTCGTTTCGCCATTCTCCCAATCCCAGTTTCATTCTTCCACCGTCCGCCTCCTTCCCTGCTACTTGTTACTTGGTCACCTGATACTTTTCTTATCTCCTCCCCCATGCCCGTCATTGATCATCTTTTCTCCATTGGAATTGTCCGTAAAGCCATCTGGAAACTGTGGTATCCCTTCGTCACCCGCCGGCTTCAAAAAAAGGAGGTTTTGTTTCTCAACTACGCCTTTGAACCCGAGATTCCCCAGGGCTTGCCGCTAACGCCGGAGGACGAGACCAATCGCGCCAGCATCCAACTCTATCACCACGTCGCCACGCAGGAAGATATCCGGGGCAAACGCGTCCTCGAAATCAGCTGCGGCCACGGGGGTGGCGCCTCCTACCTCACGCGCACCTTGCAGCCCGCCCAGTACACCGGACTCGACCTCAATCCCACCGGCATTAAATTCTGTCTCAAACGCCATCAGGTGCCGGGGCTCAATTTCGTCCAAGGCGATGCGGAAAATCTTTCTTTCGCCGACAACTCCTTCGATGCCGTGATCAACGTCGAGGCGTCCCACTGTTATCCGCACTTCCCGCAATTTCTCCGCGAAGTCGCCCGTGTGCTCAAACCGGGCGGCCATTTTCTGTACACCGATTTTCGTTTCAAAGACGGCATTTCCGAGTGGGAGAAGGATCTGGCCGCCGCTCCTTTGAAAATGCTCAAGCAACGCGTGATCAACGCCGATGTCTTGCGCGGCATGGACGCGAATTCACAACGTTCGCTCCAACTGATCACGGAGAACCTGCCCAAATTCATGCATACGCTCGGCCGCGACTTCGCCGGCGTGCAGGGCTCCCGCATCTACACCGCGCTCCAGAATGGCCAGCTCTCGTACCGTTCGTATTGCTTCACGAAAGCTTGAGCCGCTGATCGGATGTATTCGAAGGTGGTCGCATTGCCCCAAATGCGCTGGTTGGAGTGTTCATTAAAGCAATCGCGTTGAGGGCAACACGCGGCTCCTGCCGATTCGATCTTCCGACTCATAGCCCCGAGGCGCGCTGGATTCGGGGCCAAATTTTTCAGGTATTTTGGCCGATTTTTTCTTTCATCCCTCAGTTGTATTGATAAATTGCCGATTACACCCCCCAACCCTCACCATCCCCCTCATGAAAACATCCCGATTGCTTCAGGCCGGTTTGATTCTCGCCGGCTTACTGTTGAATATCAGCGCCCTTCAACTGACCGCAGCACCCGCCAAAGAAAATGTGCTCATTGACTTCACGTATTACAAACAAGAGCGCAGCGGAGAAATCATCAAACCCTACGAATATGACTTCGAGGACTGGGAAAAGCACGTCACCACGATACCAAACCGAGGGACCTTGGTCCAAGCGTCCACCGGCAAAGGCGGCCTGGGTGAAAACAAACCCACGATGGACATCGACAAAACGTCCACCGTTGAGCTGGTCTTGGTCATCGGTAACGCCAACAAAGCCACGTCGATCAACTTCAGCCTCGAAGATAAAGACGGCACCGAGCAACAGTGGAACATTTCTTTCGCAGGATTAAACAAAGGGCAGCAATACCGCATCCCCCTCGACCTCACCAAATGCTCGCAGGAAGTTAAACCAGGCAAAACCCCCGGAATGAATTTTAAGAAACTGCAAGCTTGGCAAATCAAAGGGGACTATTCCATTCCCAACGTTGAAGTGCTCCTGATCAAGCTAGTCGCTCCACCCAAATAATAGTCGGTGCGGCCATCGGCCCAAATAGGCCTGAATTTCGCGATCCTCGCTTGTCTCGGCCGAGACTTCCCCTCGTTGTAGCCGGGTGTCCTTGTCGCCCACTCCACCGCTCGCCCCGCTTCCGGGATCGCCTGATCCGGACACCGTGCTGGATGCCTTTCTCGCCGCCATGGCGGCTAAAGGCCTGACGCTCTACCCCGAGCAGGAGGAAGCCATTCTCGAGCTGTTTGCGGGTCGTAATGTGGTCTTAAACACGCCCACCGGTTCGGGTAAATCGCTTGTCGCTGCCGCCCTCCACTTCAAAGCACTCTGCGCCGGACAACGCTCCATCTACACCTGCCCGATCAAGGCGCTGGTCAACGAAAAATTCCTCAGCCTCTGTCGCGACTTCGGCCCGGAGAATGTCGGCATGATGACGGGCGATGCTTCCGTGAATCCCAAGGCGCCCGTGCTGTGCTGCACGGCGGAAATCCTGGCCAACATCGCGCTGACCCGCGGCGATCGCGCCGAGGTCGGCGCGGTGATTATGGACGAGTTCCATTATTATTCTGACGCCGAGCGTGGCTATGCGTGGCAGGTGCCGCTGCTCACACTGCCGCAGTCCCGTTTTCTCCTGATGTCGGCGACGCTGGGCTCCACCGAATTTTTTGAACGCGAGCTAACCCGCTTGACGGGCGCCCCGAGTCTCACCGTCCGCAGCGACCGCCGCCCCGTGCCGTTATCTTTCGAGTATTCGGAGACGCCGCTCCCGGAGCGCGTGACGCAATTGCTCGCCAACCAACGTGCGCCGGTTTATCTCGTGCACTTCACCCAGCGCGCCGCCGCCGAAGCCGCCCAAGCGCTCATGAGCCTCACGATCTGCACCAAAGAGGAAAAGGCCGTGCTCGCGACCGAGCTCGAACGGGTGAAGTTCAACAGTCCTTACGGTAAAGAAATGAAGCGCTGGTTGCGCCATGGCATTGGCGTGCACCATGCCGGGCTGTTGCCCAAATACCGCATCCTCGTCGAGCAGCTCGCGCAAAAAGGCCTGCTCAAACTCATCTGCGGCACCGACACCCTCGGCGTCGGCATCAATGTTCCGATCCGCACCGTCGTCTTCACCCAGCTCTGGAAATACGACGGCCAGAAGGCGGCCATCCTGAGTGTGCGCGATTTTCGTCAGGTGTCGGGTCGGGCCGGTCGCGCAGGTTACGACTTGCAGGGCTACGTGATTGTGCAGGCACCGGAGCACATGATCGAAAACAAACGCGCCGAAGAAAAAGCCGCGTCCGATCCCGCCAAGAAAAAGAAACTCGTGAAGCAACGCGCGCCGGAAGGAGCCGTGGGCTGGGATGCCAAAACCTTCGAGCGCCTCCGCACCGCTTCACCCGAAGAACTCTCTTCGCGCTTCACGGTTTCGCACGGCCTGCTGTTGTTGGTACTCAGCCGCGATTCCGATGGTTGCCGGGCGATGCGTCAGTTGATCAATGATTGCCACGAGACCCCGACCAAGAAAGCCGCCTTAAGAAAACGCGCCTGGCAACTCTTTCGCGCTCTCGTCGATCGGAAGATCGTGGAAATCATCCCTCGCCAGCCCTCGGGCCGTCGGTTGCAGGTAAACGTCGAGTTGCAGGATGACTTTTCACTTCATCAGGCACTTTCGCTTTACCTGCTCGACACCCTGCCCTTGCTGGACCGCGAGTCGCCCGATTATCCGTTCGACGTGCTCACGCTTTGCGAGGCCATCGTGGAAGATCCCGATCAAATTCTGCGTCGCCAGGTAGATAAAGAAAAAGGCCGGAAGATCGAGGAGTGGAAAGCCGCCGGCATGGAATACGATGAGCGCATGGCCAAGTTGGAGGAGATCGAGCATCCGAAACCGCTGCGCGAATTTCTCTACGAAACGTTCAATGCCTTCGCCGTCGCCCATCCGTGGATCGAACAGGAAAATGTCCGGCCCAAATCCATCGCCCGGGAAATGTTTGAGCGCTACCAATCCTTCTCCGACTACGTGCGCGACTATGGGCTCGAGCGCAGCGAAGGCCTGTTGCTCCGCCACCTCATGCAGATGTGGAAAGTGCTTGCTCAAACGGTGCCTGATAGTGCCAAGACCCCCGAGGTCGTCGAAATGGAAGACTACTTTCGCGAACTCATCCGCGGCATCGACTCCAGCCTGTTGGATGAATGGGAACGGTTGAAAAATCCTGAGTTCATCGCGGCCGAAATTGAAGGCAAGCCCGCTCGACCGACGACGTTCGACATCACCCGCGATGCCGCCGGTTTCCAACGCCTGATCCGCATCGCCGTACTTGGTTTCCTGCAAGATGTCGCCGCCCGCGACTGGGAAGCAGCTGTCGCGCGCCTTGCAACGGATCTGCCCCCTGAAGCCACCGTCACGGAAGCCCGGCGAATTGAAAAAGAATTTGCTCCTTACTTTGCCGCCCGTGGTCGGTTCCGCCTCGATCCCGAAGGCCGATCAACCAAGCATACGCATTGGCTTGAAGCGACCGACGCAGCTGAAATGGCCATCGTCCAAATTCTGGTCGACCTCGAAGGCCTGAACGATTGGGAGGCACGTTTCAGTATCTCTCTCCCGGCCTCGCGCACGGCCAACCGTCCTGTGCTCATATTTGCCGGAGTCGGGGCGGTCGGAGCGATCTAAACCCGTAAAGAGGCGAACCGACAGTCGTTTTCCTCGCGCGAAACCGCGGGCAACCGGACCTTGAGCACTATCTGACCTAAACCACACTCCCATAGTGCCGATAGAGGGCTATTACTGTGCGTGCTTTCTCAGTGAGTTATTGTCCATTTGCCGTCTGTTCCATCCAGACTGAGCCGACTCGTTTTTCGCTTCCTTGCTCCACTCGATGAAACCGGTCACAAACCCTTTGCCTGTGGGTCAACCAACCACCGCCATCCCGTGCAAAGATCCCGGGCGCGATTCATGGCAGCACCGAATTTCGTTTAAACTGATGGTGGGGCTGTTGATTTTCTTTTCCCTGTTCAGTCTTTCCGCCTACTTGGCGATGCGGCTCCGTGGTCGGGAAGTTATCGCGGAACAGTCCGATAAACTGACACGCGAAGTCGGACGAAAACTCGTCTTGCAGCTGCAAGAACACATCGAGGCCAGTGAGGCCTTGGCCCGCACCGAAGCGACCCTGGGCGAGACCCTTCCTTTGGACGCCATCTTATACAAAAATCTGCTGCCCCAAGTTATTAATCTGTCGAACAAACGCGCGTTGATCGCGGGTGGCGGCATCTGGCCGGAACCCGGTATGTTCACCGAAGGCGTCGCCCGCCGTTCATTTTTCTGGGGCCGGAATCAAGAAGGAGTGCTGGAGTACTTCGATGATTATAACACACCGGATGGTCCGGGCTACCATCGCGAGGAATGGTATGAACCGGCCCGCCACGTCCAGCCCGGCCACGTCTACTGGTCCAAGAGCTACATGGATCCGTATTCGTTTGAAGCCATGGTGACGTGCACCGTGCCCATGCATCGCAACGGAGTATTCTCCGGCGTCGCCACGATCGATCTGAAACTTAACGGCATCGGAAAAATTATGAGCGATCTGGCGCATGAAACCGGTGGCTATGCTTTTGTCGTGGATCGCAACAATAACTTTATCTGTTTCCCCGATGCATCGCTAGCCAGCAAGGTGACCGTGACGGCTGATGGAAAAAAAGCTCAAGAACAGCGCGATGCCGCCAGTGTGGCGCATGAGCGCAAAGAATTTGCCCCCATTTCCACCCTGCTCAGTCAAATCGATCTCGATGCACAGAAACGGGCGATCAAATCAGTCGATCACCCCATCGAGGAACTCGTCGCCACCTTGCGGAAACGGATCAACGATCTCTCGGAAGTTGAAGCCCAACGCATCGCGATTGGTCTGCTCGCACCCTTGCCGCATGATTTGCAGGCCCGGCCGCTGGAACTGCACGATGATGTGATTCTGCACGAACGCACCCAGATGTTACTCTACGAAATGCCTTCGACGCATTGGAAAGTCGCCCTCGCCATGCCCGTTCGGCAGACACAGGCGGTGGTCGATACGGTGATCGAAAGGGTGGCATTTTTTCTTCTGTTCATTTCCCTCGTCATCTGTGTGGCGGCCTGGCTGTTCTTTAGAAAAATATTTCTCCGTCCACTCACGGCTCTGACTTTTCATCTCCGTAAACTGGCGGATACCCGCGATCATCAAGCCCGCCTGCCGGTCCAAGGACGCGATGAACTTTCCCGATTGGCTTATTGGTTCAATGTCCGCACCGATATGCTGGAGCAGGCATATATCGAATTAAAGGAACAGAGCCACGAAATCAACGAGGCCCGACTCACCGCCGAACGCGCGGATCGCAGCAAAAACATTTTTCTCGCCTCCATGAGTCACGAACTGCGCACCCCGTTGAATGCCATCATTGGCATGAGCTCATTCTTACAGGGCACCAAGCTGGATGAAGAACAAGTGGACTATGCCCGCACCATCCACAGTTCCTCCAATGCGCTGCTCGATCTGGTGAATGATATCATGGATTTCTCCAAAATCGAAGCCGGGCAGTTGGAGCTGGAGAAAACCGACTTTGATCTGCGCACCATCCTCGACGAGATCAGCGATATTCTCGCTTACGCCGCCACCGAGAAATGCCTGCGTTTCAATTGCCTCCTCGATCCTGCCAGCGAAGGTTGGTTGCGGGGCGATTCGGGCCGGGTTCGCCAGATCATCGCCAATCTGGCGGCCAATGCCGTGAAATTCACTCGCAACGGTGAGGTCGAAATCCTCGGTCGGATCGAAAACGACGGTTCACCCCTCGGACTCAAACTCGTCTTCACCGTGCGCGATACCGGAGTGGGCATACCTGATGAAGCGCGCGAGCGGATGTTCAAACCTTACTCCCAAGCCGTCAGCTCCACCACCCGGCAATTCGGCGGCACGGGGCTCGGCTTGGCGATCTGCAAACAACTCTGCCTGCTCATGCAGGGAGACGTCGATTTCACCAGCAAACCGAATAGCGGCACCACTTTCACCTTTCATATTCGTCTGGAAAGAGGCGATCCCGCACTGCGGCCCTACTCCACGCCTCTACTCACCTTACAGGGCGAGTCGCATTGTCTCGTCATCGAACCACATGCCACCTATGGCGACTTTCTTTGCCGGCAAATTGCCCAATGGGGTATGCCCGCAACGCATGTCACCTCACTCGACGATCTTTCCGCCCAGCTCAAAGCCACAAAGGTCAATTCCGTTCTGCTCATTTGCGGCATAGACGAACGCTCCAATCCCGGAACCAATCAACGCCTCCGCGAAATCACCGCCGGCCGCACGACGAAGACGATCCTTCATCTCCAAACCAATTTCGGCGGAAGCGGAGCGGAACTCGCGCGCGGCGGATATGAAGCCTTCGTCCCTCGACCGCTCCGCACTGCGCAACTGGCCCGCACCATTGCCAATCTATTGAGCCCCGCCGCTCCCCTATTCGATAACAAGAAAGCGACGACGGAAATTAAAACCGATGATACCAGCGCGGCACTCATCTTGGTGGTCGAGGATAATACCCTCAATCAAAAGGTCATCATGAAGATGCTGCGCAACCTCGGATATAGGCATGAACTGGCCGCAACCGGCGCATCAGCCGTGGAATTATCCATTAAAAATTCCTACGATCTCGTCCTCATGGACTGGCATATGCCGGTGATGGATGGACTGGAAGCCACCCAGCGTATCCGCCAATTGGGTGGCCGCCACGCGACTCTCCCCATCATCGCGCTCACCGCGAGTGCACTGCAAAACGAGCGCGAGCAATGTTTCGCCGCCGGCATGAACGACTATCTCAGCAAACCCGTGACGGAAAAAAATCTAAAAATCGTCATGCAAAAATGGTTGTCCACCGGCTCGATCTTAGTCGGCTGATCCGGACCCGAAGTCGTGTTCATTTAAGTATCAATGCCTCCTCAGTGGAGCAGCTCGCACCCAAGACGCTGGCTTGAAAACGATCAGTGCCAAGCGGGTTGAGGACAACGCGCTCCACCCTTGCCTAATATTAGATTCATCACTGATTCCGGTGGGTCTTGGATCTTGTTTGGCGTAGCCACAGGCCTCCGTGCCTGTGTTTCGGAAAACGTATATCCTAACTCTGCAGGCAGAGACGCCTGCCGCTACTCCGAACCAATCCAATGCAGGTTCGATCAGGGAGCGCTCTGGTATATCGAATATTATATACCCACGGGAAATAGCTCCGAGCAAAAACTCAACGGTGCCAGCCATGACCACCGTATCCGCATCCGCCCCCATGCCAGCCATGACCACCACCATGCCAGCCGTGATCATGGCTCCCAATCAGTCCAATACCGACTCCGAGAGCCAGCGGTGCCCAGAAATCCCACGGTTCATAATATGATTCATACCGAGTGGTATAATAGACCGGAGCCGGTTCGGTATAATAGACTACTTGGGGAGCGGGCGCGGACGCAGGTTGCGCATAGACCACTTGGTCAGGCGTGGTCCAAGTGGTCGCGACCGCAGAGCCGGAGGTTGAGGGCAGCGCAGCACTGGCCACCGTTTTCGTAGGATAATTCGCCGCAGCAGAAAGCAGCGTGTACGCAAACGTCACCGTGCGCGCGCCGGAATACTCATAGACCACCACCAACCGGTCACTCGTCTGATCGATCCGCGCGATAGTGACGCCTTGGGTAGCGGCTCCTTTCATCAATTCCCCCGGACTGGGCAACTGAGCGAGATAGACGATATGATTAATCGCTGGAGGTTCAGGAGTCACTGAACCAGAAAGAGCAACCGCCGCGCTGGCCGACGTAGCGTCAGCTGAGCTGGCAACATTCTCCTCAGCCCGAACGGACAGGGAGGTGATGACCATAAGCAAGAGCGCGGCGGAAAAGTGGATTTTCATAATTTGCGAGTAATGACTATTCTGACACGGCAGACTTTACTCGGTTTCTTTAAGCCGTCAAAAATCTTTTATGCGGTTTTTTAACCGACGAAGAGCTGGATATTTCCGGTTCGTGTAGCCACGAGCACCAGCGAGTGTTCTTCCTTCTGCTCGCGGCGCTCGCAGCTACCCCAACCACACCGGAGCCGTTCGACACGATCCACGACAAACTCGGGATATTCTAGAGCCGCATCATCCGGTGCATTTTGTGGGAGCGAGCAAGCTCCCGACAATGCGCCGTCGCGTGGCGCAGCCTATACGCGATCCCCGACATAAATCATATACGTGCTCCGCCGCGCATGCTCGTAAAGCTTGGCTGGAACCGCCTTCACCTGAAAGCCCGCCTTCACCAAGCGCTTTTCGATCGCCGTATCCGCGCACGCCGACCAGATCGCCACCCGCCCACCCGGCTTCAGCGCGAGCGCGATCTGCTTCATCCCCCCCTCGCTATAGAGTTCATTGTTCTCATTTTTCACCATGGCGGTGGTACCATTGTCAATATCGAGAATGATCGCCTCGTAAGGCGCCCGCGCGGCCCGCCGAATCACGGCGCGGACATCTTCTTCGTACACGGTCACACGCTTATCCGCCAAAGCCCGGCCATTGAGTCCGGCCAAAAACGTACGATTCCACACCACCAATTCAGGAAATAATTCAGAAACGTGCACCACCGCCTTCGGCCCCATACAGCGCAACACGCTTTTCAAAGTAAACCCCAGGCCCAACCCACCGATCAGCACCCGGGTAGCGGCTCCGCGCAGTGGATGTTTTTCGCAGCCGATCTCCCCCAGTTTAATTTCCGACGTGGAAACCGAAGAGTGCATCAGTTGCTGGCCATTCACGCGGATGCAAAAATCACCATCATGCTCCACCAAAGTCATGCGCGCCCCGTTGGGCGTCTTCGTTTCCGCGAGCGTGATATTGGGTTTCATCAAGCCGCACGTTGGATGGTTTTCCGAACGAAGCGAAGCCGATAAAATCGTCTCACCACGGAAACCCCGGAAGACACCGAATCCCTTATTATACACTCCGGGGTGAAAACTGATTTTGCTAAACACCCGCTCGTATGCTTCGTGTTCTGTCTTGCCCGCGTGCGAGGCGATACGCAGCCACCCCCCCAAGTATTATCCCCATGAAATTGCTCTTCTGTCTGTTGGCTCTTTTGCACATTCCCCTTTCCGTCAACGCCACCGAACTCTCCGCGCCCGCGCTGAAGCGCGTCTCCTATCACAGCGACGCCACCGGCTTGGAGCGCGACTACTACGTCTATTTGCCCGAAGGCTTCGCCCAAAAAGAGCACTGGCCCATTCTGCTTTTCCTGCAAGGCAACGGCGAACGCGGCAACGGCAAGGATGAGCTCGATTGGCTGCTCGTCAGCGGCCCGCTCTTCGAAGCGTGGTCGCAACAACGCCACCTTCCGTTTGTCATCCTCGTCCCGCAACTGCCGATGTTTCATCAGGAGAAACAGGGCTTCATCACCGGTCGCACGAAAGATCGCATCCGTTATCCCCGACCCGAGGGCGCCTATCCCGAGCAACCGCCCGGCAAATATCGCGGACAGGTTAAAATGGACGGCCAACTCGCCGAGCCTAAGATGCCCTTCGGCCTCGATGGCACGGAAGAAGGTTGGAGTATGATTGAAAACGAATTGCTCCTCATGCTCGACCACACTCTCGCCGATTTCAAAGGCGACCCCGACCGCGTCTACCTGACCGGTCTGAGCACCGGCGGTTTCGGCACATGGTTTATGGCCGGCAAACACCCCGAACGTTTCGCCGCCATCGCGCCCGTGTCCGGCTTTTGCCACCCCGATCTCGCCCCGGCTATAGCCAAAGCCAAGCTACCCGTGTGGTGTTTCACCGGTGGACGTGATCCGTACTTTCAACAGAAAAATTATTATCCCGGGCTAAATCTCCTCGAAACACTCGGCCATCCCGATGTGCGCTTCACCATCCACGCCGATCTAGGCCACGATGCCTGGCCCCGCGTCTACGCCAGCCAAGACCTCTACGACTGGTTGCTGAAACAGAAAAAAATCAGCAGTGATATGTAAGGTCCGCGTCTCTCAGTTTTAAGGTAGGGCGGGACCGCTGGGCTCGCCACGAAGCTATTACCGCGTGGCCTGTCGCGCGACGCAGCCTATACGCGGTGATACCTGCTGATTATCTGCGCCACAATTCCCTTTGACCGGGCTTATCCCGTTCTTTCTACTCGCTACCCACTACTCACAACTCGCTACTCTCAATTTCTTTCCCGTGACTCCCACCATCATCTACACGAAAACCGACGAAGCTCCTGCTCTCGCCACATATTCCCTCCTGCCGATCATCCAAGCTTTCACCAAGCACTCGGGTATCGCTGTAGAAAGTCGCGATATCTCCGTCGCTGCCCGCATTCTGGCGGTGTTTTCGGACAAACTTCCCGAAGCCCAACGCGTGCCCGACACCCTCGCCGAACTCGGCGCCCTCACGCTCAAGCCCGAGGCCAACATCATCAAGCTGCCCAACGTCAGCGCGTCCGTGCCGCAGTTGAAAGCCGCCATCGCCGAGCTCCAAGCCAAAGGCTATGCCCTCCCCGATCTTCCCGAAAATCCGACCACCGATGCCGAGAAAGACATCAAAGCCCGCTACTCGAAAGTCATGGGCTCCGCCGTCAATCCCGTCCTCCGCGAAGGCAACTCCGACCGCCGCGCCCCGAAAGCCGTCAAGGATTACGCCCGCGCTCACCCGCATTCGATGGGTGCGTGGTCGCCGACCTCAAAGACCACCGTCGCCACCATGGGCCACGACGATTTCTTCAGCAACGAGAAGAGCGTTACCGTGCCGGCCGTTACTGTGGTGAAAATTGAATTTGTCCCGGCGCCAGCTCCAGACGGCACGATCAATCCTGTCGTCGTCCTCAAGGAAAAAACTCCGCTCAAGGCCGGCGAAATTCTCGACGCCACCTTCATAAGCAAGAACGCCCTCGGCGCCTTCTTCGCCCAGCAAATCGCGAAGGCCAAAAAAGACGACGTCCTCTTCTCGCTCCATCTCAAAGCCACGATGATGAAGGTCTCCGACCCCATCATGTTCGGCCTTTGTGTCCGCGTTTTCTTCAAAGATCTCTTCACGAAACACACCGCCATCCTCGCCTCCCTCGGCGTCGATCTGAACAACGGTTTCGGTGACCTCGTCGAGAAAATCCAAAAACTCCCGGCCGATCAGAAGGCCGCTATCGAAGCCGACATCAAGGCTGTCTTCGCCGCCCGCCCCGCCGTCGCGATGGTCAACTCTGACAAAGGCATTACGAATCTCCACGTCCCGAGCGACGTAATCGTCGACGCCTCCATGCCCGCCATGATCCGGACTTCCGGCCAGATGTGGAACGCCGCCGGGAAAGGCCAGGACACGCTCTGCGTCATCCCCGACAGCTGCTACGCCGGCGTCTACCAGACCACGATTGATTTTTGCAAAAAGAACGGCGCCTTCGATCCCAAGACGATGGGCTCCGTCCCCAACGTCGGTCTCATGGCCCAAGCCGCCGAAGAATACGGTTCGCACAACAAGACGTTCAAGGTCCCCGGACGGGGAAGTATTCGAGTCGTGACAATCCCGGGCAACGACTCGGAAGTATCAAGTTTCAAGTCTCAAGTATTGTTTGAACATGAAGTGGCTGAAGGCGATATCTGGCGCGCCTGCCAGACGAAAGACGCGCCGGTGCAAGACTGGGTAAAACTCGCCGTGAACCGCGCCCTCCTCTCGAACACGCCCGCCATTTTCTGGCTCGATCAAGATCGCGCCCACGATGCCCAGATCATCGCCAAGGTTAAAACCTACCTCGCTCAACACGACACCACCGGCCTCGACATCAAGATTCTTCCCCCCGCCGACGCCTGCCTCGCCACACTCGTCCGCCTCAAGGCCGGACAAGACACGATCAGCGTCACCGGCAACGTGCTCCGCGACTACCTCACCGATCTCTTCCCGATCCTCGAGGTTGGCACCAGCGCCAAGATGCTCTCCATCGTTCCGTTGATGAATGGCGGCGGCCTCTTCGAAACCGGCGCCGGCGGTTCCGCGCCCAAGCACGTGCAGCAATTCACCGAGGAAAATTTCCTCCGCTGGGACAGCCTCGGCGAATTCTTCGCTCTCGCCGCCAGCCTGGAACACCTCGCCATCACGCAAAAGCACGCGAAGGCCAAAGTCCTCGCCGACACCCTCGACACCGCCAACGGCAAGTTCCTCGAGTACGACAAGAGCCCCGCGAGAAAAGTCGGCGCCGGCATCGACGTACGCGGCTCCCACTTCTACCTCGCCCTCTACTGGGCTCAGGCCCTGGCGTCTCAAATCTCCGATCTCGAATTGCAGAAGATATTCAAACCGATTGCCGAAAAGTTGACCGCGGCCGAACAGCAAATCGTCGCCGAGATGATTGCAGTACAAGGCAAGCCCACCAACATCGGCGGCTACTATTTGCCCGACGACAAACTCGCTTCCGACGCTTTGCGTCCCAGTTCAACCTTGAATCAAATACTTTCTACAATTTGAACTGCACTGAGCCTGTCGGACGGGCAGCGCCACTTTATGTTGCGTTCTCTGTACGAATATAAGCCTGAGGTTATTTAGCTAGCGCGCCGCACTACTGAGTCTCGCATAATATAGTGACAAAAGGTATGTTTTCTGCGTTGCTGGGGAGATGAAAAACAAGGCAAAGGTTTACCGGCCTCGGCGTGATTTTGACGGTCTGCAGCAGCGGCGGCAGAAAGCGGGGCGGATGTTCG
>JANYCF010000341.1 GCA_025360455.1 Opitutaceae bacterium | reverse complement strand
GTCTGGGGGCCCGTGGAATATTTGGTTCCGCAAATCATTTATCCTAATTTTCCCACACTTTTCAAGGACAGTTGGTTCCAGGCGATTGCACGCTTGAAACCGGAAATTCCCCTCCGGCAATCACAAAGTGAACTCTCCACCATCGCCTCCCGCCTCGTTCAGGAACATCCCAAGGAAAATGCCGGCATCGGAATCCGTCTCACTTCCGTGCATGATGCCGGCATCGACAGCGTCGGCCGCACGATGCTGTGGCTGATGACCGGAATCTCGCTGACGATGCTGCTGATCGCCTGCGCCAATCTCGCGAGCCTTCAGGTCGCGCGCGCCTTTGGTCGCAGCCGCGAGTTCGCGGTGCGCGCCGCGATCGGCGCTGATCGTCGCCAGCTGATGATGCCGCTGCTGATTGAAAGTCTCGTGCTCGCCGTTGTTGGCGGTGTCGGCGGACTCATCGTTGCTGCCTGGTCCAACCAGTTGCTCGGCCATTTCCTCACCATCGACGGCGAGCCGGGCTTTGACATCCCCGTCGACGGACGGGTGCTTGCCTTCGCCGCCGGCGCTTCGCTTTTGAGCGGCCTCGCCTTTGGACTCGCGCCTGCCTGGCTCGCCTCACGCGCGCCCGCCGCTGAGGCGCTCAAGGAAGGTTCACGCGGATCTACTTCAGGTCGCTCTCACCAGTGCCTGAAAAACTCACTGATCGTCGGCGAACTTGCCCTCGCTCTCGCGTTGGTCGGCGTGGCCTCCTCCTTCGGACTTGGCGCCCGATCTTTTCTGCAACGCCAGGTGGGCTGGAACATCGACGGATTGTTTGCCGGTTATCTCGCCCTGCCCTACAACCCATACAACGACGATACCAGAAACCGCGCGTTTCAACGCGCGCTCCTCGACCGCCTCAACGCCATTCCCGGGGTCGCCCAGGCCACTCTCTGCACGAACATTCCGGTCTTTTATCTCGGCGGTCCCACCCCTTTCACCGTCGAGGGACAACCGCCGGTCGAGCGAGGCCAGGAACCGCTCGTGCAGGACGCCGCCGTTACCACCACCTATTTCACCGCCTTGGGCATCCCGTTGAAGAGCGGGGAGTTTTTTTCACCAACCCTCACCGAAAAAGATCCGGACGTCGCCATCGTCAACGAAGCTTTCGCGCAACATTTCTGGCCCGGCCAGAGCGCACTCGGCCGCCGGATCCGGCTTCGTGATCAGCAAAAATGGATTCAGATCACGGGCGTGGTTGGCAACGTCAAGCTCATCGGACAATTCTCCGCGCCGCAAACCCCTCTGCAGCTCTACCGTCCGCTGATCCAGTCGCCCAGCCGCTCCCTGTCGATTGTGCTACGCTCCTCGCTGGCGCCCACGATGCTCACCAAGAGCGTCCGCTCTGCCGTCGCCGCCATCGACGCCGATCTTCCCGTGGCGCAGCCCGGTTCGGTTCGGACCGGCTTCGAACAAAAATTCTCCAACCTCAATCTCATCGTCATCAACCTCGGTATTTCCGCCTTCATGGGCCTGCTGATCGCGGGCATCGGTCTCTTCGGCGTGATCTCCCAGCTCACAATGCAACGCACGCGGGACATCGGTGTCCGCATGGCGCTCGGTGCGCAACGACGCGACATCATGCGCCTCATCCTCGGCGGTGGGGTGAAGCTGCTCATGATCGGCCTTGTGATTGGCTTGCCGGGATTCTTCGCGCTCACCCGGCTGCTCACCACCGCCATGCCCGAGATGCAATTACCCGGACTGTGGCTGCTCGCGCTGGACCTCGCTGTCCTCGCCGGCTCGATGCTCCTTGCCTGTTATCTCCCGGCCCGCCGCGCCGCCCGGGGCGACCCGATGGTCGCGCTGCGTTCCGAGTGATTCATCGCTCCTTCTCTGTCTCTCACTTCAACGCCATTATCCGTCGCCACTGCGCATATGAAACTATCCTCCCTGCTCCTGCTCGCCACCTCCCTCACCCTCTCCGCCCAAACGGAAGAGCACATTGATAAAACATTTTCCCTTACGGCCAACGGCCAGCTCGTCGTCGAAGTCGGCATGGGTTCGATCGACGTCACCACTCACGCCAGCAATGAGGTGACCGTGGCGGCGTACCGCAAAATCACGCGTCACGACAAAGCGGAGGAAGAGACTTTTATACGCGATCATCCGGTCACCTTTTCCGTCGATGGCAATACGTTGACCATCCATTCAGACGACCAGAACAAAGGATTGGGCGGATGGTTCAGCTCCAATCGGGCCGAGGCAAAATACACCATCACCGTCCCAGCCGCATTCAACATTCACCTCAAAACCTCCGACGGCGGCATCAGCGTAAGCGATGTAACCGGCAAAGTAACGACGAACACCAGCGGCGGCGGACTGAAATTCACCCGCGTGCACGGACCTCTCGACGGGAATACATCGGGTGGCGGCATTAAGGTCACCGCGTGCGAAGGGACGATTAAAATCAACACGAGTGGTGGCGGGATCGATGTCATCGGCGGTTCCGGCACCTTGGAGGGCGATACTTCCGGCGGCGGAATCAACGTGAAAGATTTCCAAGGTCCTGCGCATGTCGAGACCAGTGGTGGGGGCATTAACCTCGAAAACGTCACCGGCCAGATCTATGGCTCAACCTCCGGTGGCTCGATCAACGCACGATTCGCGGCGCCCTTGACGGAAGCGGTGAAACTTGAAACCTCCGGCGGCGGCGTGACGGTCCGTGTCACCGAAAGCTCCGCCTTTACGCTCGACGCTTCGACTTCCGGTGGCGATGTCAGCACCGACCTGCCGGTCACCGTGGTCGGCAAGATCAGCCGCAGCCATATGTCCGGCACGGTCAACGGCGGCGGTAAAACACTTTCCCTCCGCAGCAGCGGTGGCGGCATTCACGTGAAGAAACTCTAACTACGCGCGTTCTCTTACTCGCACTCCTGCGCGTTCCTACCACAGCTTCTTGTATTCACCAATTTTCCACCCACCCCATTCGAGAACAAGAATGTTGAAGTGAACGACTCTCCCGGGCCACAGATCTTAACCTCGTATGCGAATACTTCCACGCACTGCCTGCTTTGTATTGCTCCTGAGTTTCTTTCAGACCGCTCAGGCGAGTTCGCCTTTTGATACCGTTCGCGTCTTATTCGAGCAGTATCATTTCCCGGAGGCGGAGACTGCCCTGCGTGAGGTTATCAAAGCGGAGCCCACCAACGCCGCAGCCTATCACTATTTGGCCCGGGCCATCCTTGCCCGCATGACCCACGAAAGGCCAACGAAAGAAGAAGCGGAGGCGCGCGCCAAAGATGCCCTGCAATGGATTGCTCGCGCCACTGAGTTGGAGCCAAACAACGCCGCCTACCGGCGTGACTTCGGCATGAGCCAGATCACCGGCGTGACTTCGCTCAAGAAAGGTCGAAAAACCATCGAGCAGGCGCTAGTCCTCGATCCAAAGGACGCCGACGCCCACGAGTTCCTCGCCCTGCTTTATAGTGCGCCATGGATCATGGCCGTGACACTCGATCCGACGAACCACTGGGCAGCCTCGGACCTCGCAAAACTCAAATCCTGATCGAACCAGCAGGAGTCCACTTCGTCTCTTCCATGCCCATCATACGCCGTAGCACGTTAATTATAGAAATGTTGAAAACGGTCATCTACCATCGTCATCTGAAAATTGCCGAACCATCGAATCCAAAATTCCAAATCATAGATTTCACGATTTTCAGTTTTCAAGATTCCCCTCTCTACTACTCTCTACCCGCTGCGCACTACTCGCTATTTCCCACACTCCCGTGCTCTCCTCTCTTCGTCAAACCCTGCGCCGCCTCGCCCACGAGCGGAGTTTTACCGCCACAGTGCTGCTCACGCTCGCACTGTGCATCGGCGCCAACGTCGCCCTCTTCGCCGTCGTGGACGCCATTCTCCTCCGTCCCCTGCCGTTTCCCGAGGCGGACCGCCTCGTCACGACGATCAACTCTTATCCTGGAGCCGGCGTTGAGCGCACCGCGTCTTCCTTGCCCAACTACTATGATCGGAAAAAGTCCCTCGCCGCTTTCGCTTCGACGGCCATTCACCAAAGCGGCAGCGCCATCGTCGGCGATACCGCTTCCCCCACTCGCGTGCAACGCGACCGCGTCTCTCCGGAATTTTTCGCCACGCTCGGCATTCCCCTCGCGATGGGCCGGACTTTCACCGATGAGGAAATGACCTATGCCAATGCCCAGAACATCATCCTGACCGACAGCTATTGGCGGAATCATTTCAATGCGGATCCGAACATCCTCGGCAAACAGCTGATCGTGGATTCGCAGCCCAACACCATCGTCGGTGTACTCCCGCCAAACTTCAGCTATCTCTCCAGTCGCGCGCAATTTTTCATCCCTCTCGCCTCCAACCCCGAAGACCGAACCTCAAATAACCGGCATAGCAACGACGAGGATTTGATCGCCCGACTCGCCCCGGGCGTCACCCTCGCAAACGCGCAGGTGCAGATGGACGCGTTCAATCAGGAGCAATTGAAGGATGATCCGAACGCCGAACTCATCCGCAATGCTCACTACCACACCAATGTCTATTCTCTCCACGCCGATCACGTGCGCGAAATCCGGCCAATGCTGCTCCTTCTTCAAATCGGCGTAATCGCCCTGTTGCTTATTGGTTCGGTCAACCTGGTGAACCTCCTCCTCATTCGCGCCAACGGTCGCGCCAAGGAATTCGCCGTGCGCCAAGCTCTCGGAGCCGGACGCCGCCACTTGATTCGTGAGATCATGCTCGAAACCGTTTCGCTTTGTCTCGGCGGCGGCGTGCTTGGGCTGCTCGTCGGCGCGTGCAGCATTGATCTGCTGGCGAAACTCGGCACCGATCAGTTGCCGCTCGGAACCACCGTCCAATTCGACGGGCGCCTCGCGCTCATCGCACTTCTCGCCTCACTGGTCCTCGGCATTGTCCTCGCCCTCCCCATCGTAATTTTCAACCTGCGGAACCGCCTCGCACCCGTGCTCCGCTCGGAAAGCCGCAGCGGCACCGTCAGCCGCTCGGCACAACGCGTCCGCCACGGGTTCATCATTGCCCAGGTCTCCTTGGCCTTCGTGCTCCTCGCCAGTGCCGGCCTGCTCGGCGTGAGCTTACAGAAAATCCTCGACGCCTCACCGGGTTTTCAAGCCGAGCACGTGCTCACCGGTTCGATTTCTTTGCCGTGGAAAAATTACCCCGAAGACGCACCCAGTCAGGCCTTCCTTGAAAGACTGCTCACCACGCTCCGCCACCAACCCGGCGTGAGCGCCGTCGGCTTCACCTCCAGCTTGCCGTTCACCGGACACACCAGTGATAACGCCACTTCGGTCGAGGGCATCCAACGCGCTCCGGGCGAATCCATTCGCACGCACTACATTTCATTTGCGGCCGGCGACTACTGGCGGGCGCTGGGAATCCCTCTGCTGGAAGGACGCTTTCTGGAGGACGCGGACAATCATCGTGCGCAGCGCGTCTGCGTCGTCGATGCGGACTTCGCGCGGCGTTATTGGCCCGGTCAGAGCGCTCTCGGCCATCGTATCGCCAAAGATCCCTCTTTCACCGAAGCCGCCGCCACCACGATCGTCGGCGTGGTCGGCAGTGTGAAGCAAATCGATCTCGCCGAATCGCGGGCACTGGGCGCGATCTATTTTCCTTACAAAGATTACGCCGCGAAATCTTTTTCCGTCATCGTGCGGACGACGCTCGCCCCCTCATCCTTGGCCTCCCTGCTGCGGAAACCCGTCCTCGAAATCGACCCCGGCCTCCCCGTCGATGATCTCAAACCGATGACGGCCTGGGTCGACGAGACTCTCGTCTCACGGCGTTCACCCGCCGTGCTTGCAGGTGCCTTTGCGGTGGTCGTCCTGTTGCTTGTCGCGATCGGTATCTATGGCGTGCTCGCTCATGCCGTCAGCCAGCGCCGCCGCGAGATCGGCGTGCGCATGGCTCTCGGTGCATTGCCGCAACAAGTCCTCACTCAATTCATGTGCCTCGGTGGAAAACTTCTCGCGGTCGGTGTCGTCGTTGGCGCACTCGGTGCGTGGGCGGCCGGCCGCGCGATGCAATCGGTCCTCTTCGGCGTCGGGTCCACTCACCCGGGCGTCATCGCCCTCACCGCGGTAACCATGATCACCGTCGTCCTGCTCGCGACTTTTATTCCGGCCCGCCGCGCCACGCTCGTTTCGCCGCTCGAAGCGTTGCGCGCGGAGTAAGGGAAATGCCGAGTACCAAATGGCGAATGCCGAACTCACCCACCCGTCACATCCCAGATCACGCTGGAAACAGAAATTCTTGAAATTATAAATCGGTCATCGGTCATCTTGAAATTGCCGAATCATCGGATCAAAAATTTCAAATTATAGATTTCACGATTTGGCTGATGTCGCTTCGCTCGGTAACAGTTTTCAAGATCTCCCCCTCCCTCGGTCCCTCACCTTCCCTCATCCCCCCCCCGAGACGCCAGACCTAAAAACCATCCCACCTTCTCAGCGCGTACCCGATCACTTCTCCCCATGAAAATCAATTTCCACGATGCGCAGTTCACGGCCCGAGTGATCGATCCAAAACAAAATTTCAAAGCCACGGTTACGCCAGACCTGAATCACACGTCCTTGCGCGTCTTGCATCAAAACCGGAGCTTGGTGCGGAGGATTCTGCGCCATCCCGTGAAGTGCATCCAACAAACGTTGTCTGCCACGAGGTGGCAACCGGCTGAAAAAAACCATGGCCGCCGCGCTGCCGGAATAGTCCCACACAACAATTACAAATTCTTGGCCGTTAACCCGCGATCAATCCGCTCAAAGTCGGCGGGAGAAAACTTTTTTCCGGCATCCATCTCTGCCATCAACTCATCGACCCGCGCACGGCGGGCGACCTGCTCCGGATCAGCCAATTCTCGCAAGTACGCCGCAAGTTCCATTTTTTCAGCCGCAGAGAGCTGGGCAGCCTGGGACTTGAGCTCGGCGATGGACATGAGCGCAAGCTACGCCGAAGCAAAACCACGTCAAGCCGTGACCTCATGACCTCGCAGATTGATCCCTCCCCTCGTTCTCATTCTCGTACTCCTTCTCGTTTTCTCCGCTGCCTTTTCCCTTTTTTGTCCCACAACCGCCATTCCCCAAAACCGAAAACGATTTTAAATTTCTCCCTTCCGTCCTTCTGCCTTTCCCCCAGACTCAAGACCCTAAACCCTGGACCCTAAAACAATGCTCTCCGATTTCCGTCTCGCCTTCCGCTCGCTCGCCAAAGCCCCCGCTTTCACCGCGATCATCATCTTTACCCTCGCCCTCGGCATCGGCGCCAACACCGCCATCTTCAGTTTCTTCAACGGCATTCTCCTGCGCCCGCTGCCCTACGCCGATGCCGAGAACGTTGTAATGGTGAAACGCGGTGCGCGCGGTTTCGGGGACATCATGGGTGAAGGCGTCGGTCTGCAAACAGCCGACTACCTCGATCTCCAAGCGGCCCAACTGCGTTCATTTTCCGGGATCACCGCCTACAACTCCGATGTCGCCACCCTCACGGGACGCGGCACGCCGGATCTGATCTACGGCGCCACCGTAGCGGCCAATTTCTTTTCGGTCCTCGGATCACGCGCCGCCACCGGCCAAGTTTTCTCCGCCACCGCTGCCAGTGGCCTGTCGGGCCCTCGCGTCGTGCTGAGCCATGCGCTTTGGCAAACCCGCTTCGGCGGCGACGCCGCCATCATCGGTCAATCCATCACCTTCAATAGCATCGCCTACACCGTGACCGGGATCATGCCGGCTGATTTCGACATGCCGCACGACGTGAAATTTTGGGTCACCGCCACCGGCGCAGCTCCCGAAAGCACCATCGGCATGACGAACATCAATGCCAACGGACGCGGTGACTACCTGCGCACCCTCTACGGCCGGCTCGCTCCCGGAGTAAGTATCGCCCAGGCCGAAAAAGAAATCGCGGCCGTCATCCTCCGCCTGCCCAATCCAACGAACACGGATCGCGTCATGCATTTGATGAATATGCGCGACCAAAGCGTCGGCAGCGTGCGCACTTCCCTGACGACGTTGCTGGCCGGTGTCGTCATGGTGCTGCTGATCGCGTGCCTCAACATCGGCAATCTCATGCTCTCGCGCGCCACCACGCGGCAACGCGAGCTCAGCATCCGCCTCGCCCTCGGCGCCAGCCGTTGGCAGATCGCCCGCCAGCTCCTCGCTGAAAGCCTGCTCCTCTCCCTAGTCGGTGGAGCCGCCGGGTGTGTACTCAGTTGGTGGGGCGTGGATTTCTTGGTAAAAATTGCGCCCGAAAGTATTCCCCGCCTGACCGCCGTCCATCTCGACGCCGGGGTGATGGTCTTCGCGTTTGGCCTCTCGCTTTTCACCGGTCTCGTGTGCGGCCTCGCCCCGATCATCAGCACCGCCAACACGGATCTTAACACCGCCATCAAAGCCGGCGGTGATCGCGGCGGCTCCGGCCATGCGCTTCCCCGCCGACTGCGGATGGCACTCGTCAGTGGCGAAGTGGCGCTCTCTCTCATTCTCTTGATTTCCGCCGGCCTGCTTCTGCGCAGTTTCAAGGAAATGCTGGCAACTTCTTGGGGTTTTGAACCGAAAAATGTCGCCGTGATGCGGATTTCATTCGCGGGCGTGAAATGGAATGAACCGGCCAAATCCCGGATTTTTTATCGCCGCCTTATGACCGGCCTTGCCGCCCAGCCCGGATTCGAATCCTTCGCCATTGGCTTCGATAAGATCGGCGAGTCGTGGGTGCATCTGTCTTTCACCCCGGAAGGGCACGCCTTTGCCAAGCCCGAGGACAAGCCGATGGCCAGTTCCCATTTTGTGTCACCCGGATATTTTCGCACCTTGGGCATCACCCTGGGGCAAGGTCGCGACTTCACCGAAAATGATTCTGAAAATACTCCCGCGGTGGTCATCATTGATGCCTCCACCGCGAAGAAATATTTCCCGACCGGCAATGCCCTCGGCAAACGCCTGGAAATAGAAGGTTCACCGACCGCGGAAATTATCGGAGTAATCGGTGACGTGAAATTCAATGGCCCGGAAGGCGCCAACCAACCGGCGATCTACTCGCCTTACCTGCAACAATCAACCCCGCAGGTTTACGTCTCCGTGCGCAGCACCCTCAATGTGGCAACCGTCGGCAAAATGATCCAGCAGATCGTGAACAACATCGATGCCGGCTCTCCCACCACCGAACTTGGTGCCATGTCTGAAGCGATTCAACGCCCCGCCACAAGCCGTCGTTTCCCACTCGTTCTGATCAGCGTGTTCTCTGCCCTGGCCTTGTTGCTCGCTGCTATTGGCATCTACGGCGTCACCGCGTACGGCGTGGCGCAACGCACCCGTGAACTCGGGGTCCGCCTCGCCTTGGGCGCGCAACCCGGCGGACTGATTGGCCTCGTCTTGCGCCAAGGCTTCCGCCCCATCGCGATTGGCTTGTTTCTCGGTGTGGCCGGCAGCAGCATCACCGCCTACGCGATCCGCGGCATGCTCTACCACGTCCAGCCGTTCGATCCGATCACCTTCATCGCGGTGCCGCTCGTGCTCGGCGTGATTTCCCTCTTCGCCTGCTGGCTCCCCGCCCGCCGCGTCACCCGTGTGAATCCCCTCGATGCGCTGCGGACGGAATAATGCCGCCTCACTCGTACTCGTTCTCGTAATCCTTCTCGATCTCGGCCTCCGGGTGGCGTGACTCGCCCATTCAGCAGTCAAACCTCCGCCCACACTCCCCCTCCCTTACATATTCGTACCGCTAATTCGAGCTGTCGTCGCCACGCGCCCCTTCTTTTTAGTGCAAAACGTCTCTTGTCTCTCACGGCAAGGTGCGTAGATTTCAAATTCCTTCGGAACATCCGACCCACTTCCTCGTTCTTACCTACCACCATGAGCATTATCGCCACTCAAATTCGCCAGAAAGACGCCTTGTTTTATTTCGCCTCCTGCCCTTCCGAAAAACTCCTGAAACAAGTCCGCTTCAGCAGCCGCTTCTACGACGAAACGGGCGGCCAGATCAAAGCGGAAGAGGCCGCCGAACAGGACGATGTCGCGAAGTTCATCGCCCGTGTCGAGCGCAGTGACCGCTCTTTCCAGCGCGAACTCTCGCACGCAAAGATCCGGGCTATCCGGAATTTCTACGAAACCGCCGTCTCCCAACCACCCATCCCCGGTACCGTCCTGCTCTTCACCCCACAGAAACTGAAATTTGAATCGTGGGCCGACGGCAGCGGCATTGGTCGCCTGCAGGAACCGGACGAAAAATATCTGATCATCGACGGCCAGCACCGCCTTGCTGCCTTGGAATTTTTCTCCCGCTCCCATCCCGACGACGCGCGCAACATCAATGTGCCCTGCGTCATCTTCGACGGCGGCAGCGAGGATTTCGCCACCGAGATGTTCGTCATCATCAACTCCACGCCCACCCGCATTAACAAGAGCCACCTCATCGATCTTTATGAACGTGTCTCTTGGGCCGAGCCGGACAAACGTTTCACCGCCCACATTGTCGAGCTGCTCTACCGCTCCGACGACAGCCCCCTGCAATACCGCATCAACCGCCTCGGTGGCCGCAGTCAGAAAGAAAAATGGATTTTGCAGGCAGAACTTTTCAATGAGATCCACCGCTGGGTGAAATTGGATTGGAAGCGCATCGAACCGGATGGCACCGACAAACGCGCCGCCGAACGTCACTATGGTGCGATACGCGATTATCTCAAAGCCTCGGCCAAAGTCTGGGGCGACACCTGGGGCAACGCCGGATTTATGGTGACGAAGCCGGTTACGTTGAAGGCCATGCTCCGCGTCTACGCCGATCTTATCGCGGAAGACACTGGACCGGCCGACGACCGCCTTGAACGTTGGGTCGCAAAACTCACCCCATGGGCCGAGCAAGTGCGTGAATTTCGCAACGAGGGTTTCTACGAACGCTTCCCGGCCAAAGGCCAAGTCGAGCGCGTCGCCCGGATCCATCGCGAGTTATCCCGCTGGGCCGGCCTCAAGCCCCGCGGTCGCGGCTGATTCGGCAGCAGGGTAGTTCAAGATTTATTTCCCGTGGGTTGAATACCCCGGAGCAGAGCCTTGTCGAACGACTTCGCCTTGGATTGGTACCGTGGGAGCGAGCTTGCTCGTGACGCGCATTGTCGCGAGCAAGCTCGCTCCCACAAAATACACCAGACTGGCTTGGTCTTGAATATCCCGCAGCGGCTCCGGGGTATTTTGACGTCTGCGATTCGCCATTCCGAGCGCCAGAATCTTCCCACAATCGAGACAGAGAAATTTCATTTTCACGCCGATTTATTTTCTGTCCGCCAGCCGAATCGCCGCAAACATCTGATATTCAAATCTTAAAATCCAGCACGCAAGTTGGCACAAGCCTTGCAAAACAAAGGGATGCACACCACTCGCGCTTCACTCATTTTTTCTGCGGCTTCATGAATTCCTCCCGCCCAGTTCAAACCCGATATTACGAGAACGAGTAAGCGAACGAGAACGATCTGCCTACTCGCTACCCGCTACTCACTACTTGCTACTTTCCCCCCCCATGCTCTCCGACATCCGCTTCGCCTTCCGCCAACTCACGAAATCCCCCGGCTTTACCTTCATCGCCGTCCTAACCCTGGCCCTCGGCATCGGT
>JANYCF010000129.1 GCA_025360455.1 Opitutaceae bacterium | reverse complement strand
GATCGACGATGATAAAAGCGTGGCCGATAATATCGCGAATGGCAACGAGACCGTCACGATCGACGGTCGTACCCGCGCGGTGATCAGCTATCTTCAGGATTTTCTTTTCGAGCCCGCTCGTTCCCGCACCCCGGCGCGTGTGCTCTCCGGAGGGGAACGCAACCGTCTGCTGCTCGCCCGATTATTCACGAAGCCGGCCAACGTGCTCGTACTCGACGAGCCGACGAACGATCTCGATGCCGAGACGCTGGATCTGTTGGAAGATTTGCTGGTGGAATTTCAAGGCACGTTGCTGCTCGTCAGCCATGATCGCGAATTTCTCGACGAGGTCGTCACCAGTACGCTGGTATTTGAAGGCGACGGACAGTTGGGTGACTATGTCGGTGGCTACACGGATTGGCAGATCGAGAAAAAGAAAATGGCGGCCCGCGCGGCTGCGCAGGTTGTAGTCGGGGCCGCTGACCCCGACCGAACATCGTCGACAAAAGCACCGGGGTCAGCGACCCCGGCTACAGCCAAGTCTGGCAAAAAACTTTCCGGCAAAGAGCAGAAGGAACTCGAGACATTGCCTGTGAAAATTGAAGTACTCGAGAAGGAGCAGGCGGAGTTGACGGCCAAGCTGGCTGATCCCGCATTCTATAAAAACGAAGCGGCGAAATTTGTGACCGTGAAAGCGCGGCTTGAAACGCTCGAGAAAGAGCACGCCAAAATTTTCGCGCGCTGGGAGGAATTGGAGGCGGCGAAGGTCGCCAGCTCCTGAATGGTGGCCCGCGAAAGACGCTAAACAAACGAAATTAGGAACCGGACTTTACCTTTGCCTCGATTTCGTGGGCTTCGGCGGGCACATCAGTTACGTCTTCGCGCTGTTATCGCACACGATGTGGGTCTTGCGGCGCTGAGCGGTGTAATTGCGGAGCTGGGCGTTGTAGTCGCGGTGGCTGCTGGGCTTGGTGCTTTGTCGGACGATGCTGTCGCGATCTTCCGTCGCGGCGGCGGTCGCGAAGAGCAAGAGCAACTCAGCCTTGTCAGGCAGCCGCGTCGCAGGAAAGCCCACATGGGCGGAAAGCCAACGTAAAGTCAGGAGGAGAGGAGATTTCGCAGAGTCAGACACGGCGGCAGGTTCAACAAGGAAAAGCTGTGAGTCAAACTGAGTTATACTCTCACCAAAAATCGTTTTTCGGCTCTATTTTGCTCGGTATAAGACCCACCGAAAACGCTTCGCTCCTTTTTAGATACTGGGCAGCAGGGTGTTTTCCAGGGGGGCGATTGCGCCGGGTTGCACGAGATAGGCGCGGAGGCGTTCTTGTGTGGTAAAGCCGAGGAGCGCGCCATTGTTGGATTGCTCATGCAAAAGAGCCTGCATCCGCTGAGAAAGCTCGGCGCGGTCTTTGCCGGTGATGTGCTGCTTCAACTCCGGACAATATTCGTGATAAGTGCCGTGTTCGAACCACTGGAAGCAGTTCACGGTGCTGACCGTGCTCGAATAGCTTTCGCTAAACGGTTCGTCCAACATGCGTTCAATCAAGGCTTGGAATTCCGCCGATTTTAGCGGCTTACAGAGACAGGCATTCACTCCCGCTTTGAGTAACCGGTTGCTCAGGGCCGTATCCATGGAGCCACTGACGGCGATGATCGGAATTTCGGTAATGGATTTATTTTGCCGGAGGGGTACGATCAGATCGAGCGCATCACCTTGCGGAAACAGAAAGTCGGTGATCACCAGATCGTAACTGTTTTGATCGAGCAGGACATTGCCGGCCCCGGGCGTGGGCGCGATGTCCACCTCGTTCTTGCCGCTGAGAAGGCGCCGGACGATTAATTGTGAGGTAACGCTGTCCTCGACGTAGAGAATGCGCTTCATTTGGGCTGAATTATTCCGTCCCGGATTTGGTGGAGCAATGCCGGCAGCGGTTTGCTATTCATGTTTCATTTGAATGTCGGCGACCAAACGGTGGCCGGCACAGTCAAATTGAAAGATGTGGCGAGTGGCCGATTTAAGGGAAACGACCTGCAGATTATTGCCCCGCACGACGGTGGGCAGAGTGAGTTTGCAAGGGAAGCCGATGTCACAGAGCGCATTTTTGAAACCACCCACCGTCATGTTGGTGATTTCACCGATGACATCGCGCACCACTTCACCGCCACTCATAGTGACTTCGCCCGGGGTCATGCCGAGAATTTCACTTGCCGCATGGGAGGCGAAATCGTCGGGGATACACAGATAGACGACGCCGTTGACGTCTCCTTCAAATCCTACGGTGCCAAAAACATAAACTTTATCCTTAAAGCCAGTGTAAGCGACTTCAGCCGTTCTCTCCACGAAACTAGCTTCCTGGCGCATCATCGTGGAGCACACGTTGTTGACTGCTTTAATAATGAAGTCTTGGACGTGCGTGTCAGTGATGGTCTGGGATACGGCCATAGAAAGTGTCAGAGGTTAATGGCTGTATATCGGGCCAATTTGACCACGCTTGAGGGGAAACTCGGTTTAGCTTCAGGAGTTTAAAGAAGAACTCCCGTCGTGAGGCTGATGAACAGTGAATTGCCGTGGCGCGAATAGCTCTGAGCTAAGGCTTAACCCGCCTCAGGGCACGGCAGCGAGTGGACGATATAAGCGTCTTGGGGGTAACCCGCACGACCTGCCATCCCGTAGCTGCGCTTGTGGGCGTAGCCCGAAAGTGTGGTATGTTTGCTCTGCGATCTACGGTTTCGCTGCGATCCCCGTTCGACAGGATTGAGGTTGGTGAGTCGGAGCCGAATCTGTTCGGGGCCTTGAGCGGAGCCGAAAGCAAACGCGGCACAAACCCAGGGCTCTGACAGCAACGCGCTTCACCCTTTGCTCGCTGGCGCTCGCAGCTACCTATTCCCCACCTTCGTTTACTTTGGCCACTTCGCGAGACTCAAAACAGAGAAATTCTATCCCCCATCGGAATCAGCGATGCACGGGTAAGAAGCGAAAATCCAGCCGGCAAAGCTTTGTGGCTTTCCGGCTGGTTATTTAATGCGTGTTACTTGGCCGGCTGCAACTTGGTCAATTCCGCGGCGATGGCTGGTTCAGCTCCGAGCGTGCCGATGAGTTTTTCAAGATAGGCTGGCTCACGGGCGGTGCGGGCGGCGTGGGCGGTTTTCTCCAAGCGTTGGCGGATTTCCAAACGCGTGGAGACATCGCTATAGTTCGGCCGGGTCAGGAAGTTTTCCAGATACCGGGTTTGCTTCTCCGCCAGATGAACATCGACGGTCCGTTGGGCTTCAAGCCGGGCGCGATACCAATCGCTCGCGAGCAGGGATTCGCGGGTGAAGAGCGCGCGGAATACCGGGTCGTTGGCGTTACGTCCTTCCCAGGTGCCGTCGCGCATGAGGTGGAGCAGCGCACGGAGGGGCGGGCAGGCGGTCTCGACCGAGCCGTCGGCGAAATAATGCTCCGAGGCCTTGCGCATCGCGGCGACGATGTTGTCCACCCCGTCCGCAAAAACGGCGAGATCTTGTTTCTCGGGTTGGAGAAACTCTTCGTCGAACACGCTGCTGGGGTTGCCGAGCACTCGACCACAGAAAGTCTGGACGTAGCGTGCAGTGATGCGCCAACCGAGTCGGCTCGCCAGCACTTGCCGGCCTTCATATTCGAAATCATCGCAACGTTCGAGATGGCCTCCGGCAATCAGGTAGGCGGGTTCGCGTTCCGCCGGAGTCATGCGGCACCAGATTTCCGGGACGAGCAAACTGATGTCGTGATCCACGCGGTGGCGCGGCCCGACCCAGCCTGCGGCGGTCGAGAAGACGGGTAGGCCGGTGAGGATGTAGGAGGTCAACGCCGCGTTGAGATCATAGATGGGCAACAAGGCATTGAACGGGCCTTTGGTCAGTGCGCCTTCGGAGCCGACGCCGGTGGTGGAGGGTGATTTGCCGGTGAGGCTGGCGATCAGATCCATGAACGCTTCCGGCACTTCTTGATAATGGATCGGCCCGAAGACACAAAGGGGGCGAATACCGGGCTCGGGTGGATTCAGGCGGCGGCCCATCAAAATGGAGCCGACGGGAAACGGTGCTGGTGAATCAGCTGCGAGCCGGCGGTAAAGGCGGGCTCCGGTTTGCGCGAGATATGTCGAACGAGGATCTTCGAGATCGGGGCGATTTTGCAGATAGCGGGGATTCTTGGATGGCTTGCCGTCCACGATGCGGGGGTGGGAGGGCGAGACGAGATAAGCGGCACCCGGAGTGGTGAGGAATTTATTAAAGGCCGATTTCATCGGCTCGGTGAACGCCTCGAAACGGAGTGAGTCTTCGACGATGGCGCGGGCGGTCTCGAGGTTGAGCGGTTCGTAGTTGGAGAAGAAATGGCCGGTGCGGGCGAAATCGCGTTCCGTACGACGATCATAGCCGCGCACGATGGCGTCATCCGGCCGCTGAAAGAGACGGAGCTCGCAGTTGTGGACGAATTTCAGCGAGGGTTGGGTGATCCAAGCAGGTAAACCCGGTACTTGGTTGCTCGGAGCGACCGTGGAGGCGGTGATATCGTCTTCAACCTGGATTTTTTTGGCCGGGAAAAAGTCGGAACGGAGCGTGAAAGTACGCCAACCCCCTTCGCGGGTATAGCCGACGCGCAGATAGTGGGTGAGCAGTTTTTCTGCGTTATGTTTCAGTTCGTTGCCCGGGCGGGCATTGATGGTATCGACGCTGAAATGTTTGCGCCAATCGGTGCCCCAATGCGGTTTATAGAGTCGTTTTAAGAGCAGGACGAGATCGCGGATGGAGCGCGGGATGGTGACGAGCCAGTTGTTGAATTCGTCCGTATAATCCGGACTGCGGCTGAGTAATTTAACCACGGAGCCGAGGGAACGTTCCGGACTAAGAATGGGCCGGGCGCGCACGATATTGCTTTTCGGATGGTGGAAGCGCTTGGAGTAATCGCGCTTGAGGATGGCCTCAACGGCATCGAGATCGTGGGCGAGATCACTGACGAAGACCGGGCCGGTGAACATCGCATCGGCAATCGGTTTCGAAATCTCGGACTTGCCGCCGCCGGAAACCGTGCAGGGTTTGTGGCAGAGCAAGCCTTCCGCATCGATGCCGCGCAGGCTCCAGCGTCGGCTGGATTCGGGTTTCACCATTTCGACCTTGTAGCCGGAGGGCAGCACGTAGGTGCAACCAGGCAAAAGTTTGAGTGACTGCTCGGCCACGCCGGTGTCACGCCACGTGATGCGCTGTGTGCGTAGATCGAAACGCGCGCTCTGCGGTACATACTGAACATTCGCAAACGCCCGGTCGCGGGCCCAGCCGCCGGGTTGGAGTTCGGCGCAATCGCCCAACAAAGCGAGAGCTTCGGTGAAGGTGTGCTTCACGTTCGGCAGATTCGGATTGAGTTGGAAATTTTCTCCGAGGTCCACGCTCGGGAAAACAATGGCCCCGCCCGCATGTTCTTCCTCGGCGCAGCCGAGCAAATTGGCGGCGTAGCTGATCTGGGTCTTCACTTCCTTTTTGCAGTAACCGAAATAATTGTCGGAGATAAGCGTCACGATTACCCCGGCCGCATTGCGGGCGGTGATCTTGAAGGCGCCGCCGTCGTTGTAGAGTTCATCGGGCGATTGCCAGCACATGCCGTCGCGGAGTTGGCGGGCGGTCGCTTCGGAGTGAATCGGGAGACCGAGCTCGCGTTTGGTCAGCGTATTGAGGTGGGGTGCGAGAATGATGCAACCGGAGTGGCCGGTCCAATGTTCCGGATCAAGGCCGGCATCGTTTTCCGGGAGATGGGGATCACCGGCGTTTCCAAAAATACTTTCAATGAAATCGAGGTTCGCGACCAGTGCGCCGGGCGCAAAGAAGCGTGTTTCCATGGCGCGTACCGGGGAGAAACCCTGAACTGCCGGCACTACCACAGGCCGAAGGTGCAACGAAACGAAACACTCGGCTTGGGCCGGTGCGGCCGCCGTGAAAGGCAGGCGGAGCAATTCTGCCGGCGGGGTAAGCGCGGCGGCGAGCAGTCGACCGAATACGGCGGCAGGAACGGCTTTTTTATCATCAGGAATCGGCAGGCCACCCTCGGTGACGTGAAAAATACCCTGTGTGGTGCGGCGGTCACTGCGCGGATTATGCAGTACTCCCTGGCGGACGCGGAGCGAGGCAAGGATGCTGCTGTGGTGTTCATCGCGATCAGGTGGCAACGAAAGGGCGCGGGCGAGACCCGGACGATCGAGTACCAGCGAGGTGGCGGGCAGACGAGGAGTGACGCCCGTTCCGGCAAGGCAAGAGCCGATGAAATCTTGAATGCGCTGATCCACGGGACACAGGTGGCTCGAAAGCACCCGGTCCTTCTCGCGACTTAGCGTGAGAAAGTGATCGACGAAATTAGAAAAACTTTCGCCCTCGGCGAGAGTGACACCGGGCTGGCCGATCTCATGGAGCTTGAGATTCAGGTAGGCCAGCAGCTGAGGGTCAGTGGGTTCTGGTACAGGGGGGAGGGTCTGGAAGCGGGAGGGCATGAGGAAAGTAGTGCTGGTGGAGAAAAGTAAACTCATTCAACCGAAGCAACTGAGTAAGCCGGTTTCAGACCACTTATTGCCAAAAATTATGCGACGGGCCCGTCAGACGAATACTATTCCGCAGGGTGAGTGCGCAGTTGAGCTACCGCTCAAGTTCGTCCAGAATGATTTTCGGCAATATTATTGGTGCGTGATGAGCCGAGCGGGTTGTTACCGTTGCAAAATATTATTTTATCAACTGACGCGGTCAAAAATGAGAATACCGTCAGGTCGGAACGCTCGCTGGGCAGTCTGGCCATAGCTTGAAATTGTGAGTGAGCGCACTCTTGTTCGCAAAAGAGATGGGAGAACTCAATGAAACTCAGTGCGTTCTAGCGCCGCTCGCTCCATTGTGAATAAGTTGGGGTGAGTCGTGGCGAAATCCCTACTGGTTTGCCTTTTGTTTTCTTTGAAAAATTTTGCCGAGAATTGAATTTCACAGGGTTTTCACCCCATATACTTTCGCTGAGTTATTCTGGTATAAGGAACATCCGCAAATTTTATACGGTGTCCCACCACCTGACCAAGTCAGCCCAGTGAAACTGGATCTGGCTTTAACACCGCCTTATCCGGGACACCACCTCCAGCTTCACCGGTTTATTTCGTGGTGTTTGTGTCGGCTTCTTCAGCGCCAGATCCCATTGTGCGGCTCAACGTCGCCCCAGTTTTGAGTTCATGTTTTGTTTTCGGTGGCCAGCCAGTCGCTCCCGGACTTCGGCTTTGCCCACTTCCTGTTTATCAAAATTTGACCCCTGACAATAATGACAACCTGCTCGCCGTCGGTCGATAATTTTCCCGTCGTGATGCTCTACGACAATCTTGATTCAGTTGGCAAAGCTATGGCTACTTATTCCCAACTCACGCGGGAACTCGATAATGAGTTTAAACCCGATTTGCGAATTTGGCGCCTCGATGTCGCGCTGTCGGCGGAATGTTCTGCCGAGGCGAATAGCGACATCGAGGCCGCGGAAGTCATCATCATGACGGTACACGGTAATGACCCGTGTCCGCCGGCCTTTCTCCATTGGAAAGCGGGAGGAGGCGCAGGCCGAGGCGTGCCGCATCGCGCCATCATCGCGATTCTCGAAGCGACCGGTGAGCCAATCCCCGACACGGATACCTGGAGCAGTGTGCTGCGTGGAGTGGCCACCGAAATTCATCCGGAGCTGTTTGTCTGCGAGGTGGCGGGAGGCGGTGGAAGCGGCGCTCCCTTCGGTTCCTATGCGGAAAGCTACGAGCCCGGGTTGGCGAGTGTTTAAGGACGAAAATGATTCGAAAAACGGGACGTCCCGATTCGTAGCAACATTGTCCTTCTCATCCCAACGTCCACTCATTCTGACTCAAAAAGGTACGGTCAGAATGAGTGGTTTCTGTGTTCTGTGCGGGTTTTGAATTTCTCCCGGTCCGAATGAAAGGAATTCTGCCGTTGATCCAGTGTTCTCTGATCGCGGGAAATGCGACCGTCGAGGAGGCGGTGAAAATTAACCGAATCGAATCGTTGATCATGCGGCGGTGTGGTGTTCGCCCATACCGGGATAATAGCAGAGCGCGAGGAAGTCATGATGCTGCGCTGTAGGCTGGATGCGATCAGTCTTCTTCGTCGGCGGATTGTGTCCGGGAGTGTGGGGCGTCAAACGATGCGTTTGGCGCGTTGGCTGAGTGCGACGTGTGAGCGTCGGGCGAGGGTGGGTGGTGTTTTTCATGGTGGGAAAAGTTTTTGGCTTTTCCCTCCTGTGCCGTTTCACCGAGGGCAAAAAAAAGCCCCTCCGGTGTGGCACCGGAGGGGCTAAAGTCGTGTGAACGATTAGAACCCTCTCGGCGCACTGGTGACGGAGACGACGGATACAACAATGGCGGAGAGGCCAAAGGCAGCTTTGAGGAGCGTTGTTCCGGTGCGGTTCATTTGTTGAGTCTACAGAAAAGCCGGAGGCCGGCCGGTTTGTCCAGCCCGTTTTATGTATGGTGATCTACCAGTAGAAAATCGGGTAGGGTTAGCAAAATTCACTAATCAGGTAAACGCGGCGGCTTAGCCCATCGGTTGACGGAACGGAGTGAAAGGCTAAGGCTTGTGGCCACAATGCACGGTTATATTCTTTAGCAATCATTGCGGGGATATTGGAAAAATTCCGGTCCGGGGATTGGGTGAGACGCGTTTCGAACCTATGCTTCTACCCCAATATGAAAATTCTACTTCGACTCAGCGTGATTGCTGCGTGCTTGCTTCTCTTTCCCCGTGCGTTTGCGGATTCGTCCGTCGGACAATTCACCGATCACGCTGATATCGGCGGACCGGCCATCGCCGGCTCCACTAACTACGACCCTTCTTTGCAAACTTATCGCATGTCAGCCGGTGGCATCAATATTTGGGGTTCATCGGATCAATTCCAGTTTGCCTGGAATAAAATGAAGGGGGATTTTATCTTGCGCGCCCGGGTGGAACTTATCGGTCAAGGGGCTGACCCTCACCGCAAACTGGGTTGGATGGTGCGCTCTACGCTCGATGCGGATTCTGCGTTTGCCGATGCCTGTGTGCATGGTGATGGTAAAGATTCACTGCAATACCGGCGCACCAAGGGCGCCAAAGTGGAACAGATCGAATTAAAAGTCCGGGGCGGCGATGTGATCCAGCTCGAGCGGCGCGGCACCACCTATATTTTTTCTTCCGCCCGTTATGGCGAAACGTTTGAAAGCGCCACCTTGGCCGACCTGGATCTCGGCGACGAAGTTAACGTCGGGCTTTTCTTGTGTGCTCATGGCGCTGCGGTGAAGGAAGAGGCGTTGATCCGCGATGTGCGCGTGATCCGGCCGCCGAAGACCGGCTACCAGCCGTACCGGGATTACATCGGCGCGCATTTGGAGATTCTCAATGTCTTCACCGGCAAGCAGGAAATTGTTTATAGTTCACCCGAACAATTCGAGGCTCCCAACTGGATGCCCGACGGCAAGACGCTTTTGCTTAACGTCAGCGGTCCCGGTCCGAACAAGGGTCATCTGAAAACCTACGATCTAGTCACAGGAAAAGTGACGCCCTTCGACACCGGTTTCGCCAACCGAAATAATAATGACCACGTGCTGAGCTTCGATGGCAAGCAGCTCGCGATCAGTCATCACAATGCCGAGGATAATGGGCGCTCGGTGATATTTAAATTACCCGCGACGGGCGGCACGCCGGTGCGAGTCACGGCGAATTCACCTTCGTATTTTCACGGCTGGTCGCCCGATGCCCAGTGGCTCGTCTATACCGGTGGTCGCAAGGAGAAAGCCGACGACAAGAATGATAAGTATGATATCTACAAAATTTCTGCCGAGGGCGGCACCGAGATTCGTCTCACCACCACCCCGGGCTTGAGTGACGGTCCGGAGTTTTCACCCGACGGGAAATACATTTACTTCAACTCCACGCGGAGCGGGCTCATGCAGCTTTGGCGGATGAAGCCCGACGGCTCCGGGAGCAACCGAA
>JANYCF010000323.1 GCA_025360455.1 Opitutaceae bacterium | reverse complement strand
GCCTAATTTCGCGGGCCGCACATCTTCGGAAAACACCCAGGCTGAATCTACACCTATGGTCAGGGATGCAGACAATACACACCGACTCATCGCGCCGGCAACAGCTGGAGCATTTGCAACGGGATTCCAGAAAATTCTACGTAGAGATAACGCGCGAGCAGCGAACCCGCACTGCCCAGCAAGCCAAAGCCCATGAGCGACCGCAAAGAGAAGCTGATCACAAAGACATTCATTCTGGGCACCGCCCGGCCCAAGGTGGAAAACGCCAGATTAATTAAAAAATTCAGGGCAATAAAGGGCGCGGATATTCTCAAGCCGAGCTCGATCGTACGGGCCGTGGCCACGACCACCTGTTCCCACGCTCCCCCACTCAAAGCCGGCGCACCGGGCGCCGCCAATATAAAGCTGCGGGCGAAGGCACCAAAAACCATGAGGTGTCCGCCCAATAAAAAAAACAGCACCACCGCGAGCGTGGAAAATAACGCCGCCAACGGTTCATTGCCTACTTCCGGCGCCCCCATGCCGGGCGTGGCGACCAAGCCTATCTCCGATGACATCATCCGCCCCGCCATATCCACCGCCGCGAAAGTCATCCGCGCGACAAAGCCCATGGCCAGACCCAACAACACTTCGCCGGCACTCACGAACGCGAGTCCCCACACATCACCCGGAATTTTCGCCTCCGGCACCAATCCCACGAGCAAGGAGGCCAAGCAAATGGCCAGAGCAATCCGGATCATTTTGGGCGGGGGATTGCTGGTGAGCGATGGCATCAGCATCACCACGCCGATCGCCCGCAAAAAAACCATCAGCCAAGTAATCAGATAGCCTACAGTCATGGGCGGGGGTTACGAAATTCCGGAAAGTGCGGGTGCACGTGACTCGTTGGGAAGTAGGGTGCCCGCACCAGAAAGAAAATCCTCAGTGAGCCAACGTCGCCATACGGGAAATCGTGTTGATGGTGAACTCGGAAAGAGTCCGCAGCAGCCAGGGTGCGAGCAGCATGGAAAGTCCGGCCATGGCCAGCAGCTTGGGCGCGAAGGTGAGACTTTGCTCCTGTAACGACGTGACGGATTGAAACAAGCTCATGAGCAATCCGACGACCAGCATCGTGATTAAAAACGGAGCGACAATCCACAGGGCAAACATGACCGTGGTCTTGAAGATATCGATGGCGACTTCAGGATTCATAGGCGTATTCGGTTAATTGAGGAAACTTTGGACCAGCGTCTTCACAATGAGATGCCAGCCGTCGACGAGGACAAAGAGCAAAAGTTTGAAGGGCAAGGAGACGACGTTGGGTGGCATCATCATCATGCCGAGCGCCATCAACACCGAGCCAACGAGAAAATCAATCACGAGAAACGGCAGGAAAAGCAAAAACCCCATCTGAAACGCAGTCTGCAGTTCGCTGATGACGAACGCCGGTATCACCACGCGAATCGGCAAATCTTTGACCGCCGTGGGCCCAAAACCACCGAGCTCGAGAAAATATTCCAGATCGCGCGTCCGCGTCTGCTTGAGCATGAATTCCTTGAGGGGAGCGGTCGCCTTATCCAAGGCGACCTCGGATTGCATTTTCCCGTCCAGATAGGGCCGCAGGGCTTCTTTGTGCACGCGGTCGAAAGTCGGTCCCATAATAAAAAAAGTCAGGAAGAGCGCCAGTCCGGTGATAATCTGGTTCGACGGAGCACTGGGCACACCGAGCGCGGTGCGCACAAAACCGAGCACGATGATGATGCGCGTGAAACTGGTCATCAGCAAAACCAACGACGGTGCCACCGAGAGCAAAGTCATGAGCAGCACGATTTGCACCGCGACGCTCATTTGAAAGGGTTTGTCGGTTCCCTCCAGGTTGATCGAGAGCCGCAGCGGATCGGTCGCGGATTTGATGGCCGCAGGAGCGGCCACGCCATTGGCCGGCGGCGGGGTCACTCCGGCAGAACCGGCGGCATCGGGGGTCGGCGTCTGGCCCAAAGCCGAAATCGTACTCAACGCGAGAGCGAGCCAGAGGCAGGAAAAATAGCGGGTAAATTTCACGGAATTTTGGTCGGGGGACCCTCGTCGAGCGAAGAGAGCAGATCAATCCGTCCCGGGCAGACGCCAAGGAGAAATTTGCGTCCGTCGTAGTCGGCCACGACGAGATACTGCCGATTGCCGAGCGAACGGGTTTCCGCGATGGCAAGTTTGCGTGTTTCGCGCGACATCAGACCCTGAGGCGTACGACGTTGCCGCCACAGCAACCAACCGCCGGCACTTGCTGCCGCGAGCGCCATGAGCAGCAGCGTGGTGTTGGAACCCACCGAGCGAACCGGAGCCGGTGTCTCGGCCGGTGCGAGGGTGCGCGGATATAAAACCGTTTCCTCTCCGGCTCCCCAAACGGGGGCCACGAGTAAGCAAAGGAGCAACGAACAGCCCAGCCGACCGAGCCGCGGCCGACGTCCGAGGGTAGCTAATCCAAGAAGAGAAAGGGTGAAATGCATAACGTGCGATCGAACCGCCACAGACTGTTCCGACTCAAGCTCGCCCACTGCCGACTAATTCCGTGATCTTGATGCCAAAATTATCTTCCACGACCACGACCTCACCGTAGGCGACCAATTTGTCGTTCACGTAGAGACCGACCGGGTCGCTGGCATGTTGCATGAGCTGGATGACAGAGCCTGGCACCAGTTCGAGGACGTCGCGCATGGGCAGCTGGCAGGAGCCGAGCTGAACGGTGACTTTCACCTTAACGTCGAGAACGATATCAAGTGTTTTTTCTTCCATCATGTTTGGCCTGGTTTTGATCCTCTGGGGATGCGGGAATTTTTTTGGCGAGCTGGAACGCGACGCGGTCTGTATCCAGACCGATCGTCCCAATAAATTTCGGTGTGCCATTCAGCACCAAGCGCGTCTGCTGCATCAATTCCGCAGGCATCTCAATCACATCACCGACGCGCAGACTGCTGACCTCGCGCAAGGAGAGCTCGAGGGCATCCCACTCGGCGCGCACGGGCATGGTGATATGGTCGTAGCTTTTTTGCCAGGCGGCGCGTTTCTCGACAGACGCGACCGCCGCATCTTTTTGCCGCCGGGCCTGCATTTTTTTAACCAGCGGCTCGATCGTGTAATACGGCACGCCAATCTGCATCTGCTCGGAGCAGTCGCCAAAGTTAACTTCCAGGGTCAGCGCCAAAATGATCGCATCTTTCGGCGAGGTTTGGAGAAAACGGCCGTTGTTCTCATGGCCGATGATGTGGGCATGGAGATCCTGCTCGACCTTCCACTGGCCGCACCATTCCTCGAGCACGATGAGAATGACATCTTCCAGCAAAGCCATTTCGATTTCGGTCAGGTAGCGCTCGGCCTTGACGGAATGCCCACGGCCGCCGAGGAGACGATCCGCGATGGTGAGTGCGAGCCGGGGATTGATATCGAGAATGCCGACACCCAGCATGGGCTCGGCTTTGAACAGGCAGATATGTGTGGGGCTGGGCAGTGATTCGGTAAATTTGGAATAGGTAACCGTGGTTAACCGGGCCATTTTCAGGCCGAATTCCATGCGCAGAAAAAGCGAGAGTCGGGCGCTCAGGTAACGGATATAATCTTCGTGCAACAGCCGCAGCCGCCGCAATTCCACCTCGGAAAGAAACACCGGGTTACGAAAATCATAGGTCTCGACCTTGCCGGCACCCTTGGCATCACCATGCTTGCCGTTGGCATGAATCAGCAGTGATTGCGTCGATGCCTGCGGGATGCTTTGTGCCAGCAATTTATCAATTTCAGATTGATCCAGAAAGCTGGTGGCGGCGGCAGGGGCGGCGGGCGATACGGGAGGTTGGTCTGCCATGGAAAAGTTTATTGGACGACGAAGTCGGAGAAATACACTTGGTCGACGATGCGCTTGCCCAGCGCTTGGTTATAAGTTGCCACCAGTTTTTCGCGGAGGACATTCTTCGCTCCTGGTTCTTCGAGATCAGCCAACGTCAGCGAGGAAAGGACGTTTAAAGTGATATCGATGAGTTTGGCTTTATTCTCTTCAAAGAGCCCCTTGAGGTTACCTTTTTTATCAGCCGGCGTAACGATGAAACTGGTTTTAAGATAACGCGTCCCCATGGTGCCGGAAAGATTCACGACCACATTGCTGAATTCGTAGTTGCCCGGTGCGCCGGTGCCTTCTTTGCCACCGTGTTCACCGCCACCGTGTTCGCCGCCACTTTCACTGCTGGCTTCAGCCGGTTCTTCACCGGCAGGCGCGGCTTCATGCCCTTCTCCCGCCACGACGGGTTTGAGCGCGAGCTGTTTTTGCAACCGCGGCAAGAGGACAAACTGAGCAACGGCGAAGCAAACAACCGGAGTAAGGACCAGCGCAACAATGGCCGGCAGCCACGCTTTCAAGCCCGCCGCTTTACCGGCCGCTTTGTCTGCGACCGGGGCCCCTGCCTTATCGGCTGCGGGTGGAGCATCCTTGGCGTCCTTGGCATCTTTGGCGTCAGGCTTAGCGGCCATGGCAGGGGCGGGTTAGAAAAAACTAAGATTAGGCGCGCTTCAGATTTACGATTTCCTCGAGCACACTATCCGACACCGTGATGAGACGGGAGCCGGCCTGGAAACTGCGCTGCGTAGTAATCAGATCCGAAAATTGCTGGGTCAAATCCACGTTCGATGATTCTAACGTGCCCGACTGAATATTGCCAAGTCCAGCGAGGCCGGGGTTATTGCCGCCCGTCAAAGCATTGGCCAAAACCGTTCCGCCCACCGGACCGGCGTTGGTCAGACCGGTGTAGAGATTGCCACCGACCCGCATGAGCGCGGAGGTATCATTAAAGTTTTGGAGCAAGACGCGATTGGTCGTCTGCGACTGACCATTGGAATAAAATTCGATCAAATTGCCTGACGTATCGAAACTGATGGACGAAAGTTCAGCCCCGGTGGGGATGCTGAGACCAATTTGGACATCGCCCACGGCGCCTAAAGTAGTACCCGTCAGACCTTGGACCCTCAAACCGTTCTGGGAAACCAGAAATCCCTTATCATCGAGACGAAAATGTCCGTCGCGGGTGGCGTAGGACTGGCCCCCGGTAGCATCCTGCACCACAAAGAAACCTCGGCCCGAAACACCCAGATCCGCGGTGTTACCCGTGGTATCGAGTGCGCCCTGATTAAAGTTAGTGGTGATCCCACCCAGTTGCACTCCGGTCCCAATCTGAATCGCAGACTGGCTCGAGACGGTGCCATTCGACGGGGCGGAGCTGCGCAGCGTATTGCTGAAACTCTCCGCATAACTGGTGGCGGAACTTTTATACGCGGTGGTGTTAACATTCGCGATATTGGCGCCGATGACTTCAAGTCCTTTGCCAAAGGAACGAAGAGCGCTGACGCCGGAGGTGAGGGTACCGATGAGTGACATGTTGAAACGGGTGTTAGAGGTGGAGGGATGGTTTAAACCGCGGCGATTGCACGCAGCGGGGTTTGTTATATTCCTTGGATGACCCGATCACGGATCAGATTGTAAAGTTGAGGAAATTGATCGCTGGTTCTGACCGAAGTCGGAGTCGTAGTGGTAGGAGCTGGATCGCCCGCAGGCCCGGGTGTAGCCGCACTGCTAGTTTCGATTTTTTTCACCGCCGAAAGAGGAAAGTTTCTGCCATTGATCACGAGCTCCGGAGAGGCGCCCGAATTATCGACAGCGGAAACAACCCCGGTGAGAAGTGAATTTTTGCCCAGTTCATCGAGGTATTTGACGGTGACGTTCCGGCCGAGATAGGCGGTACTGGTCTGCATTTGCTGGTCTTTGCGCGTCTGGCTGGCCTGCTCGAGTGAAGAAAATTGGGCCATCTGAGCGATGAACGCAGTATCCTCCATGGGCTTCATCGGATCCTGCGTCGAAAATTGGACCGCAAGCAATTTCAGGAAATCTCCCTGATCCAACACCTTTTTGGGTGCACGAATGGTCTTGTCGATTTGCTGACCGTTAAGCGTCGTCGGAGCCAAGGAGGAAATGGTTGAAACAGGCATAAACTTTAGGCCATAGCCGTAAGGTGATGTGAGGTCGGCTGGGTAAGGGATACCCTCGGAGCAGCCGTGGTGGTGGGCGTGGAGCGGACAACCCCGTGACGCAATTCGCGTAATTCAAACGGCGATACGGCCGCTTGATTCTGCTGATGCTGGGCTTGCTGCTGCGTTTGATTTTGCCCCTGAGAAGATGAACCAAAACCGGAGTTGGTCCCCGTGCTGGACGCCAGAATCACCGGGTCAAGGAGACGGAGGCCGGCGGCCCCACCCTGCCCCGCCATGATTTGCCATTCGTTCGAGAGCGCACTGCGGAGTTCGGCTGAATCGGTAAGAAATTGGGTGAGGACTTCGCCGCCCCGGAGCTGAACGCGCACCGCGAGATCATCGCCGCCAAATTTGAAATGCAGATTCACGCTGGAGGCATTGGCCGCGCCCGTACGCTGAGCATCGATCACATTCATGATCGTCTCCACCGCCCGATGAGCGAGTACCGGGGCTGGGGTGGTCGTAACCGGATCATCCGACGCGGCCGAAGTATTCTGGGATTCAACGAGCGCGGGCAAGAAATCGCGGGCATTAATTCTGGGAGGAAACTCCAGTTGATCAACGGCAAGGCGGCGGGAGGTGAATTGCGCTGACATGTTATCACCTGAAATAGCAACGCCGGTGCCAGCCTCCTTCCCCTTTGATCTAAACCCGTCTCTGTCAGTATTTAGAAATGTTTTTTCTACTGCATTATTGTTTGCATCACCCTCATTGCCATTGAGCCGAAAAACACCGGCATTTTTTTCCGCCCGGTCAGCGCTCCGCAGGGATTTCCGATCGAGCGAATTCACCAGAGGTGTCGGCGCGATAATCTGGGCGGCTAAGGATCCGATTCCGGGCATCTCAATCATGACTTCGACTACGGAAGCGGGAGGGTGCGCTTCTCCGGTCACGGCAACCGCCGCCGGTGGTTCAGCCAGGGAGGCAGTAAATTTGAAAGCGGCCGAATTCTGCATGACCGGAAGCGGCATTCCTTGGGCAACCAAGGAATCCAGCGGACCGCTCGCATGCTCAGGACTTGGCTCCACTTGCGGCAAAACTGCATCGCTCGCGGAGGGAACCAATTTAGACGATAAGTCGATCGTCAATGGTTCCGCTTTTTGCCAAGCCGCCTCAATGATCGTTTTGAGCCGTTGACGGAAATCCAGCGGCAGGCCCCCGGTCATCAGGGAATTCAGGGCCGGCAGTTGCAGGAATTCTTGATCCACCGGAGCGCCTTCCTGACGAACGGGCAAGACCGGGTTCGAATGAACAGCTGTGGAAAGCGGTCGTCCATCTCCCACCAACGTCCTCTCGCCTGCCCTTTGGTCGGTTTGCGGCTGCAACGTTAATGAGCGGATCGCAGACTGGAACGAGGCCGGCAAAGGCAGTTCGAGCTGCACGGGCTGCTGTGCTCCGAATTTGATCGTCACCAAAGTGCTCGGGGCTTTTTGCCCTCCGTCCAGCGCAGTGGCCTGCAGGCCCGACGTATCCGCCGCGACCGGCACCGATTCAGGCATGATCGCGGTTAAGGAAAGCCATAAGGGGGCGAGCAAGGCCGCCACGGCCTCGATCACTTCTCGGCGATTTCCTGGAGTGATCGGCGGCATCTCGATGGGCTCCGTCACATTCGATGGAACGGCACCGATCTCAGCCATGCTTTCGATCGTAGGAACCAGAGCAGCAATCGGGGCGGAAGATTCGTTCAACCCCTGATGCCCCAAAGTCTGAGTACACACGCTTGGCGCCGGAGCTGGTACAGTCGCATCGGTGCCCTTGCCTGTTTTGGCGCCTACGCGATCAGCGGGATCACCTGCCAGAATAATATTATCACCCGCCTTCGCCGCGATCACATGAATGCCACTCACCGGTGCCGCTATAATTTGCGCGAGCCATGACCCGGCCTCGACCTCAAGCGCGGCTGATGAATCTGAGAACTCAGTCTGATTTTGCACAGAGCCGAATTTGGAATGTTTTTTGTCCGGGCAATTCCCCTGAATCAAAGGATCAGCCGGTGTTTCTTCCGGCGGCACCAGTGCGGCAGGAGTAGCGCCCAACAGACTCGGCATACCACCCAAAGCAGTTAAGAGCGTCGCACCGGGAATCTCGGCGGGAAGCACGACCACATTCGACAGATTCACGATGGCCCCGTGTCGAGCGGGTCGATTTCCCTCGGTGGCAGACCGGGTCGTCACACGGACAGCAGGCTTTTCTACCACTTCAGGCAATGCGGGGGCCATGCCTACGGTTGTCCCGCTCAGGCCGCTGGGAGATGCTAAAGTCTGGTCCAGCCCTGCCGAAGCGATCTTCACGCCGGTCAATCCGGACGGCGTTTCATCCAGTGCGCTTTGCGCTTGAGCCGGCAAAATATTTTCCGACGACTGCAATTCTGTTGTTTTTAAAAGGGAGGCAGGGTGATTCAAACCGGAGATCATGCCTTTGATTTGCAAGGTGGCAGTCACGACCGGACTCAGTTCAGCCATTAATAACGATTGTCCCGCATCGGTGCCGGCGGCCATTTCATCACCCAGCAGCTGACCCAACGGATTCGATGAAGGGCCAGTCGATCCGCTTGACGAAAGCGTGACCGTGGCTGGCGTATGCAACATGGCCTCGAAATCAGAGGGCGTTGGCGTCCGGGATGGGCCCGAGGCTCCAGCCGGCTTCGCGTTTGTGTGACTGGCAAAAATCTCTTTGAGGTGGGCGTTGGCGTGAGGCGCGCCGCCCGAAATGTAGGTGGCGAAGTCGGAAGAGGGAGATAGCATGGAAGTGTTCATGGGGTGCTTCCATCCATGGAGTAAGCCACGCCATCCTTGGCGCGCGTGAAAATTAAAGAGAACGAGTCAGGGAGTGGGCGCTTTGTTGGATTTCATTAAGCGCAGTTTTTCCGATAAAATAGCGGCGCGGCGGGCCAGAACGCCTTCGTGATCGGCCGTCTTGCTCATCTCTTCGAAAATCGGGGCGACGACTTCGGCTTTCATCAGGGACAGGATTTTCACGACGGTCATATCGTCCATTTCCTTGATGATCGCCACCGCGGCGCGAGGAGTGAGATTGGTGTAAGTTTGGGAGAGGCCGCGCAGGTTTTTTAATTCATCGGCACTGATTTCGATCACCCGTTCGCCGATTTCCTTGCGCGTGGCTTCGATGGAAGTGCGCAATTTCTCCAACTCTTTTTGTTCGGCATTCATTCGGGCCGCGCGCAAATTCAGTTGTTCGGACAATTTAACCATCCTCGCTTTTTCATCTTTCAATTCCGAAGCGAGACTGTCGATTTCGATGGTCCAGAAATCCCAACCCTGGTCTTTCTGATGATTGGTCTTCAAGGCCGGGCTGCGCAAGGCTTGGGCCACGAGTTGTTGACTGGCATGCCAGAGCGGCACGAGGCCCGCCGCCAAACCGGCCAGCATCGCCACCACGGCAATAATTGCGGGATTATGCAGGAGCTTCGTCATGATAGAGCGGGACGCCGGCTCGCGCGAAACCCGGCAAATTCATCGAGTTCGTTCTGTTCAATCCGGGCATTTTCCAGGCGATTGGTGCTCCGGGCTTTGTCTTCCAGTTTGTGGATGATCTTCAATTGGCGATTGGCCTCAATGTATTCGGCCCGGCGTTGATGCATCGTTTCCCGGGCTTCGAATACCGCCCGCTCGGTTTCCATTTCCGAGTGGCATTCGGTGCGGTAAACCCGAAAGAGAGCGGCCGCATCCGCCGCGATGAAGCGTTCACCACGTCCGGCAAAAAGCAGCTGTTCCAGTTCCTTCACCCGCGCGCGCGTGGTCGCGAGACGTTCTTCCGTTAATACATAAGCATGAACCGAGGCGGCAAAAGCCTCGCGAGCGCGCATCTCTTTATGCGCACGGATGACAGCCACCGGCCGAAGCGGAAAATGAAAGCGTTTCATGGGGCAATGATCCTTCTGAGCTGGGTGAAGGTGTCCGCCCGGGGAGTCAGCTCGTTAACCCCCTGGCGGAGAAATTTGCGCAACGGCTCCTGCATGGCGATCGCCTGATCAATCGCCAGATTGCCCCCTTTTTGGTAGGCACCGATCGAAACCAGATCTTCATTTTTGCGGTAAAGGGCCAGATGTTCCCGCGCGCGCGCCGCCGAATCGATTTCCTCGTTCGTGCAGACATCACGGGTCAGACGGCTCACGCTCTCGAGCACATCAATCGCCGGATAATGATTAAAATGCGCGAGTTGTCGCGACAGCACCACGTGGCCATCGAGAATACCGCGCACCGCATCGGCCACGGGTTCATTCATATCATCACCTTCGACGAGCACCGTATAAAGTGCGGTGATCGAGCCGGTCTCGCCCGCACCGGAACGTTCCAGCAAGCGAGGCAGCATAGCAAAAACCGATGGCGTGTAGCCCCGGGTGGCAGGCGGCTCGCCCACCGCGAGTCCGATTTCACGTTGGGCCATGGCAAAACGCGTGACCGAATCCATCATTAACATCACGTTCAACCCCTGATCGCGGTAAGCTTCCGCAATCGACGTGGCGGTGAAAGCCGCGCGTAAGCGCAACGGCGCCGGGGTATCCGAGGTGGCCACTACCACCACCGTGCGTTTCATCCCCTCGGGGCCGAGATCTTTTTCGATGAATTCGCGTACTTCACGACCACGCTCACCGACCAGCCCGACTACGACGACATCGGCAGAACAGCCGCGGGCAATCATACCCAGGAGCGTGGACTTACCCACCCCCGAACCGGCGAAAAGTCCCATACGTTGGCCACGGCCAATCGGCGTAAAGGCATCGAGCGCGCGCACGCCGGTCGTAAGTGCATCCTTGATACGTTGGCGGCGGAGAGGATGCGGCGGCTTGGTACTGTGCTCCACACGATCCACGGGTAACATCGCCAGCCCATCAAACGGCCGGCCCAAAGCATCGAGCACGCGCCCCAATAATTCCGGACCCGGACGAGGGAGCGGTGGCCGGTCAGCGGCCGCGACCGTACAACCCACATGCAAACCCGCCATATCGCCGAGCGGCATGAGCAATACGCGATGTTCGCGAAAGCCCACCACTTCAGCCCGCACCATAAAATCGGTGCGGGGCGAACGCACATTGCACAATTCCCCCAAGCCCACATTCGGGCCCTCGGATTCGATCACCAATCCCGCCACCCCGGTCACAGCGCCCACGCGTTGGACCGAAGGCACGTGCCGCACTTGGGTGCGAAGCACATCGATAAAAGGAATAATCGCGGAGCTCATGGATCAGGCGCCGGTAAGATGGTGGCTGAGCGCCGCGAGTTTCGTTTCTTGCCGGGCATCGGTCAGACCGAACCGACTGCGGACTTGGCAATCACCGGGAGTCAAGGCCGCATCCGTCCGTATGCGGAGTTGCGGATAAAGTTTCAGCCACGCGGGATTGAGCGTATTGAGCAACTCCACGTCGCGCTCATTCAGGGAAATTTCCAGTCCCTCGCGTTCCGGATAAAGTTGCTCCAACGATTCCTGACAAAGCCGCGCGATCACTTCAGGCGGGGGCTCATAACCGGCCAGCAAACGGCGACCGATCTCCACGGCCAGTCCGGGAAGCGCTTCCCGAATTTCATTCAACAGCACCGGTTCAAGTTGGGCTAACTTTTTGAACACCCCATCGCCCAACTGTTCCATGTCATGCCGGAATTCGACCATCTGCTGATCGGCCGAAGCGCGCGTGGCATCGACGCCGCGACGATAAGCCGCCTCGGTCAGTTCCGACAATTCGCCTTCATTGCAATGCCGGCCGCGCCCGCCAGGCAACACGGCCCCGGTCAGCGGACGGTCGAAGGCGATGAGTTTGGCGTAGGTCATGAGAAAAATATTCGCATCACGCGACGACAGCTTGGGATTCCGAGTCGAGGGAGATTTGGCCCTCTTCCTCGAGTTTGCGGACAGCTTGGATGATCGTATCCTGCGCAGTCTCGACGTCTTTGAGACGGACGGGCCCGAGCAAATCGATTTCTTCCTTGAGGCCTTCGGCGGCGCGTTTGGAAAGACCGACGTAGATTTTCTCGCGCAACTGCTCGCTGGCGGACTTCATCGAAATCGCCAGGTTCGCCGTGTCGACTTCGCGCAGCACGCGTTGCAGATCCGCCGCCGTGAGCCGGTTGAGATCCTCGAAGCTGAAGAGTTTTTTCCGGATCGCCGCACCCAGTCCGGCATTCCGTTCTTCGAGCCGCGCCAACAAAGTTTTCGACATGTCTTTGTCGAGAGAATTGAGCAGCGCCGCCACGACGCGCACGCCGCCGCTGTGGTGGAAAGCCGGCCGCGCTTTGCTATCAAAATGCTTGCCCAAGCTGCGCACAATTTTGCCGACCAGATCCAACGAGGTGGACTCGATCGTGCCGAGGCGCTCGATCACTTCTTCGCGCAAATCCGGACTCAGCAGGGAAAACACCTCGGCCGATTTGGCCCCATCGAGGTAGGACAGCACAAAGGAAATTGTCTGCGGCTGCTCATGCTTGATCAGATTGAAAACCTGGCGGCCTTCCATATCGGCAATTTCCGCCATCACCTCGACTGAATTACCCACGGGGCCGACCCGACCAATGATGGCGGAAGCCTTGTAGTCACCCTTCGCGATTTCCAAAGTACGCTGGGCATACGCGAGACCGCCGAGCGAGGAATTCACACTGGTCGCCACCAAGCCGGAAAACTCTTCCATCGATTGCTTGATGATCCCTTCCGGCACCATCTGGTAAACCGACATTTCGCGGCAAAGCACCTCGACTTCGTTATCGTCGAATTGCTTGAGAATCGCCGCCGCTTCCTCGGGTCCGATGCAGATCAAAAAGATCGCGAGCTTCTGCATCCGGTTGAGCTTACTGTAGTCGATATCGGCCATGGGTGCTAAAATAGTTCAACGTGATCAGTTCTTCGCAGCGGGAGTGGCGACCCAATCCCGGAGTGCCGTGCCGATGTTCGCGGGTTTCTGCCGAATAAGCTGATTCAGCATATCCGGCGTGACCGTGCTGCCGTGTTGCAATTGCCGAGCAGCCATCTCCGGCGGCATGGAGAGCACTTCGACGGGCACCGGTTCGGGTTTTTGTTTGGCGAGCACGCGCAGAAAAATCAGCAGGACGATCGCGGCGCCGAGCACCGCCGACCATTTGCTGGCGACTTCAATCCAACCTTGCACGCGGTTCTCCGTCTGTATGGCTTGGATTTGTTGTGAAACCGGGGCGGCGGCAAAAGGCATCTCTTGCAACGCGACCACTGATTCCAAAGTTTGGCCGGGCGCGAGCTTGAGCCCGAGCGCATTCACCACGACTTGGCGCAGGGCGCTTAATTCCTCGGGCGCGCGCTTTTGCTCGGTGGGTTGGGCATCGGCCGCCACTTTGCCATCAGGGCCGGCCGCCGGCGGCGCGAGGCGCGGTGCCACAAAAACGGCCGCAGTGACAGTCTTAATCGTGCCGGGACTGCGCGTGACATTCGTCAGCGTCCGGTTGATTTCGTAAGTGGTGGTGCGGTTCTTGCGATTTTGTTCCGAGGTGGAAACGGGTTTGTTGGCGTCAGCCGCGGTCATTTTCTCGGGGACGTTCGAACTGACTCCGGCGGCACCGGCGCTGCGTGATTCGCTGGAGTTCGTGACATCCTCCGTCGTGGTCTGACTGCGCACGACCTGGCCTTCGGGATCAAATTTTTCTGAACTCTGCGTGCTTGCTTCAGTCTCGATTTCAGCGGAGACCCGCACGACGGCGTTGCCGGGGCCGATGACGGCAGCGAGCATGCTTTCCACTTTCTTCGCCAGATAATCTTCGACCTGCTGCTTGTAGCGCATCTGCGAAGAGGCGGTGCCCAAGGTGGGATCTTGTTTGAGATCCTCCGAGAGAACGTGACCGCGATTATCGACCACGGCCACCTGATCGGGCGAGAGGCCCTGCACCGAATTTGCGACGAGATGGCGGATGGCATTGACCTGATCGGTCTCCAAGCGCCCGCCGCCCATATCCACAAAAACGGAGGCCGTGGATTTCACGCCTTGCTCGGTAAGAAGGAGGCGGTTTTCCGGTTGCACGATCATGACGCGGGCGGCGCGGACCCCGGCGAGTTGCGCAATGGTGCGGGCGAGTTCGCCCTGGACCGCTCGCATATAATTAGTCCGTTGCACAAAATCACTGAGACCGAACTGGCCTTTGTCGAAAATCTCGAAGCCCACGCCGTCGCCGCTCGGCAGGCCTTTTCCGGCCAGTTCCATGCGCAGCTTATAGACACGATCCGAGGGAACGGAAACGGAGGAGCCACCGGCAGAAATTTGATGCGGAATATTCTGGGCCTGAAGATAACCGATGACTGCGGCAGAATCTTTGTCCCCCAAACGGGCATAGAGCAGCTGGTAGTCTGGGCGCTGCGACCAGACGACCAGCGCTGTCATGCCGCCAGCCACCGCGATGGTGGCGACGATCAGCGAGACGCGCTGGTTAAGGCCGAGTTGTTGCCAGAGGGCGAGGAGGGATTGGGCAAAGTTTTTCATCCGAAAATTTTATCTTAGTTATCTCAAACCTGCATGCGCATCAGCTCTTGGTAGGATTCCACGAGTTTGTTGCGGACCTCGACCATGAGACTGAAGGCCACACCGGCCTCCTGCATGGCGATGACAGATTGGTGCAGCTGATCGGTGTCGCCGAGCAACACGCGACGGGTGACGCTCTGCGCCTCGTTTTGTTTGGTATCAACCAAGCCCACGAGACCATCAAGCATGTTGCCAAAACCCTGCGTACCGGGGGACGCCAGATGGCTCCCATCAGTGGGCATCGTGATCTTGAGACCGGGCTGGAGCTTATCGAGCTGGTTGCCAGGGAGCCCAGAAATGGCGGGAGAAACGGAGCCTATAGTGGACATGGGAGATTAGGCTGAGCGGGAATTATTTTCCGATTTCGAGTGTCTTCATCGCCATGGTACGGGCGTTTTTCACGACGGAGAGATTGGCCTCATAGGTGCGCGACGCGGTGATGAGATCGACCATTTCAAACGCCAGATTGACGTTGGGCATCTGGACAAAACCATCCTTGTCTGCGTCGGGATGCTGGGGATTTTGGACGCGTTCGCCTTCGGTCTTATCGGAAGTGACGCCGGCGATGTGGACCGTCTGCAAATTCTGGCCACCGATCCGTTTGAGGAGCTCGGTTTCAAAAGATACGATCTGTCTTTTGTACGGACCACCTTCGGGGGTGCGCGTGGTTTGGGCGTTAGCAATGTTCTGGGCGACAATATCGAGCCGGGTTCGTTGGGCGGCGAGCGCCCCGGAAGTAATATCAACTGCGGAGATAAGATTCATATAAGAGATCAGATACTGCGACCGGTGATGGCCATTTTGAGCTGCTTAATGTTATTCGTGATGATCTGGGTCAGAAATTCGTGTTCGACGGAGTTTTTGTTCATCTCGAGGAGCTCCTTCTCTATTTCCACGTTATTTCCATCAGGCCGAAGCGCCCGGGCATGAGCATCAGGGGCCAGCGTGGCGCGAATCGTATCGCTACGGTTCGCCAAATCGCCCGCCGCCAAACTGGCTTTCAACTGCTCGGCAAAATTCGGGGACAAATCCAAGCGGCGATAGCCAGGTGTCTCTGCATTCGCGATGTTGGCGGCGATGGCTTCCTGGCGCAGCGCGACTCCGTCGAGCAGCTTCCGAGTTAACTGGTAGTTATCGGAATGGAAGATGGGATCGATCATACAACCATGCTATAACCACGGCGCGTGCCAGACGCAGAACCGCCTCCACAACCACCTAGTTTCCATCGCGATAAACATATCAGCCGACTCAATTCTTTTATCTATTTTTACTTCCTCGAAAATGAAACGGCCGGCTGGGAAAAAATTGCCGACAGCGAAGTATAAGCCGAAGCGAATTCCTTAACGAATTCTTCATTTTCAAACGGTTGGGCCGATTGATGGGGACCACCTGCTCATGAAAGACAGTGAGTTCGAATACATACGCACCTTGGTTTACGATCACAGTCGTATCCAACTGGGTCCGGACAAAAGAGAGCTCGTCACCGCGCGCCTCGGCAAGCGCCTGCGCGCTACCGAGCTTTCCACCATCGCTGAATATTGCCAACTGCTCAAAGGTCCTGCGCGCGAAGACGAACTCTCCCACCTGATCGATGCCATCTCGACCAATCATACATTCTTCTTCCGTGAATCGCCCCATTTCGACTACCTGCGCTCCCACGTGTTACCCGAAATGCTCCAGCGCAACCGTCTCGAGCGCTGGTCACGCCTGTACGCTTGGAGCGCTGCCTCCTCCAGCGGTGAAGAGCCCTACTCTCTCGCCATCACGTTAGCGGATGCGCTGCATGGCACGGGCTGGAACTGGCACATCGAAGGCACGGATATTTCCCATCGGATTTTGGCCAAAGCTTCCGCCGCCATCTACCGCAATGAAGTCGTCGCCAAACTTCCGCCGGCCAGCATCAAGGCTCATTTCCAACGCGGCATCGGCCCGCAAGCAGGTTCGTATCGGGTCAAACCCGCCCTTCGCCAACATATTGATTTCCACCAACTCAATCTCCTCGAAGGTGAGCCTCCTTTCCGTGACCCGTTTCACTTTATTTTCTGCCGTAACGTCATGATTTATTTCGACCGGGCGACCCAGGAAGAACTCGTCAACAAACTCGCCCGCCGCCTCATCCCGGGCGGCTACCTGTTCGTCGGCCATTCGGAAAGTCTCAGCGGCATCAAACATCCGCTCCAAAGTGTACAGCCCGCCATCTATCGCCGGCCTCCCACCTCCTGAGCATGACTTTTTTGCGCAAAATCCGTGTTCTCATAGTCGACGATTCCGCCGTCGTCCGTAAACTCGCGAGCGATGCGCTGTCCGCTGACCCGGAAATCGAAGTCGTCGGCACCGCCATCGATCCCTACATGGCGCGCGACAAACTCCGTGAACTTTCGCCCGATGTACTGACGCTCGATCTCGAAATGCCGCGAATGGACGGTCTCACCTTTCTCCGACTACTCATGGAGCGCAAGCCGATGCCTGTGGTCGTCATGAGTTCTCTCACCCAACGCGGCTCGGATTATGCCTTGGAAGCGTTGCGCCTCGGTGCCGTCGATTTTATTGGCAAACCCAGTGGTTCATTTTCATTCGGCGATCTCGGCCCGCAATTGATCGCCAAAGTTAAAGCCGCCGCCGGAGCTCGCGTCCGTCCAGGAGCAGCGCGCGCTCCCACCGTGCCGCCCTTCAAACCGGCCGCGCCCCCCCCGACGCACCAATCTCCCCCGGCGCGGCACCATCTGCCCCGGTCGATCATTCTTCTCGGCTCCTCCACGGGGGGCACCGAAGCTCTGCGTGATGTGCTGACCCAACTCCCGGCAGATTTGCCCGGCATCGCCATCGTCCAACACATACCCGCTACTTTTTCCAAGAGTTTTGCCGATCGGCTCAACACGCTCTGCGCGATGGAAGTGAGGGAAGCTGTGGATGGAGACCGGATGAAACCCGGCCTCGCGCTGATCGCACCCGGCGGATTTCACATGATGCTAGCCTGGGCAGGTGATCATTATAATGTACGCGTGGTGGGTGGTCCGCCCATCTGGCACCAACGTCCGGCCGTCGATCTGCTTTTCAAATCGGCCGCTGATTGTGGCGCCGGTCCGCATGCCGTGGCGGGGATTCTCACCGGCATGGGCAAAGATGGCGCCGAAGGCCTGCTCCGCCTTCGGGAAAAAGGCGCTGTCACTTTCGCCCAAGATGAAGCCTCCTGCGTCGTCTATGGCATGCCCAAAGCCGCCTGGGAATGCGGGGCGGCTCAGCAGCAAATCTCCCTCGAACGAATCGCCCCTTTCCTGAACAGCCGCACTGCCTCTACCCCCCATCATCGCGAAGTATCCATCGCGACTACGCCTCCATGACGACGACTCCCACCGCCTCTATTTTAATCGTCGATGATGAGCCCATCGTCCTCAATGCGCTCAAGGAAACGCTCGAGCGCGAGCAATACCACGTCGTGGCCTGCTCCAGTCCGATCAAGGCTCTGGCTATTTTGGAGGAGCGGTATTTTGCCGTCATCATTTCAGATCAGCGCATGCCAGAAATGCTCGGCCTCGAATTTCTCGTCGAGAGTCGCCGCATCCGTCCCCATGCCTCGCGCATCCTCATCACCGCCGTCCTGTCGTTGCCCACCATTGTTGATGCAATCAACAAGGGGGAGATTTTCCGTTTCGTCGCGAAGCCCTGGTTGCGGGAAGAACTGCTCGCCACCGTCCGCAACGCGCTGCACCGCCACGAACTGATCACCCACAACGAAATTCTCCAGGCCCAAACGCAGGAGCTCAACGCCCGCTTGATGGTCGCGAATAGCTCGTTGGAAAAACAAGTGAAGGATTTGGAGGAACGCCGGCAACAACTCGACGCCGCCAACCGCGAACTCGGCGCCCGCTACGAAAGCTCGCTCGAACTTTGCCGCCGCATCCTCACCGCCTATGATCCCATCCTCGGCGGACAAGCCAAAGCCTTGGTGGAATTCGCCAATAAAATGGCCGAGACCGAGCACTTCACCGACGCCGAACGCCATGCCCTGCGCTCCGCCGCGTGGCTATCCGATCTCGGCCTGATTGGCGTCTCCCGCGAATTACTCCGCTCCTTCCGCGCCAATCCCGGCGCGCTCACGGAGCGTGAACGCGTCACATTGCATCATCACCCGGTTTACAGCCAGACGCTCGCCGCCCTGGTTGATTCACGCACTGATGTCGGAGAAACCATTCGCGCCCATCACGAACACTTCGACGGTACGGGTTATCCTGACGGACTCGCCGGCCGAGGCATTCCTTGGGCGGCACGTTGTCTCGCTGTCGCGGTAGGATTTGTCGAATCCGGCCAGCCCAAACAAGCGGCGATCGACACCATTCTCGCCAAATCCGGATCGGTCTATGATCCCGAGGCGGTGCGCCTCTTCCTCAAAGTCACTCACCTGGTCCATTTGCCCCGTCAAGTCCGTGAGATCATGCTCGAAGAACTCGAGCCCGGCATGGTGCTGGCCAGTGGCATTTACAGTCCGCACGGCCTGTTGCTCATCGGAGAAGGCCAACCCTTGGGCCCAGCCACCATCGCGAAGATCCGCAATCACAACCAAATCACACCCATCAACCAACGCCTGCTGGTTTACAGCTGAACGCGATTTTTGTGGGACGGGCCCGCCCGACCCGTGAACACAATACTCACGGATCAAGCAGGCATCGACCCAGGGGGGCGTGCCATGCACCGGATTACGCGGAAATATTTTCCCCAATCCTTTCATGAAACCGTTAAATCTATTTCAACGCAGCTTAAGTTCCGTTCGCCGGGGACGTTATTAAAGCAAGGTCGTGTCACCTTGGTGTGACGCCACTAATAGCATGCTCACTCACTCTCAGAACCGCTCGTTCCAGACTTCAGGCCAGGACAACTCCTAAACTATGGCTGGAGCCCCCACACTCGCCGCCCTCTTTGCCCAACGCGTCGTCATCGGCGTAGGCGATATGGCGGCATCCAATAATATGCAGGTCATCCTCAGCACTTATGCGCTGGGTTCCTGCATCGGCGTGATCGCCTATGATTCCTCCATCAAGACCGGCGGCATTTTGCATCTGATGTTGCCCGAGTCCACTATCTCGCCCGAAAAAGCCCTGAAGCAACCCGCGATGTTCGCCGACAGCGGACTGCCGCTCTTTTTCAAGCAACTGCACGGTATGAAAGCCGACCGTTCCAAGCTCCGCATCTTTGTGGCCGGCGGTGCCAGCGTCATCAGCGGCAGCGATCCCTTTAAGATCGGCGAGCGCAACACCAAAGCGACCCTCGATTATCTGGCGAAGAACGGGTATATAATTGCACGGTCGGAAGTCGGCGGCTCGATCAATCGCACCATCCATTTGGAGTTAAGCACGGGGAACGTCACCATGAAGACCCCCACCGAAACCGGCCAGCTCTCGCTCTGCGGTTGAGCCGAAACGGAGTGGCGATTTTCAGGTTGCCGCGTTTATATCGTATCCACGTTTGAGCCAACGGCGAAAGCGTGGTGCACAAGCCCATCCCTTTGACTCGACAACTCCCGGAGCGCTCCTCAGAAATTCCAGCATCAATCCGATGCTACGCCGTCTCGCCCCCTTTGCCGCTGATTTATGGACGCACCGCGAACTGCTCTGGCAGTTCACCCTGCGCAATGTAGAATTACGCCACAAAGGCAGCCACCTCGGGCTGATCTGGTCGTTTCTCAGCCCCTTGCTGATGCTGGCGATCTACGTTTTGGTCTTCGGCTATATCTTTGGCGGCCATTTCGGAGTACTGCCGAATGAAACCCGGATGGATTATGGATTGGGAATATTTTTTGGCCTGACCCTGTTTCATTTTGTGGCGGAAGTACTGGGGATTTCGCCCAGTATTATTGTCGGCAACCCCAATTTCGTTAAGAAAGTTATTTTCCCTCTCGAAATCCTGCCGGCCTCTCATGTCTTGGGCGCGGTTTTTCACATGTTGATTAGCTTGGCCCTGCTCGTAGTCGGTATAGTGACGCTGGGCCCCGGACTCACACTGAACGCACTCTGGTTGCCGGTCATTTTGTTGCCGGTCATTTTGCTCATGCTCGGCCTCAGTTGGTTTTTCTCCGCGTTGGGAGTATTCTTCCGGGATGTCAGTCAGCTCATGCAATTTTTCACGATGGCGTTGATGTTTTCCAGCGCCGTATTTTATCCCGCTGCCAAAATCATCGCCAACTCCCCGGCCGGCTGGGCGATCTTGCGTTTCAATCCCATTTTGCTCGCGATCGAGCTGGCGCGCGACGCCGCCTTGTGGTCCCGGCCAGTAAATACCCACCATCTCACCTACCTCTACGCGGTCAGTTTTGTCGCCTGCTACCTCGGCCACTTGGCGTTCCGGAAAATGAAGCCCGCTTTTGCGGATGTGCTCTGAGGGCAAAGAGGTCGAGTAAGAACCTCGAATCAGCAAGATCCGTCGAGAGCACCGAACCGATATTCCCTGCTGAAAGTAAAGAATTGAACATTCAAAGCGTTTGTCCACCTGACCTCGACCGCCGTGTCGTATACCCCAAAATCCCAAACCCTAAATCTTGGAGCCGAGCCTGCGCTGAGTAATGTCGAAGGGAACCTGATCGCCTACTTCCGCAGCGGCTGGGCCTTTCTCATCCCTCCCTCACCACACACCGATGCTAGGCTTGACCCCAGACAAAAATCGCCGGTGAAACAACCCTGAAAGCACCCGATCCACCCGACCATTGACATGATGTTCCTACATGACAAATTAAAGGCATGAAAAACTCCACGCTCACCGAGCGCGGCCAGGTATCCGTGCCGGCCTCTCTGCGCAAATCCATGAAGTTGCAGCCCGGGCAGAGATTCCGATGGCAGCGCATTTCTGATCGGGAATTGAGGGTTTCGGTGGAGACCCCACCGGCCCAGGGTCCATTGAGTGTGCTCGGTTACGCCCAGAAGCTTCGCAACGGACCAGTACGCCGAACGGCGAGTTGGATGAACGAATTGCGGGCGGGAGAAAAGTAACCATGTGGGTCGTCGACACCTGCATCGTTCTCGACATCTTTGAGAACGACCCCGCCTTTGGCCGTCCCTCCGCCAAGTTGCTCCACAAATTATTGCCACACGGGTTGACGATCAGTCCGGTGACGATGGTTGAGTTATCAGCAGCGTTTTCCGGCGACTTGGCCGAACAGAAATACTTCTTGGATCAAGCCGGCATTTCCTATCACGAACCATGGACCGCCGCCGACACTGAGCAAGCGCATGCCGCATGGAACGCATACGTCGGCGCCAAGCGTCAGGCACAAACGGTCAAGCGGCCCATCGCCGATATTCTCATTGGCGGATTCGCGGCCAACCGGACTGGCTTGGTCACGCGTAATCCCCGTGATTTCACTCGTTGGTTTCCCCGCCTGAAGATCCAAGAGCCAAGCGTGATTTCTCCTGCACCCTAACGCTATGCCTGACGAAACTGGTTCATTCTGATTTCCAGCAATGGCGAATACAATTACAGCCCTGTCAGTTTGATTCTGCCCCGCGACAAATTCATCCAACTCGCTGTTGAAAGTTCAAAGTCGAAAAATGGTCGCGCCTTCGTTGTTTGCAGTGGGTCGTTGGTCTGGCTCGGAGTAGCGACAGGCCTCTGTGCCTGTAGGGGTTCGATTACGCGCACCGCACTCGGCAGGCAGGGACCAGCCTTCGCGCAAGGCTTCCGACTACGCCAAGGCTTCGACGGACAAGACGGCCCGGCAAGCGCCTGCCGCTACTCCGAACTGGTCCATCTCACTCACAACGTCATTTCCCTGACCTTATTCAGCGTTGAATGTTGATCGTTGAGTGAAGAGTGTTGCGACAGTTTCTACCGTACACTGTGCCCCATTCCGAAAACCGTCCACCGCATACTCTTCGTTGCTCTCCGAGCGAAGAAAAGTCCCCCTCTCCTGCGGAGCAACCGCAGGACAAGCCGAGCCAAAGCTATCGCGATGCAACAGCTGGTTCCCACTACCCGCTACTCGCTACTCGCTACTCGCTACTGTTATCCTACTTCCGCAGCGGCTGGGCCTTTCTCATCCCTTACCTCACCGCGTACCTCCTCTACGCCTGGCTGAAATGGCCAGTGAATCCCGAGGGAACAGTGAAAGCAATCGGTGAAATTTCCGGCACCACCAGCTCTCAGCTCTCAACACTCAGCTCTCAACAATCCCCCTTCCTCCGCCCCCCCTGCCTTCTCCACGTCTACTGGTTCCTGCATGGGCTGCACCTGATACTCGGAGCAATCGCCCTACGCGCTTGGTGGCGAAATCCCACCCTCTCAACTCTCAATTCTCAACTCTCAACTGCGGCCAGTGTTTCACTTCTAAACCGCCTCTGGCCGCT
>JANYCF010000319.1 GCA_025360455.1 Opitutaceae bacterium | reverse complement strand
TTGGCAGAAGCACCGTAACAATCGCGGTGCCCCCATTAACTGGCGCTTCACCACAGAGGACGCGCGCATAAAACTTATCAGACTTTATCCGAAATTATAGCTGGTACGGGGTACTAGTCCACCGGGGTAACCTGCAAGGGTTGTGACCACTCCGGCAGAGGTAATCTTGCGGATAAGGTGCGAGTTGCCGTCAATAACGTACACATTGCCAGCTCCGTCAACCGCCACACTTTGAGGAGTCACAAAACTTGCTGCACTGCCTGTACCATCAGTCCAACCGATATTATATTTTTGACCAGCGAGGGTCGTGACCACACCGGCGGAAGTGATTTTCCGGATCACGTTATTGACGTTATCTGCGACGTAAACATTACCCGCTCCGTCCACCGTCACATCTTGGGGATAAGAGAATAGTGCAGTTGTACCCGTACCATCGTTATAACCCATGCCATCACCACCAGCGAGCGTGGTTACGACTCCAGCGGGAGTGACTTTTCTAATTCGTGAGGTATAGGCATCCGCCACATAAACATTGCCTGCGCGGTCCACACCAATGCCGTGGGGACTTTCAAATTGAGCGGCACTCCCTGTTCCGTTAATTGAACCTGAAAGGCCAACGGTGCCGGCGAGAGTGATTTTCCTAATAGCAGTAGAATCCCCGACATAAATATTCCCTGTCCCGTCCACGGTAATGCCATAAGGCCCAGAAAATCGCGCGGCACTCCCTGTCCCATCAGTTGATCCGGAGCTACCAGCGGTGCCGGCAAATGTAATGACAACGCCAGCCGAATTGATTTTCCGAATCGTGTGGTTGCCGTAATCTGCGACATAAACATTACCCGCGCTGTCCACAGCGACACCCTCGGGATCACCAAAGCGTGCGGCAGTACCCGTGCCGTCCACAGTACCTGTCGCTGAAGCACCAGCGAAAGTCGTGAAAGTATACGGCGTGGCGTAGTTACTCTGAGCGTGAAGTACGGCTATTGGCACTAGGACCGCGAGTAGCAGTAGAGATAAAAAGCGCGGGGCAATGGTAGGTGTGCAGTTTAACATATGCAGGGGGAAGATCGATAACATTGGCCCGACGCGATAAGTGGACACAACTAATCATTGAAGATCAAGTCGTGCGATTCCGAATCGTCACTAAGCCGTATCCATGCAGTCGAACCGCGCAAAAGCTGTTAATAACGTGCCGTATGAGAGCGAAATTCCTACTGAATTGCAGTCGGATTTCTACTCACCAAAGCACCGTAGTCTTCACTCGCAAAATTCCCCGAGGCTGCATGGATCCGGCTAGCATGAATATGCTTCGCGGCGAAGAACTCTTCACTAAGGCATATCGAGCTGATGGTCTGTTGCCGCTGCGGTAGGATTTCTGTCGTTTACAGCCGGGCAAACAGGCTTTCGAGATCGCCAAACAATGCGGCGGTGAACTCGGTGCCCGGGTGGTTTCGGCTCGCGGCGAAGGCTGACAATAGTTCTCCGTCCTTAAGCACGGGCGCCAACTCCTCAAACTCCCGCCGCAGTTCCGAGGCTTGGAGCAGCGGGCTCAGGTTGGTATGGGCCAGCACAGTAAGGATTTTTTCCTGAGCCAGTAAGAAACGCGGCCAATCCAACCAACGCGGAAATCTTTTCGGCTTGGTCCAGCTGCGCAGGAAGCGCCAATCGTCGGGCTTGAGTCAATAGCGTTTTTCCCGGCCGGTCTGGGCCGTGTGCACGAGCCCGGAACCCGCCAACTCCCGCAAGGTTATCCTCGACGGTGCGCGGAAAATAAAAAGTCGCGCGCGCGATCTCCGCCGGTCGCCCGCTCTCATGCGTGAGCAACCAAAGCAGAATTTCGCAACGAGCCTGAACCCCAAAAAGACTCCGTAATTTTCCGGACAAAGCCGCGGCACTTCGCGGATTAAGCGGGCGACTCAACTCACGCCGCTTGATGGGCGAAAGGATGAAACCGTGACGCAGAAACGTCGGGTCAGACGGCCCCACCATCGGCTGCGCAAGACCTGCTTTCGTCAGGTAGAACCGCTCCGGCTGCGGGGGCTGATCCGGTGTGCGCTCGGCCAGCGGCTTCCACTTGCTCAACGTGGTTCGCTGACTGAGCCAGTCGGCGATCGCCGCCAGTGTCCGCGCATCGCCGAGCGAAAGCCGTTTGCGGATATTGCGCAGCCGCTGGACGTTCACCCAATGAGCGTTGGTCCACAGCCAGTCGAGCATCTCGTCGAACAGGCGCGGCTCCACCCTTCCCTGCGTGGTGGTCACGAGAATCAAGGCCTCGATGTCCACAATCCAATCCGGCGCTTCTCCTGCATGACCAGCCACCCCGAGCGCAGCCCACTGCTGCCAGAGCAGATCAAACAAACTCTCGCGTAAACTGACTTGAAAGTGAGTTGGCGAAACAGCGGGGGCGCTATGCTCACCGGTAAGACGCGGCGGGCCCAGCGGGCCCGCCGTACCTGCCAAAGGCTTTTTAGGCGCCTTCTTAGATTTGGTCAGCGACGGCTTCATGGTGAATTTCTTTCAAGAGTGTCCGCAAGAGTTCGCAAAAGGCCGGCGACACGTCGTGCGTCATGGCCCACTTTGCCGCCAAGAGCAATTCGTCCGCGTTCGGTAGCAACGCGAGCAAGTCGCTCAAATGACGGCCCGCACCCTGATCAGCGGCGGCATACAACTTGAAGTGAATCTGATCCAGGCGACCGATATACTAAATGGTGAGATGCGCACCATCGACCTTAGCTTCCAGCCGGTCCACCAGTCCGACGGGAACGCCCATTTCAAACAAATCGACTGGGCCAGTGTTCAGCCAATTGGCTAGAAGGCCGAGATCGGCCGCGACCCGTTCCGCTGCCTCGACGAAGGAAGACGGCAAGTCGCGGGCACTGACGAATTCTGTGCCGGGCGACCGACGGGCCAAAACATCCACGTCGCGTGTGGCGGGGGACACATAGCCGCGGGCAATTAGCGACGTGCCACCGCAAACGATCAATTCCTGCGGGGGCAGGCCGGCAAGGTGCAGCCGTTCCCCAAGAAGGTTAGGGCCGCTTCGAATTGAGTGAGATTAAAGCGGCTGCTCATATAAAAACACGTTTATTGCGTGTTTTTAATATCCATAAATGAAAGCCAGAAGCAAAACGAAATCCTCAGGCTGGGACGACAAGCCCTCGAAACCGTGTTCAGCCCAACGGCTATCCTGCACCGGCAAAAAGCGAACGCCGCCAAAAAATCCCCTTAAAATCAGGCTTTGCGTGGGCGGGGGATTCATTCAAGTTGGCCGGCTTCGTGACCACCACTAACACCCATCCGCCATTTTCGTCCTCCACGCCAGTCCCCGCGAAACCGCTTTCCCTCGGCGTCATCTTCCTGACGCTCTACATCGACCTGATCGGGTTCTCGCTCTTTTTCCCTCTGGGACCGGAGTTACTGACTTACTTTATCAAACACGAAAGCGAAGGCAGCCTCTTCCACGCCATCTTTCTCCAATTGCAGGCCATGGCCAACGCCACCGGCGCACCGGAGCTCGCCACCGGTGCCCTTTTCGCCGGAGCGCTGGGCTCAGTCTATTCGTTAACCCAATTCATTTTCTCCCCGATCTGGGGCGCGCGCTCAGATCAAGTGGGTCGGCGGCCAGTGCTCCTGCTCACGATTGCGGGCAATGCCTTTAGTTTTCTCGTGCTGGCGCTCAGCGGATCATTCACCATTTTCCTGCTCAGCCGGATCCTCAGCGGCATCATGGGCGGCAATCTGGCCGTCGCCGTCGCTGCCGTCTCCGATGTCACTTCGCGGGAAAATCGCGCCAAGGGCATGGGCTTGGTCGGCGCCGCATTCGGCATCGGGTTTCTTACCGGCCCGGGCATCGGCGTGTTCAGCGCGCACTATAATCTCCTCGATCACCATCCAAGTCTCGCAGCGTGGGGCGTCCATCCGTTCAGCGTGACAGCGCTGATTGGCTTCGGTCTTTGTCTCGTGAATCTCGGCTGGATAGCCGCACGTTTCACCGAAACTCTGCCCCTGGAAAAACGCGGCACCGGCACCACGATGCGCGAACGCAATCCTCTCCGCGCGCTCCTCACCCTGCCCGATCAGGCCATCCGCCGCGCCAATCTCGTGGGATTTCTCGTCACGTTTGGCTTCTGCTTTTTTGAAACCACGATCACTTTCTTCGTGACGGATGTCCTGCACTATGATCGCAAACAGATCCTGTGGATCTTTGTGGTGAACGGTCTCGTCGCTATCTTCACGCAGGGTTTTCTCGTCCGTCGGGCGGTACCGAAAATCGGCGAACGCCGGGCCGTCCTCCTCGGTATTTTCCTCAACGCGGTGGGTCTGGGCGGGCTCGGTTTGGCCATCGGCGTCGCGCATTCCGCGCCGCTCATGTACGTGGCCCTCACCTGTTGTGCGGTGGGCTCGGGCTTCGCGAATGTCGGCATGTCCTCGCTCATCTCGCTCTACGCGAAACCGGAGGAACAGGGTAAGATCACGGGGATTTTCCGTTCACTCGGTTTTCTCGCGCGGGCGTGCAGCCCCATTGTGGCGGGCGTCCTCTTTTTCTGGAAAGGCGGCACGCTTACTTTTGGCGTAGCCGCGGCCATTCTTTTTGTGCCGCTGTTTCTCGCCCTTCGTCTCCCGCAACCGCAGAAATGATTTTGTTGTCCCGCAGTTCTGTTCGCCCTCCCTACGCTCGGCGTGTAAGACAGGTTGCTCGCTGGTCCTTGTTCGCCTTGGCCGGCTTACTCTTCACGGGGTGTACGATTTTCACGCAACGCCCCGGCCCGGCGGTCACCACGCAGGGACCGCGAACCACCATTCTACCCGCCCGGATCATTTCAAATTTCTTCCTCGTCGAGACGAAGCAAGCTGACGGCAAGTCGTACCGATTCATGATCGATACCGGTTCCTCCACCACCCTCGTCTCACCGGCACTGGCCGCGTCTTTGCGCATGAAGGAAAAAAAAGGCGCGCCGCACACACTGCCGGTCCGCGGGGCCAACGGTAGCGAAGTAGACCTGCCCACGATCACGCTCAAAGAAATCTCCCTCGGCGATGTGTACTTCGCGCGCGTGCCGGCCCGGGAATATGATTTCTCCGAACTCTCCATCCACGTCGGTTTGCCCATCGACGGCGTGTTGGGGTTCACGCTTTTCCGCGACACGTTGTGCACGCTCGATTACGCGGGAGCCCGGCTGGAGCTGGCCCCTTTGCCGTTTTTGGTTCCGGCCGCGACCAAGCCCGCCGCCCGCACCACCACCATTAATTATGACAGCGGGCAAGCCACGCCGCTCGTGACCGTGCAGATGGGCAACGAAGCTTTTGTTGTGCTCATCGACTCGGGCAGCGATGGCAGCCTCTCCCTCAATCCTGCGGGATTGCATCCGCGTTTTTCCCAAGGTCCGCGCAGTGGTAATCTGGCGGCAACGCTCAGTGGTGATCGTCCGCAACTCGTCGGACGACTGGCCCAAAACATCACGCTCGGCTCCCATGTCATTCAGGAACCAGTCGTCGATCTCACCGATCAGTTATCTTCCATCGGCGGAGATTTATTGAAGCATTTCAAACTCACTTTTGATCAACGGCGAAAACTCGTGACACTCGTGCGCGACGCGGAGGGCGCGGTGCTGATGCCGGCGCGACGCAGTACCGGAATTTCCTTCCAACGGATGTCCTCCTATTGGAAAATCCTCAGCCTGATTCCCGATTCGCCAGTGACCGCGCTGCCGCTGCAAGCCGGCGATCTCTGCATTCGCATCAATGGCGAACCGGTGAGCGCCTGGGATTACGAGCGCTACTCCGCGCTGGTCAGGAGCGCGGACAAGGTCACCTACACTTTCCTGAACGCCGCCAAAGAACAGGACCACGAAGTCCCGGTGTTTGATTTGGTGCCGTAGTCGAGGACGAGTCGGCTGAAATTTTTTAACGCGCGCTCCGGCGCAATGGACTCACGCTTTTCTGTAGGAGCCTGTTTACAGGCGACCCAGAACGTTGTTGGTCAGCAAAAATTCCGGGTCGCCTGTAAACAGGCTCCTACAAGGTAAACGAATCTCCCTCAATTCTTCCGCAGCAAGAACGCGGCTGCGGCATCGTGGCCTTCACTCCATGGATAGGCGAGGATGTGCTGCTCACGTTTAAAGACTCCGCCGGCGCGGCTGTCGAAAAACGCGCGCATGACCGCTTCGTTTTCCTGCGCATCGAGACTGCAGGTGCTGTATACCAGCCGACCACCGGAGCGCACCATGCGTGCCGCCGCATGGAGCAAGGCGAGTTGCTGATTCCCGTGCTGGGCGAAATCCCCTTCCTGCAGGCGTTGCTTCACATCGATGCGATGGCGCATCACACCGGTGTTGCTGCACGGGGCGTCGAGCAATACCGCGTCGTAAGCTTCGGGCAGGCTGAAATCGCGGAAGAAAACCGTTCCGACCTTTTCAAGGTCGGCCGGCATGAGTGAAACATCCACCGTCTTGGGCGCGCGGCTTAAATTCTCACGCAAACGCTGCAGGCGCGGTCCTTCCTCGTCGAGGGCGACCAATTTTCCGCTCTGCATCGCATCGGCAATCATGAGGCTCTTGCCGCCCGGAGCAGCGCAAGCATCGAGAATAGTTTCGCCGGGCTGAGGCGCGAGCAGGTCCACGCACAGCCGCGTGGAAGGATCCTGCAAATAAATCGTGCCGTCGTTGGCCAGCCTGCGCACTTCATCCCAGTGACCCGCCTTCACCTCGAAAAAGCCCGTCCACTTGGTTGGCGCGAGAAAATCCGGGGTCGGTTCGGTAGCCGTGCGCCAACGCGCGTACACCGGCGCAGGCTTTTGATTCCATTCGAGCAGTTGACGAGCCTTGTCAGCACCGAACTGTTTCACCCAGCGCGAGACCAGCCATTCCGGATGGGCAAATTCCTCGGCCAACGATTTCGGCGCTTCGTCGAGCCGAGCCGACATTTTCCGCGCCACGGCGTTGATTAAGCCGGCTTCCTTGGTGCTCGCGAGGGTTTTGGCTTTCTCCACGGCATGGTGAATAATCTTCGCCACCGCGCCGATTTTGTCGGCGGCGAGGCGTTGTTCGTGCAATTCGAAGCCTGCCACCAACAAAATCGCCCGCACTTTGGTGCGTGGCGGCATCGCCATGAGCCCAGCGAGAGCGCCTTCAATGCGACCGGCCCAACGGACCACGCCATAGAAAAGATGCTGCGCCCGGGCGCGTTCTTGAGCCGGCAAACCGGGCGTAAGTTGTTCCAGTAACGCATCAACTCTCTCCTGCGTGGCCAGCCAACGCTCGATTAGAAGCACAGCTGTGCTCCAGCCGTCCGCACCGTGCGGCAAGAGGCGATTAGTGGTGTTTTGGAAACCCTGTTTGACATCCAGCTTCATTATGCCCTCTAGTCATCGGTTCACTGACTCGCTACGCAATCATGAATTCCGAAGCCATTACCGCAATCATCTCCAAGAACCCCGCCCTCAAGGCGTCCAAACATAAACTCGAGGCTATGAAGCCTGGGGCTTATGTCGTCCACCGCAGCTGGGGTTTTGGCCAAATTAAGGACCACGAAGAGTCCGGCCATAAACTGCTCATCAACTTCAAGGGCAAGAAAGCCCACCCCATGGACCCGGTGTTCTGCGCCACTTCAATGGAAGTGCTGCCTGACAACCACATCCTCGTCCGCAAGGAAAAGGAGCCCGCCAAGATCAAGCAGCTCATTGAAGACGAGCCCGTGCAGCTCGTCGTCGAGGCCCTCGCCGGTTATGCCAATAAAGCGTGCAGCGCCATCGAATTGGAATTCACCCTCGCTCAAGTCGTCGGCGAAGAAAAATTTAAACGTTGGTACTCCAGCGTCAAAAAGCAGCTGATCAAGGATCCTCGCATCAGCGTTCCGGCCAAAAAGACCGAATTATTCGTTCTCCGCGCCGAGCCCGTCTCCACTGAAGACGAAATTCTCGAAGCCTTCGGTGCCACCCGTTCCGCCCGCCGCCGCATCACTCTCGCCGAAGATCTTCTCGCCGCCTCGATCAAGGATGAAGCCAAAGCCGGTCTCCATACCGTGTTGACCGGTCTCACTGAGGCAGTGCGCGATAGCAATCAGCTGGAAGCCTCCGAGCGTCTCTACGGCGCTTTCGTCCGCGACGAGCTTGCCAAAATCCTCGGCCACGCTGCCGCGCTGAACCCGCCCCAGTCCGAACTGATCAAGGAAGTCCGCGGCCTCACCGCCATCGCCGAAAAGATTCCCGTCCATTTCCAGTCCCGTTTCCTCGACCTCGTGAAGGAAACCCATCCGCTCGAGTGGCGTGATATCGTGTTTGCTCTCCTCAAGACTTCCCAGGGCAAGTTCACCACCGAGTGCATCAACTTCCTTCTCGAAAACGGCCAGAGCGACGAACTCGCCGCCACCCTTGATCGTTGGAAGACCGAGCAAAATCTTCGTGCGCCGGTTCTGCTGTGGATCATCAAGAACCGCCACTCGAAGAAGTTCGCCAAACTGCTCAACAATCTCGTCAACCCACGTCTCCTTAGCTCGATCTTCTTCGCCATCGACTACGAGGCACTCCAATCCGCCGGCACCCGCCGCATCCCACTCGGCGAAGTATTGAGCGAAGACACTGACCTCATTTCCGATCTCCTTTCCTCCGCCGACACCGAAACCGCCCGCGATCTGGCCAACACGTTGCTCCTGAATCAAGGTTTCGAAGAACTGACCAAGAAGTCGCTCCTCGCCCGGTTCATCAAACTCTTCCCCTCGCTCCAAACGCTCGTTGCCGGCGAATCTTTGACCAAGGATGACCAGCTCCTCGTTTCCCGCGGCAGCTATGAGCGTCGTCGTGTTGAGTACGAAGAAATCGTTTCCAAGCGCATCCCGGATAATTCCAAGGCTATCGCCACCGCTCGCGAACACGGCGATCTCAAGGAAAACTCCGAGTTCAAGATGGCCAAGCAAGATCAAGCCGTCCTCATGGGCCACAAAGCCCAGCTCGAGCGCGATCTCGCCCGGGCCCGCATCACTGATTTCCTCGAAGCCACCACGGATCAAGTTTCCGTCGGCACCATCGTCGATCTCCGCGATGTTTCAAACGGCAAAGCGGTCCGCTACTCGGTGCTCGGCGCTTGGGACAGTGATCCAGACAACCATGTCATCGCTTACAAGACCCCGCTCGGTCAGGCCCTCATGGGCAAGAAGCTCGGCGAACACGTAAAGCTCAAGATCGCCGGCACCCAGCACGAGTATCAACTCGCTGGCATCGTCCGCTACGCTGACGCCAAAAAAGGCTAAGCACGGTCATCCGATCATTCGTATTATCAGGCAGGATCATTGATCCTGCCTTTTTCTTTGGCCGAATTGGCCGGGCGTAGCGCAGGCTTCCAGCCTGATTATCCCTCCCACGGGCAGGCTGG
>JANYCF010000274.1 GCA_025360455.1 Opitutaceae bacterium | reverse complement strand
GTTTGGATATAGGATCTTGGGTTTGAGAGTACGTGGTCTTTTAGTCGGTCGTCAGTCTTCAGGCATCTGTCCTCGGTCATATATCGTGCATTAGTTAGTCGTTTATTAGTCGGTCAACCGTCATCCGTCGTCTGCATCTAGATCTCAGGTTTGGATTATAGGATCTTGGTTTTGGTAGTCTTGTTCGTCAGTCGTCTGTCTTCTGTCGTCGTCCTGTAGTCGGTCAACCGTCATCGGTCGTCTGTCTTTTGCATCTAAATCTCGGTTGGGATTATAGGATCTTGGTTTTGGCAGTCGTTAGTTTGTCGTCGGTCTTCAGTCATCTGTCATCGGCCCTCGGTCGTCCAGTTGTCTTTTGGTCCGTCGTTTAGTCTTCAGTCATCCGTCGTCCTGCCATCATCTTGCTTGCCCCGTCACCGCCTGCGCAAAGTTTAAAAGCGAATCGTAGACGGGGGCTTTCAACTCGGTTGGAAGCTTTCTGGCCCCGACCATGGCACCCTTGATACCCGCATTCAGGCCGGATTCCACATCGATGGGCTTGTCTCCGACCATCCAACATTTGTCGCGATCCAGCGCGTACTTGATGATGGATTCATTGATGAAGCGCGGATTGGGTTTTCGGTAGACGGCGGGCTGGTCCGGACTTTCCGGGGCGATACAGACATCGGTGAAAAGCGGGTTGCCCAAATTTAATAGCTCCACCATGCGGTTGTTGCAGCGGTGAGCGGCCTCGATGGGAAAAAACCCACGGCCAATCCCGCTTTGGTTGGTGAAGAGAAAGAGCTGGAAGCCGGCAGCCAGGAGTTGTTGGAGAGCCTCTTTGGCTCCCGGCAGCAGTTCGACTTGGGCCGGTTCGCTGATGTAGTTGCCGTCGACTATAATGGTACCGTCCCGATCAAGAAAAACGGCTTTGCTCGAGGTTTCCTTCGACGCAGTTACGGGTGGGCGCATGCTGGGATTAGGGCGAATAGTAATGAGTGGGAGAAGGTTCTTGTTTCCAGTGATTGCCCTCAAGCTCAAAGATTTTCCGTAGCGCCGGCCGGCCCTTGTGGGACACCGTCATCCCTGTGCTGGGTTGGCGGTGTGTGGGGATTAGGCGTTTTTCCCGAGAAAATATTGAGGTGGTGATGTGGGTGGGGATGCACTCTGGATTGGTGCTCCTTTAATGCGATCATTCGTTCGTCTTAACGCGTTCGGCTTCAGCAATAATTTTCGCCGCCGTGATCCGGGCGAGGTGTAGCGCCCAAGCCAAGCGTCTCTTAATTGCATGAATCGAGATTAACTGCTTAAGGCAGCGCAGCAATTGAATGGGGGCATAGGGCGAGGCGGGGAGCACCCCGCTCCACTTGTATGCTAAGAGCAAGTGTCGCACCGCATAGCCTTGTTTTATTTTGATGATATAGTCCTCCGTCAATCGACGCTTCGATATCAGATGCAGTAATTTTAAACAGGGAAACAGTCCCATGCCCAAGCCAAGATTGCATGTGATATAACACATTTCCGTATCATCGCCACCGAGGGGGAGATTCCCGGTATTTCCGATGATGGGAAAATTTGTTTGTTGAAAGCTTTCACAATAAGCCATGGCGGCCTGTCGCCGTATGCACAAACCTGCGCCCCATGGTTCCGCCTCCGTGCAGGTACGGACGTTACTCCACAACGGTTGGGTTACTTCGCGCAAAGCGAGGATGGGCAGATAGGGGCGTATGCTCGCGGGTGGTTCAATTTCAAACTCTGGAAGGATCGAGCCACCCCAAATTCCGAGGTGGGGATATTTATCCGCGATGCTCAGGCAGTTTTCCAGATACTCCGGATCAAGTACATTATCGTCGTCAATAAATACGATAATATCGGCAATGCTTTCATTCGTCCCGCGGATGCGCGCATAGGCAATTCCAAGTCGTTCTTCACGAATTATGGATGACTGGTGGTGCCACGAAAGATCGAGACGGTGGGACAATGGTTCTGCGCAGCCGTTGTCAATTAGCAGAAGTTCCCAATCGGATTTCGGCAAATTCTGCTGACGAAGGGCATTTAGTACCCGTTCTAAATAATCCATCCGCGGGTTGTGCGTACAAATGACTGCGGAAAGTTTCACGTTGGCAGAGCGGTCGAGAGAGAGTTTTTACCGGATGCTGTTTTTAATCAAACTGGTGACTGATGTTTTAAACGCCAGGGTTGAATATTCTTATTGAAAAGGAGCTAGCAACGGTGCCGGCGTAAAATGAAAGTTCAATTCGATGCTAACTAGTGGCGGGGACGAGGGGCTCATTGTTATTTCCGAAAGCGTTTCTGCCGGTGCGAAATATTTTTTCCAGCAGGCTGCGTTTGAAAACAAACATGACGGCCACATAGGCGATCGCACCCACCACCACCTTGCTGATGAGAATGAGCAATAGCGGAGTTTTCACTGGCAGGAGTGTCGTTGAAATCCAAATCGCGCCAACCATTGCGAGAGACGCGGCGGCTGGAATCAGGCAGGTTTGGCAAAATTTCAGGGGACTCAGGCCGATTTTCTTTTGCAGAAAAATTAATGTCGGGATAGAAACAAGCAGGCTGTTTATGATCAATCCGAAGACGAGCCAGCTGACACTGAATTGAATGCCGACCAGGCATGCCACCACTGAACCGATCGTCAGCCAACCATTCAGGATCGCCCATTTTTTTGCACCACCGGCAGCGAGCAGAGCGGGATGAAAGAAAACTTGCAGGACATAAACGAGCCCAAGCAGGGAAAGCAGTGAGCTGGCCCCGGCGACGGCGGCCCATTTTGGCCCAAAAATCAACGGGATGAGCTCCGACGTCGTCGCGGCACTGCCGACAAAGATGGCGAAAGAAATCAAGGCGTTCAGCTCCATGCCGTCATAGATGGCTTGGCACAATTTGGGTGGATCATTTTGTAGTTTGGCCAGTGCAGGCAGGGCGATTCCGGCCAAAGGTTCATGAGTCATGGTCTTGGCCATTTCCGGTAGCTTGCTGCCGATGACATAAAGGCCGAGCGCGGGCACCCCGGCAAACCGGCCGATTACGATTTGATCGACGCGGCAGGTGACAAACCAGAGCATGGTCGTGAAAAACGTGGAGGAACTGACGCCAAAAAGATCGTAGAGATGTTTTTTGGAGAATCTCAGTGAGGGCCGATAGTCGGATACCACCCACAAGAAAATCGTTCCGGTCACAGCGGTGGTCAGTTGCTGGAGAACCAGAGCCCACACGCCGTAGCCGGCAAAAGCCATACTGACCCCGACAATTCCTCCCATCGAGCTGGCGAGCAGAAGTCTGATGGTGGGACGGCGAAAATCCATGTCCTTGATGAAAAGGGTGGAGTGAATGGTCGAGAGTGCGGACAGCACCAGACCGAGCGACGCCCAGCGCAAGGGAGACACGAGTTCCTCATTGCCGAGCAAGATCGCCAGAGGATGAGCCAGCACGATGGTGCCCAGACAGAGGAGGGCCGCGCAGCCAAAATTAAACCAGAAGGCGGTATCCAAATGGGCTTTTTCCAGATTCTGACGCTGAATCAGCGCCGTCCCAATGCCCTGTTCGGCGAACATACTGACAAAGCCCAGGTACACCATCACGAGTCCAACCAACCCGAAAGCGGAAGGTTCCAGAAGTCTGGTCAGAGTCGTGAAGACCAGAAAAGAGAGGAGCTGCCGACCAATGATGCTGATGGCCTGCCATTTCAGGCCGCGGGAAACTTGGGTTTTTAGGGTCACGGTGGAGAGGAAAGGGTCTGGGATATTGGGTCTGGGATTTAAGAGTCAGGAGTCTGTCGTTGCATAGTCAATGGTCGGTTATGTCAGAGGTGTATGATCCTAGATTCGGCAGTAGGCATGGCCACAAAATGCACAAAAAACTCAAAACCAGAAAGGTGATAATTTTCCTGAAGCTAAAACGGAGTACCTCAATGGTGAGCTGCTTGGGAAATAGATATTCGTGGTTTTCTCCTCTGCGTGCTCCGCGAACTCCGCGTTTCAACTGCCGTGTGTAGGAGTGCAGTATCACCGACCTATTTTATCACAGACGAAGCGCTGGTAGCGCTTCGTCTGTGATAAAACATTCTGTTGTGCTACCGAATTTAGGTTTAGGGATTTCCGGGAATCCGTGGTTGGCTTACGGCAACTTATCGACGGCAATAGGGCCTTCACGGTCGGCCATGAATTTGTCGAACTTTCTGGTCAGGTTCCAGCGGAGGGATGGAGCCAAGACTTGGATCCGTTTGGCGGCTTTCCAGCCGAACAGAGCGCGGATCCAAGAATACTTCCAAGAGAGGGACGGGATTTCCAGCTTGCCGCCTAAGCCTTCCGCGAGGCTTTTCATTTTTTCAAATAGATCGATGCGTTCCGGATAGAAATGGATCGACCAGTTGTTCAGATAGCGGACGCACGCTTCCCGGACTCGGGGGCTGATCTCCACGGAATGAAGGTAATCGATAGTCATTTTCATCGAGAGGAATTGCGCCTCGATTTTTTTGTTTGATCGTCCGATGTAGCTCAGGCTGCTGGTGCCCGCAGACCGATAATAAACCCCTGGGCCGGCAACGAATTTGACGCCTTTGCTCGCGAGGAGAACGCGGCAAAAATATTCGCCGTCATCATCGCCGAGGAGGCGAGTGTCCCAAGGCCCCGCTTTTTCGGTCAGTTCACGACTCACGAGCCACGTCGCCGTTTGCATATGGAGGTTCTGTCCAATCTTGCAAATCAGCCATTCGGCGGGTGACAGGTCGCGCCATAGGGATGAGGGCGTGAAGACTGTTTTGCGCGGCCGAAATATGAAGTAAGCCCAACCGGAAGAGAGCAGGAGGGATTTGTCGGAGTTCTGAGAGTAGGCAGCCATTTGCCGCTCGATCTTGGTGGGGGAAAGAAAGTCATCGGCATCCAACCATTGGATGAAGTCGCCGCGGGAAATTGAATAGGCTTTATTGCGGGCCGCGGCCGCCCCTTGATTTTTTTGGGTAACAACCGTCACGATTTCGGAGGCAAATTGCTGCGCGACAGCGAGGGACTGATCCTTGGAGCCATCATCGACAACGATGATCTCCTTGTTCTCCCATGATTGGGCCAAGGCCGAACGCAAGGTGTCGGCTATCCATAGCTCGGAGTTGTATAAAGGGATGAGGATAGAAACCAACGGTTGCGTAGAAGCCATGGGATGAATTTGAACTTATCGACCTAGCGTTGTCTATGCAAAGATCGCTTAACCCAGATTCGGTCGCTGGCATTGGCATGGCGACAAAGAGCACAAGGATTTTAAAACCAGAGGACCGGTGTCTTTCTGCGTTATCTTGGGTTATTGGACCGTGATCGTAATGACCGCGTTCGATGGGGGAATCATCAGTGCGACCCTGAGTGGATGTGGATAAGCGTACTCTGTGTAACCGGGTTTGGCGATTCCTGTGTAATAGTCGCGGCCAGCTTGAATATAACCGGCACTGGAGTCGGGCGAAATGCCGCCATCATAACCGTAGTCCGTGATATTTACTGCGGCGCTGCCGACGGAGTTATTGTAAATATACGCAGGCTCTAGGTTGCCCATTACGGAAATAGAAAGAGGGTCTGGCGTTGATGCCGATCCCGACGGATTTCCGCGACCGACCTGGCGCGGCGCAGGGTATTGGTTGCCTGCGATATTGTCACCCCAAAGAGGAAAACTGCCAGCGTTACGCTGGAGATTCATCACGGTCAGGTTGAATGCCGCCGGGCTTCCCCACCACCCTCCGCTGTCAAAATTCGGAAGGACATTGTCGTGAACATAGAATGTGCCGCCGCGAACATAAAACCACCAGGTCAGGCCGAGTGATTGATTGCCGTCGTTTGGGTAGAAAAACGTGCTGTGGCCAACCTCGAAATAGCGACAGCCAATAGCCGGATTTCCAGTGTCCGCTCCATGGGACCCAATTCCGGATTGGTTGAACAGACAATAGCGCAGGACGGTGCGTGAGTTGTCATCAAAGTCTGTGCAATTGAGAAAAGCGATGAATGTACAATCCTCAAAATAGAAATTGCCCGCTCCAGTCGTGTCTGCCGCGCCCCAGGTTGAAGCCGTGGTCTAGGAGGATTTATCGGCTGTCTGGTTCATCTTGTGGTGGAACGCTGTCGCATCCCGGGAAAATCCAGGGGCCTCAAAAACAGTGTCATAGACGATGCCTGATCTGGAATAGCTTTGAAGGCAGTCAACGGTCGTGTTTCCACTCTGCACCCAGCAGCCGTGTATCTGCACCGGCTTGCCGCCGTTAGTTGCCAGAATCTCAATCATGTCGATGGACCCGGTTCCGAGTTCCATCTGAACTCCACCCAACTCCGTGGTATTGCTGGTGTCTTCGGTAAGCGCAATCAGAGCATTGCCGGTCGAAGCATTGTTTATGAGCAAAGTTTGTGGCCGGGATGCGATGTGCCAGTTGG
>JANYCF010000262.1 GCA_025360455.1 Opitutaceae bacterium | reverse complement strand
CGACGATGACTTGAAAAAACAGGACATGCGGGGGCACCGCATGGGAACTGATGGTGAAGTTGATCAGTGCCGAAATCTGCTGAGTGAAGGGATAGGCCACGGCGAGACCTGCCGGCACTCCGATTAGCACCGCGATCACCCCGATTCCTAAAGCGAGTGCGCAATAAATAAAAGCGATGTTGCTGCGGCTGGCACCGATGGTTTTCAGAATGGCGATTTCTTTTACTTGTTTGGCGAGCAAAGCATTGATCGTGGTCGCGAGTAGCACTGCGCTGAGGATCAGCGCCATCGCGCCGAAACCGATGAACGACAAGGTGACCGCTTCCATCGGGCCTTGATGCGGGTGGCGACCGGGTGGGGGAATTCTCAATTCGTGCACCGGGTGTCCGCGCTTTTCCAGCCACGTCGCGATTTCCTGGCATTTCGCGACGATGGCCGGGCGTGTGTTGAAAGACGGGTCGAGGCGCAGTCGTAATTCGTCGAAGCCGCTCGTTTCTCCGAGGGCGTGTAGCGTCGCTTCGGTCGCGTAGCCATAAATCGTGCGTTCCTGCTCGGAGGGAGCCAGTCCCGCATCGTGTACCAGGCCGGCGATGCGGACGGTTTGCGGCGTTCCGTTGGGCGCGCGCACAGTCAGGGTGCCGCCGGTTTTCAAATTCATCAAACGCACCGCAGTGCGTTCGAGCAGGAGCGTGCCGGTCGGCGGCGGCCAGGCGCCTTCTTGGGCAACGAAGGTATTGACCTGCATGTGCGAAAAATCATCCACGATGAACAAGCGCAACGGCCGCCAGTCTTTCCCGTCTAGGACGCGCGCATCGAGGGCACGCCGTCGTTCGCTGGCTTCAACGCCCGGGATTTGGCGGACGGCTGTGACGAGTTCTGCGCTGACATTTTCCAATTCGAAGGTGGCGGCGGCGGGGGAGGTCTCGCGGTAGTTGCGGCCAATTTCCCGAATCAGCACAGTGTAGGCATCGAGCATGGTGCCTAACCCAGCGAGACTGAGAGCGAGAGCGAAGACCGTGAGAATCAAACGGCCGCGTTCAAGCCGGATATCTCCGGCGAGTTTTTTCCAGAGCGGGTTCATCGGCGTTGTGCTGGGTGGGCGGTTGAGCGGCTGCCGGGTTCATCGGTCACTACGCGACCGTCGGCTAGGGTGATAATTCGATCAGCCACGCGGGCGATGTCCTGTTCGTGAGTGACCACGACCACAGTGGTGCCGAGATCAGCTTGGCGGCGGAGCAACGCCAGTACGTCGTCTGCCGTGCGGGAATCAAGGTTGCCCGTGGGTTCGTCGGCTACGAGCAGAGGGGGATTGTTGGCGAGCGCCCGGGCGATGGCGCAGCGTTGTTGTTGTCCACCGGACAACGAGGTCGGAAGTTTGTGGGCGTGATCGGCGATGCCAACCAGCCCGAGTAATTCGCGCGCGCGGGCTTCACGCTGGCGGGACGGAACCCGAGCGAGCAGGGCCATCGGGAGCACCACGTTTTCGAGTACGGTGAGCGCGGGCAGGAGTTGGAAGAATTGAAAAACAATCCCGACCGAAGCACCGCGCCAATGTGCGCCCGTGGTTTCGTTGAGGGCATGCACAGCCGTGCCCGCCACAAAGATTTCACCGGAGGTTGGCTGGTCGGTGCCGGTGAGCAGGTTGAGCAACGTCGATTTGCCGCTGCCGGACTTGCCCACAATGGCGGTGAGGCCGCCTCGTTTGAGGCGCAGGCTGATGTCTTGCAACGCGAGCTCGCCAGTGACCGGGTCGCCGTAGCGTTTCGAGACTGCGGTGAGTTGGACGAGATCGGGCAGGTGGCGCCGGACGCCGGGTTCGTCGGGTGAAGCGAGGGTGGAGGGAGCGTTGGAATTAAAATGGACAGGTTGTTTCATAACGGACAGAGTGTCCGAATACTATTCCGACCGGTGCAATGAACTCGCGGCCCTCAATGTCCGTTAACGGACATTCCGGGGTAGTGTGCTCGAAAACGCTGCCGGATGACTCCTCGAACTCTCGCTCCTTTATGTCTGCCACCAAAGCTCCTCCCGACCGCCGAATCGTCCGCACGCGTGAAGCGCTGCGTAGCGCGCTCGTCGAATTGATCCTTGAAAAAGGCTACGATGCCATTGCGGTGAACGACATCGTGACGCGGGCCCACGTCGCACGTTCCACTTTTTATGCCCACCACGGGAGCAAGGAGAGTGTCTTGCTTGATGGCATTGGGAATCTTCGGGAGTTTCTTGCTCAAGCCCAGCGCGCCGCCCGTGAGGCAGCGAATGGACTAGTGGATCCGCTTGGTTTTACCTTGGCGTTTTTCGAGCACGCCGACGACAGCCGTGATCTTTCCCGGGCACTGCTGGGTAGCGGTGGAGGCGTGGTGATGATCAATGCCTTTCGACAGATGTTTGATCGCCTGGTTCGACGCGGGCTGATCGAAGCGAGCGATCCTAAAGGGAAAGCAACGCCGATCCCACTTGATGCTTTGGTCCGTTTCACGACCGAAGCGTTGATGGGAGTACTGATGTGGTGGATCGAGGTAAAGCCGCGCCTTTCGCCCTTGGATGGCAACCGGATTTTCCGTCAGTTGATTGATCCGACGCTCGTGGCTAATGGGTTTCTGACAAAGACCAAGGTTTGATAAGAAAAGGGGCGACGATTGATGGCGTGGTATAGAGTTACTCTTCCGCCATGATCATTTTGCCAACATGGCGATGCATTTCGAGTTCGAGCGCACGGCGGTTGCGGAAGCGGCGCTGGCGCTCGGCGTTGGTGCGTTTCTTTTCCTCGGCGGTTTTGGGCGGCCGACCGGCACAGAGACGGAGAGGAAGGTCGATTTTTGGCGTGAAAAGATTCCGCTTCTTGAAGGCAGCGGGGCTGTCGCGGAGGGCGAGCGCGCGTTCGGCCGGGGCTTCGACGCTGAACCAAGGTTCGGACAGGATACGTTTCGTGCTGCTGGCCCATTTGGGTGCTTCCAGACCGGCGAGTGTTGCCGCATGCTCTGCGTAGGCGGCCAGCCAGGCATCGGAAATCCGGCCCTCGGGGAATTTTTTCGCCAAAATAGCCGGCTCCTCGGCGAGGGTGCGTTGCAAGGTCGTCCGCGATCGGATGGCGCGCACGGTGTGCAGCCAGTCTTGAAATTCCCAACCGAAACTGCGCAGATCTGTACCACGTTGGGCGACTTCGGCTAAACTTTGTGGACGCTGACTCATGGGTTGGAAGACTTCGTTGGAAGTTCGGAAATCAATCGAGTCACCATGGTGCGGGCGTACTCATGCGGGATTTCTCCGGGAAAAGAAGCGTTCGAATAGTTCATCCACGGCCTCCAAGTTAGCCGGTTTGATTCGGTGCAGCAGGAATCGAGATCGG
>JANYCF010000252.1 GCA_025360455.1 Opitutaceae bacterium | reverse complement strand
ACTTCGGCATGAGTCAAATCACGGGAGTGACTTCGCTCAAAAAAGGACGGAAAATTATCGAGCAGGCGCTGGCCCTCGATCCAAAAGATCCGGACACCCATGAATTTCTCGCCATGATTTATGGGGCACCGTGGATGCTCGGAGGCGACAAAGACAAGGCGGCAGAACATCGACGGGCCTTGCAAGAACTTGATCCGCCCCGCAGCGCCCTCAGTGAGGCGAATCGTTTGCTCTGGATCGATAAGGATTTCCCCGCCGCCATCAGCTTCAGTGAAGCACTCCTCAAAAAGAAACCCGAAAGTGCGGTGAGCCATTTCATTTACGGCTATGTCGCCGCCACCACAAAAACCAATCTGGAACGGGGACTCGCCAGTTTGAAGCAAGCCCTCGCCCTGCCTCTTCCTGTCCCGACGAGCAACAGCCCGTACAGCCAGGCCTTCATCGCCAACCCGAGCAATTTCTGGGAGAAGATCGGCGAGATCGAAGCTTCCCTCGGCCACCAGGACGCCGCGCGCGCCGCCTTCACCACTGCCGTGGAACTCGACCCGGGAAACTACTGGGCCGCGAAGGGATTAGAGAAACTCAAATCCTGATCGAATAAGAATCCATCCCCTTCTTCTCTTACACGCCCACCAGTCGCAACTTCACACTGAAAACAGAAATCTTGAAAGCGGTCATCGGACATTTTGAAATTGCCGAACCAGCGGATCGAAAATTCCCGATTAAAGCTTTCACGATTTTCAGTTTTCAAGATTTCCCACCTCCTACGCGCTACCCGCTACTCTCTACTCGCTACTTCTCCCATCCCCCATGCTCGCCGCTTTCCGCATCGCTTTCCGCCAACTAACCAAATCTCCCGGGTTCACCCTCGTCGCGATTCTCACGCTTGCTCTCGGCATCGGGGCCAACACCTCCATGTTCAGTCTGCTCAATGCGCTGATTATGCGTCCGCTGCCCTTTGCCGACAGCGCTCATCTCGACGTCCTCTATCGCACCACCGCTCAAAATTCCCTCGGCGGAATGTCGCCTGCGGATTATCTTTCCTTGCCAACCAAGTTGGACGGTTACGGCGAGATTGCCGCCTATGCCCACTCCGACCTGAGCCTCGCCCAACCCGGCCAACCCGCAGAAATCGCCAAAGCGATCCGCATCTCCCCCAATTTCTTTTCCCTCCTCGGCATTCCCCCCGAACTTGGCCGCAATCTTCGGCCGGAAGAAACGCAGTTGGGCAATCACCGCGTGCTCATGATCAGTCACCGCTATTGGCAAAATCATTTCGGTGGCGCCTCCGATATCATCGGGCGCACCGTCCGCGTCGATGGTGAAGCCCACGAAATCGTCGGCGTGTTGCCCGATTCCTTCAGCGATTGGCGGGTGTGGGGCTGGGTTGATCTTTTTCGGCCACTCGGCTTCACCACCGACGAAAAGACGGACCGCAAATCCACCGAGCTCCATCTGATTGGCCGGCGCTCGGGCACGCTTACTTCCGCGCAAGCCGAAGGACTCATCGCCAGCATCGGATTACGTCTCGCGAAAGATTTTCCCGCCGCCAATGCGGAAACCTCCTGGCGCGCCGTCCCGCTCAATGACACCATCGTGGACGCCACCGGCAAAGGTATTCTCAGCATGCTCGTCGGTCTCTCTCTCTGCGTCCTGCTCATCGCCTGTTCCAATCTCGCAAATTTTCTCCTCGCGCGCACCATGGCCCGTGCGCGCGAATTCGCCGTCCGCTCCGCCCTCGGGGCTTCCCGCTCCCAGCTGTTGCGCCCACTGATCACCGAGTCACTCCTGCTCGCTTTCGCGGGCGGCCTCTGCGCCATCATCGTCGCCCTGTGGGCGACCGACTGGCTCACGGTCCGTAGCCGCACCGATCAGGGCGACAATTTGGTATTCACCCTCGACTGGCTCGTATTGAGCTGGGCGCTGTTCGCTTCGTTCGTCACCGCCCTCGCCTTCGGCCTCGCTCCCGCGCTCTTCGCCCTCCGGCTCGACATTAATCGCACCCTTAAGAGCAGCTCACGCAGCAGCACCGGTGATCGCAGCCATCAACGCTTCCGCAATTTTCTTCTCATCGGCCAATTCGCCCTCGCCATGGTCTTGCTCGCTAGCGCTGCGCTCTTCCTCCGCGGTGCCCACACGCTCAACCACCGCCGCCACGGCTGGGAATCCGACCACCTTCTCTCCGGCACCATTATTCTTCCGACCGCCACTTACCCCGATTCAGAAAAAATTACCGCCTTCCAACGCCTCGCCGTGGAAAGCCTCGAAGCGTTGCCCGGGGTAGAAACCGCCTGCGTTGCCACCGCGATGCCTTTCTTTGGCTTGTCCGCTCCACGCAAAGTTGTGGTCGAGGGCCGCGATCTCCCCCTGCCCGGACACGAACCTGTCGCCGCCATCAACGGCGTCAGTCCCCACTACTTCGCCACGGTCGGTACGCGCTTTCACCTCGGACGCACATTCAACGAGAGCGACACCGCGACCTCTCCCAAAGTATTTATCATCAACCAAGCCATGGCGCAG
>JANYCF010000215.1 GCA_025360455.1 Opitutaceae bacterium | reverse complement strand
CTGAAGCGACGCCCGAAAGCCTTTTCGCTCCTCAACCGGCCCCGGCACGAATACCGCGCAGTCCGGCATGGCAGCCTCCACCGCCACCCCGCAAAAACCGTCCGCCCCGCCACCCAAACCAAACAAACTTAAGCGCCATTCCGCCTCCGGACGCGTTTTCTTCAGCCCCTTCTCCTATTCGTCGTGCTTAACATTGGAGCGGCGTTGCGCGACGTGCCACAGCACTCCGGATGGATCCACCAGGAAAGCGACGCGGAGGCCCCAGGGCTGGAGCGCCGGTGCTTTCGGTGCGGGCACACCAAAATTTTTGGGCAGATCGAGCGAAGTCAGGTGAGTCCACCACACGTCCACGTCGTCCACCAGAAGCTGCATCATCCTAAAAAACTCAGATGAGAAACCGCTAATCCACGCTAATTGACGCTAATCAAGAAATTCAAAAGAAACTGCGATAAAAACGGGCTCACCTGAGAAGGTGAATCAGAAGTCGTCGAGAAAATGTCGGCTATTGCCTGCATTAGCGCCGATTAGCGAAAATCAGCGGTTAACTTGACTGCGGAAATTAGGATCATGGCATTTTCGGCCCAGTCCTTTTGGAAACGCCTTTGGAGGAAAAGCCGCTGGCCCCGATCCGGAAGATCTCCACTTCCCCATCCAGCTCCTTCACAAGCCCCAGTGCTTCGTAGAAGCGCTTGGAGAGGTCGAAGTCCTTCGCCGGCAGGAAAGGCCGCGCCGTCTCATTGCTGCCTGGAATGTTCGTTTTCATGGATTGGTTTGGAGAGTCCAAGTACCATGGATTATAAAATTTGTAACCCGCGCCCTTTGGTCCGCCCAAACCCCAAAGCCTGACCAATATTTTCCGGCTTCAGTGGTGAGCGAGTTCGCGGGCGGACGAACGGCGGCGAGCGGGCTTCTGAGCAAAAAACGCCTCGGTGGTGCGTCGCAAATGTTCCCGACGTTCTTCGGGCGTCATTGCCGCCAAGCGCTTGCCGGCGGCGATTCGCCAGCGACGGGACTCCGCCACCGCGTCAAAGGTCTTTTTCTTGGTCGTAGCCATGGATAAGGAAGGTTGGCGCTACAATGCGCACAGGCCGGTAACCTTGCAAGATATTCACTGCATTGAAGCCGGCTTCACGGCGGACATTGGCCAGGTGCTTGAAGTTCCAGCTGACGAGAAAATCGAGGCGCGCCACGGAACAGGCCGCCACATGCTGGGCGTCATCCGCATAAGCTGCCGGCACCACTTTCTGCGCCATATAGGCCGCCGCCAAGTCCTCCATTTCCACAGTGATATCGAGCACGTCCTCCATGGCAAAACTCGTCTGCATGAGTGCGCGCACCCGTTCCGGCGCACCCGCAATCTCGTCGATCACTAATTGCGACGAGATAAATCGGAACCGTCCAGACTCCTTGAGCCGCCAGAGGGCACGGGTGTCGGCCATGAACTCGGTGTCGAAGTAGCCGCCGATCACCGAGGTATCGAGGTAAAGCGAGAGCGAGTGCATCGGGAGAATTTTATGGCGTGGTGGTGGGGGTTGGTCGAGTCGCAAGTCAGGCCGTGGCCGTCCTCAATTTACCCTCCACCGAACTGCGCGCCCAGAGACCAGCAAAACGGAACCAGCGATTTAGTTTATCACGCACCCCGACACCGGTTGTTCGTATTACGAACCGTTTCACTTCGCCCGGCACCCGTTGCGATTTAATAAAGGTAAAGGGTACAGCATGACCCTTTTTGCCGATTCATCGAGATGACCGTGGTAAGTGAAGAATATCGCCATGTCTGCTCTGAATGGGCGACTACGTAGGCCATAGCCTTTGAAGATTTCGTCTATCGCAACCTTAAATACTTCGTTGTTGGCTGCGGCAGTGCCTAGGTTTTCACGGATCAGGAGATTGTCTCGGCACGGTCGAGACAATTGGCCTGAATCATTGCAAAGAGATCTTTTCGGTTAGGCATTCGCTGCCGTGAAGGCTTAGCTATGCCGAGATTGTCTCCGCGCTGCGGAGACAATCTTCGCAGCAGCGATCATTCCCCGCTGTGAATTATAACAATTGAAACCCGCCCCGTTTTCCGCCCTGACCCCATTTCAGCACCCTTGCTGGCGCGTAATTGGAGAACGTTGTGTCAGAGGAGAAATAGCATCTAGCGGCCTGACCCCCTCGAATTTCCCGTTGCCGTTCAATTCAAAACTAACAAAACACGGCCAGACCCCTTCGGCCGCGCCCGACCCCTTCGGCC
>JANYCF010000212.1 GCA_025360455.1 Opitutaceae bacterium | reverse complement strand
CTGAAGCGACGCCCGAAAGCCTTTTCGCTCCTCAACCGGCCCCGGCACGAATACCGCGCAGTCCGGCATGGCAGCCTCCACCGCCGCCCCGCAAAAACCGTCCGCCCCGCCACCCAAACCAAACAAACTTAAGCGCCATTCCGTCCAGAGGCCGCGTTCCACCTTGATCAACTGAATCGCTACGGCTGAGCGGATGATGCTTGGCTGAACTTCGAGCGGAGTCGCAAGGCGACATGGACGAGTGCGATCAACGCCGGCACTTCCACCAAAGGCCCCACGACAGCGGCGAAGGCCACGCCGGAGTTCAGGCCGAAGACGGCAATCGAGACGGCAATCGCCAGTTCGAAATTGTTGCCTGCCGAGGTGAACGCGAGCGTGGTGGAGCGTTCGTAGTCGGCGCCGAGTTTCTTCGCCATGAAGAAGCTGACGAAAAACATGAGCGCAAAATAGATCACGAGCGGCAGCGCGATGCGCAGCACGTCGAGCGGGAGCTCGACGATGGCATTCCCCTTGAACGTGAACATCATCACGATGGTGAACAGCAGCGCGACGAGGGTGATGGGCGAAATCAGAGGAAGGAATTTCTGTTCGTACCACGCCTCACCCTTCAGTCGCACCAAGATCACCCGGCTGAGCGCGCCGGCGGCGAACGGAATGCCGAGATAGATCATGACGCTCCAGAAGATGTCGCTCATCGCGATCTTCACGATGCGGCCTTCGAGTCCGAAGTACGGCGGCAGCACCGTGAGGAAGAGCCAGGCGAAGGCGCTGTAGAAAAGAATCTGCGCAATGCTGTTGAGCGCGACGAGGGCGGCGGCGTATTCGCGGCTGCCTTTCGCGAGTTCGTTCCACACGAGAACCATGGCGATGCAGCGGGCAATCCCGACAAGAATCAGGCCGACCATGTAGTCGGGACGGTCGCGAAGAAATACAATCGCGAGCAAGAACATGAGCACGGGACCGACGAGCCAGTTTTGCACGAGCGAGAGACCGAGAATACGGGTGTCGGCGAAGACCCGGGGAAGCTGGGAATATTTCACCTTCGCGAGCGGCGGATACATCATGAGGATGAGGCCGATGGCGATGGGCAGATTGGTCGTGCCCACGGTAAACGGCGCGAAAAACGCGGCAGGATCGGTGATGATAAAATGGCCGAGCGCCACGCCAATTCCCATTGCGGCGAAGATCCAGACCGTCAAATAACGGTCGAGGAAAGAGAGTTTTTTGGTGAGCGAGTCGGACATGAATTTTTCAGAATTGATGGATTAAAAGGTGGAACGACTTGCCCACTAGGCGCTGCTTGAAACGGTGCGTTGCGTCTAGCGCGTTGGGGGCAACGCGCTCCACCTTCAGATCTGCCAGCGAGCAGGCTTCTGTGCGTCCTGTCGGCCATCGGCGTAGCATTCGAAGGCGCGTCGAATTTCATCTCGGACGCGGCGAAACACCGCGAGTTGTTCTTCTTCGGTACCGGTGGCATGCGCGGGATCATCAAAGGGCCAATGATGACGATTCACCTGTCCGGGGAAGACCGGACACGCTTGATCAGCATTGCCGCACACGGTGATCACGGTCTCGACCGTACCGGCGAGAAAATCATTCATGTGCTTCGAATGATGAGCGGAGATATCGATGCCGATTTCCTGCATCACGCGGATCGCGAGCGGGTGCACGTAGCCGGCCGGCTTGGAGCCGGCGCTGGCGACGGTGAGAATGTCGCCAGCCGACGCACGAAAAATCCCTTCGGCGAGATGGCTGCGACAGGAGTTACCGGTGCAAAGAATGAGAACGGTGGGTTTCGAAGAATTCATGGAAGTGATCGTTGCGCACTCAGCAGCAGCCGGCGGTGGCGGCACCGCGTGTTGAGGGAATACAGAGTTCCTTGGCGAGGCAGTCGGTTTGTTTCTTACCGAGCCGAATCACCAATCGGTCGGTTTCCACCGTCGCCGACAGGACTTTCAATTGCACGACATTGCACGCGTCGTATTCAAACTCCACCGGCAAATCCTCTCCGCGCAAAATCGGTTCAGCATGAACGAACGCTTTGAGCAGCTTGCCGCCGGTGATGCGGTGGTCGATATCGTCGCCTACCCACGATTGCAGCAGGCAGGTCACAATCTGGCGCACCGTACCGCCGCAATCCACGAAATCGCGCTGGACGCGGCCCACCTCGGTCACATGAAAATGCGCTTCGATGGGTTCGCCATCGGGCCAGATTACTGTGATCGGCAAATCAGCGGCGGCGGCCAAAACCGAACGCAAAGTGGAAACGGTCATCGCAGATATTTCGTTGGGGAGGTTGTTCATGGTCGGATTGAATTAGCAGCAGCGCTTGGTGGTGCCGCGCTTTGCGGCCACCGGAGCGCAGGTGAGATCGAGTCGGCGGAGGCGGGCGAGATCGCGGTTAAAAACAGCTTTCTCCGTCGCGCAGTCCTGTAGGCAGGCGAGATTAGCGGCGAGTTCACGGGAGGGGTTGGCGGGTAATTCGTAGATCATCCAGTTGCCGCGGCGCTCGACTTCCACCAGCCCGCGAACGCGAAGGTAGGCGAGGTGTTTGGAGATTTTCACCTGCGGCTCGTTGAGTATTTCCTGGAAATGACAGACGCAGAGCGGGCCCTGCCCCAGTACGTTGAGGATACGCAGCCGGGTGGTGTCGCAGAGGCATTCGTAGATTTGAACCAGCTCCATGCCGGATTTCATATTCCTGTGCAGGTATATGAATCAAGCGCTATTTGGTGGTGTCACGGAATTGTGACGGAGGGGGAGACACGGCGCGATTTCTTATTCACGGCGGGCCCAGCGGTTCCGCCCTACCTTCAACAGACACGGCACGGCCACAAGGGCCGGCCCTGCGAATACGAACCAACCCGTCCGGAGGCCGGGTTCCACCCAAGACAGCGCTCAGTCGCCGGCGGCGGCGTGGGAGGCGGGCTTGAAGCGGGCTTTGAAGAGCGCGGACATGTAGTCGCGGTTCAGGCGGGCGATGAAATCATGCGAGATGAGCTTGGGGCAAACCGCACTGCACTCATATTGATTCGTGCAATTGCCGAAACCGGCTTCGTCCATCGTCTGCACCATCGCGAGTACGCGTTTGTCGCGCTCGGGTTGACCTTGGGGGAGCAAGCCCAGCTGGGAAACCTTGGCGGCAACAAAGAGCATCGCGCTGGCGTTTTTGCAGGCGGCCACGCACGCGCCACAACCGATGCAGGAAGCGGCATCCATCGCGAGATCGGCGTCTTCTTTCGGAACGGGAATCGAATTGGCATCGGGTGCGGCACCGGTGCGAACGGAAATGAAACCGCCCGCTTGCTGGATTTTGTCGAAGGCTTTCCGCTCGGTGACGAGATCCTTAATAATGGGGAAAGCCCGTGCGCGGAAGGGCTCGACGATGATCAAGTCACCTTCATGGAAACTGCGCATGTAGGTCTGGCAGGTGGCGACGCCTTTGCCCGGACCGTGCGGCTTGCCGTTGATCGTGCAGGAGCAGGTGCCGCAGATGCCTTCGCGGCAATCGTGGGCGAAGGCGATGGGCTCATCGCCTGTCTTCGTCAGCTCGTCGTTCACGACGTCGAGCATCTCGAGGAACGACATGTCGGGACTGATGTTCGTCGCAGGATAGTCGACAAACTTGCCGGGGACGGTCGGGCCGGCCTGACGCCAGACCCGCAGCGTGACAGAGAAGAGTTTCTTGGACTGTATTTCGGAAACCATGGGATTTTCCTCGGAATTATTTGTAGGAGCGCACGCTCATCTTGGTAAATTCGTAATTGAGCGGCTCGGTGTTGCGGAGGGGCGTCTGGCCTTCGCCTTGGTATTCCCAGGCGGCAACGTGGGCGTAATGTTCGTCGTCGCGTTTGCACTCGCCGTCGGGGTGCTGATATTCCTCGCGGAAATGGCCGCCGCAGGATTCTTCGCGGGTGAGCGCATCGCGGCAGAGCAGTTCGCCAAGCTCGATGAAATCGGCGACGCGGCCGGCCTGCTCGAGTGATTGGTTGAGCGTGGCGGCGGAGCCGGGGACTTTGACGTTGGCTTGGAATTCCTCCCGGAGGGCGGGGATCTTCTGGAGGGCGGCTTCCAGGCCGGCCTTCGTGCGGGCCATGCCGCAGTGTTCCCACATGATTTTGCCGAGACGTTTGTGGAAATGGCTGACGGGCTCCTTGCCTTTGTTGGCGAGGAAACGCTCGGTCATGGAAGTGACGTTCTCCTCGGCCTGCTTAAATTCGGGCGCATCCGTCTTCGGACGTGAGCCGGATTTCTGGTCGGCAAGGTAATTGCCAATCGTGTAGGGAACGACGAAGTAGCCGTCGGCCAAGCCTTGCATGAGCGCGGAAGCGCCGAGGCGGTTGGCGCCGTGATCGGAGAAGTTGGCTTCGCCGAGCACGAAGAGGCCGGGAATATTGGACATCAAATTGTAGTCCACCCAGAGGCCGCCCATCGTGTAGTGGACAGCAGGGAAGATGCGCATCGGCGTCTTGTAGGCATTCTCCGCGGTGATCTCGTGATAGATGTCGAAGAGATTGCCGTAGCGTTCGCGCACGACGGGTTCGCCGAGGCGCTTGATGACATCGGCGAAATCGAGATAAACGCCGAGGCCGGTCTCGCCGACGCCGCGACCTTCGTCACACATGCGCATGGCGGCACGGGAGGAGACGTCGCGGGGCGCAAGATTACCGAAGCTTGGGTAGATGCGCTCGAGATAATAATCGCGGTCGGCCTCGGGGATGGAGGCGGGAGCTTTCTTGGCGTCCTCTTTTTTCTTGGGCACCCAAATGCGGCCGTCGTTGCGCAGCGACTCGGACATGAGCGTGAGCTTCGACTGGTAGTCGCCGCTGACGGGAATGCAGGTCGGATGGATCTGCGTGTAGCACGGATTCGCGAGGCAGGCGCCGCGTTTGTAGGCGCGCCAGATGGCGGTGGCGTTGGACTGCCGGGCGTAGGTCGAGAGATTGA
>JANYCF010000143.1 GCA_025360455.1 Opitutaceae bacterium | reverse complement strand
TATTCGAAGAGCAAGGTTTGCGGGCCGGTAGCGGGGACTTCGAACGGATCGGAGGTCAATGTGCTAATGCCGTCGCGGGGATAGCTCATCGTGTCGAGGAAGGCCATGAATTGACGGTCGGTGGGCGTAAGCTGCTTCCAGCGTGTTACCACCTGGCCACTGCCGGTGAGTTTGAAAGCCCGGAACGTGCCGTCTTCGAAGGATCCGTTGTTGATGCCGACGGAGAGGAACTCGAAAGGAACGCCATTGGATTTTTTGCCGGCAATCGTGACCGAGACATCTCCGGCGGAGGCGAGGTCGGGTACGATGACGCTGAGCTGGGTCTCGCTGGCGTTTTGCACGACGGCGACGGCGCCGTTGAAATCGACTTTGTTGTCGGTGGCGACGGGACTGAAGTGAAGGCCGTTAATGAGCACGGTGTTTCCTTGGGCACCACGCGACGGCACAAGCCCGGCGGGAGAATCGGTGAGGGCATTGATGACCGGCGTGAGTGTTTGGCCAAACTGGGAAGTGAGACTGTTGTCGGTCTGTACAGGAATTCCTCCCGCGCCCATACTGCCGGTGAGGTGTTTGCCGAAAAAGCCTTTGCTATCCGTCGTCAACGGGTTGCCACCGATGTTGATCACTTTGCCAGGCAGAAACCGGCCGGAAGCATCGAGACCGTTATCACTCGGGGAGAGCAATAGATTCAGAATGTATAATTCGACGTTCTTGCTCGTGGTCTCGGTCACATCAACCGGAGCCTGCGCGAGGCCGTAGGAATCGGTCTTCACGGTGATCGGCAGGAGCGTGGCATCAACAAAGGTGCCGTCGCGGGAAACGGAGACGGTCTCGATGCCGACATCGGTGTCGCGTTGGAGAATGGTGAGGCGATTGGGCACGAGGGCTTCGCGGAGCTCGAGGACGCGGAAGTGCTCCCCTCCCCGCACGACGAAGCCATAATCTGTCTGGTAATCGACGGAGTTGACGCGCAACCGGCCGGTCAGGGCGAGCTCAGCGCGATCGAGCGGCGTGGCGGCGGGAGTCGTCCAGCTCGTTTTGAATTCCACGTATTCATCGTTGGTGAAGGCGATGCCGCGATGCGGAATATTCGCGCGGCGGCGGATGCCATCGAGGAAGAAGACGCGGTTCATATCGAGCTGGATGACAGGAGGACGGAGTTCGAGATTCACGAGGACATCGAGCGGCGTGCTGCCGCCGATATTCTCGGACCCTGTTGGGATTTTCAAGTCCGTCTCCCCGTAGAAGCCGGTCTTGCGATCGAATGCGACGAGCTTGACGACATCTCCCGGCACGGGAATCTGCGATTTGAGGCTGGCGACTTTAGTAGCGTCGGTCTCGAGGGAACCGAGGAAGGCCAGGACGAAACCCGCTTTAAAATTCAAATTGTCGAAGGGATCGAGTCCGGCTGTCGTCTTCATGTAGGGCTGCGAGTCATAGGCGGGAGCTGCGCCGGGTGCGCTGATACGCCGGTAGACGTAGATATCGACGCCGTGGACGGTGGGAGCATCGAGCGAGACCAATTTCCCATCCGTACTGTAACCCAGAGCGGTGACTTGAATTTTCGCCCCATCGGCATCGACGTAGCGGATGCTACCGCCGAGGAAGAAGCTATCGACCACGATGTCGGGGATCTGGGTGACGCCGGAGGGACTGAGTTTCACCATTCCCGATTGGAAGACCAAACTGGGCGATTCGCCATTGCGGGAGCCGAGATCGGTGGTGACGGTGGCGTACGTGCGGATCAGCTCGATGCGAACCTCGGGCAACGGAATGGAGTAATTTCCGTCTTTATCGGTCACGACATAGGAACTGCCCGCGATGGCGTTGACGGAAATTCCCGCGAGCCCTTTCCCGGCGGTATCAACGACGCGGCCTTGGAGATAGGTGCGGGTGAGATCGAACGATTTATCGGCGGGCACGATGCCAATGAAGCCGGCTTCGCTGAGCATCGGAGTGGTGAGAATGCGATTGTTGGCTCCGACGACCGCCCGGCCGAGCTCCTGATAATCGTGCACGCCATACTTGAAGTGGAAGACGATCACTTCGGCACCGACTGCTAGATTGTAGACATTCGGGAAGCCGAGTGACGCGGGTGTATCGAAAATCAAATCATCGGGTCCAAGCTCCACGAGGAAGTGTGGGATGGCGCCGGAGGGCAGACGATCGGGAATATTGGCCGGATCGATGCGCGTGGCGGTGAGTTGTCCGCGCGTCGAACCATCGGCGAAGTGGGCGGAACCGCCTTTATACGTGATCGAAAAATCTTTCAGATCCTTGGTGGCCGGCGTGAAGGTGAGCTGATTGGCATTACCGGTGAGAGCGAGAACGGACGCCGTCGAGAAATCGGTTTCGACCATGAAGATCGGCCGGCCGAGTCCGTTATCAGTGCCCTTGCGCACGGGCACGAGGAATTCGAGATAGTTGAAGATGCGGGCATCGCCTTGGGGCGAAAGTCCGGTAAGCGGATCGGGCCGGGCATCAATGTAGAGGATCTGATCGCCGACGGGAGCATCATCGAGCAGGAAGGTGCCGAAGCTGGAGGTCGTCTGCGTGAGCGTGGTGCCGCGAATGCCCACCTTCACATTGGCGAGCGGTCGGAGGTTCGGATCGATGACGATGCCGGAGAGCGTAGTCTGGCCGGCGACGGTGGTGAAGCTGATCGATTGATCTTTGCCCAACACAAAGCCGTGGATATCGGCAATGCTGCCGGAAATATCGACCGTGATGGTATCGCCGCGAAGGAATTTGTACGAGGGCACGATGCGGATCGTTTTGCCATCGGCAGAGAGATTGACGCTGCGTTGGATGGATTGACCGAGGGCACTGCGCAACACGATGGCCGCAGCAGGGCTGACGGTCGTCGCGTTGAGTGCTTCGGAGAAAACGATTTCGATCGGGGCATTCTGCGGCACACCGGTCTGACCGGCGGCAGGCGAGGTCGAAATGATCGTGGGCGGCGTATCGTCTTGTGTGATATCAATCGTCGTCACCGGCGACTGGTTACCCACCGCATCGGTGATGAAGATCTGAAGATGATTGGTCGTGTTCGGGTTCAACGGCACCGCGACGGTGTACGTGCCGGACGGAGAAATCACAGTGCGGACCGGAACGAGACCGTTCAACACGACGATGGTACCGCCGGGCTCGCCGGTGCCAGTGAGAGTGATGACGCTTTGATTGGTGAGAGAACCCAGTGTCCCAACATCAACCGTCGGCGGTGAGGTGAAGCCGATCGAATCCATCGTGACGTTGACGGACGCAGTGCCGACCAAGCCGGCGGCATCGGTGGCGTTGACGGTGATCGTGTTCGCGCCCTGCAACGGCAGGTGGGCGTAGATAAAGAAGATGTTGCCGACGACCTGGTGAGCCACGACGCGATCAATCTCGACCGACGTGAGCTGCACGCCCTCCTCCACCGTCAGGAGCGCTTCCACGACTTCGCCATTCATGGAATCACCTTCCTCAGGGAAGATGAAGCGCGGGATCGGAGCTTTCGTGTCGGTACCAGCGGGCTCGACCAACATCGGATACGAGACGGACGCTTCAATCGTCGTGTCATCCTGAAGGGTTGCGACGGCCCGCACGGTCTTGGGGCCGGGAGTCGCATCCATAATCACCTGGTGGAAGAAGAAGCGGCCGGCGATGGCGGCCGGGGCGCCCTCGACTTTAATGCTTTTCACGGACGAAGGATCATCGATGACACCGGCGACGGTGATCGAACGGTTATTATATTCGAGGTTGGGTTGCGGGGAGAGAATGCGGATACCGACCGCGTTTTTCGCCTGAGTGATTGTGATATTAGTCGGCAAACTGCGGCTGATATTCGGTTCGGCTCCGACCTGCGCGAAGAGGGCAAGTGGGTTCAGGGAATTCGGGATGAGCGTAACGGTGACGGAGAAGCGGCCGTTGGCATCGACGAGGGCGCTGGCGTTGGTTTGTCCACCGTAGACATTTAATTGCGCTCCGGCCGGCGCGCTGCCGGTGAGCGTGATCGTAGGCGCGAGCGTTTTGGTCGAGGCCAGCGGATCGAGGACCGGCGAGGCGGGGCGATCCGCCTGGTTCGAGGTGGCCGTGGTGAAATCAACTGCGACCGGGGCGCCGAGCGGATTTCCCGCGAGATCGCGCACGGCGGAGCTGATCAGGATCTTGAAGTTCGCCTCGGGCGCGAGGGAGCGGGCCGGATAGAAGGTGACGCTGCGGGCATCCGGGGACGGAACCCAATTCCCCGGCACGACGAGATTCAGCGCATCGTACAGGCGGATGGCGGGGATAGGCGCGCTAAGCGGGGCGGCCTGAATTGCTTCCGAGAACAGCACCACAATGGCGGCGTAGGCATCGATGGTGCTCGCACCGGCAGTCGGCGTGGTGGAGACAACCGTCGGCGCAATCGAATCCTGCCGGACGTTCAGGGCGGTGACCGGCGCGGACAACTGGCTCTGCGCATTGCGGGCGGTGAGCGTGATGGCATTCGGCGCGTTCGGCTGCAGCGGTACGTCGAAGGTGAATAGGCCGGTGGCGTCGATCACTCCCGTCGCAGGGAACGTGAAGGGCGCACTGCCACCGCTGATCAGGACTTGGGTGCCGGGAGTAGAAAATCCGGAAATCGTGGCGGAGAGTTTGTTGGTAGCGCCCACGGGCTGGGCGCTGTAGATAATCGGAACCGGCACTCCTTGATTCGTGAACGTGGTGAAAGCAAGACGCTGGGTAGTGCCCAAACGATTACCGAAGAGATCGGCAATGCTCGCCGGGAGCACGATCTCGTAGCTCTTGCCCATCTCCAGTACGGCTGAGCTCGGCGTGAGCGTGAGGACAAATCCATTCACCGACACCGTGGTGGGGACAATAGCGGGGTTGACCAAGGCTACGCCGGTGAGCGTGCTGGGATCGAGCGCTTTGTTGAACGTCACGGCAAGAACGGTATTCACCGAGACATTATTTGCTGCGGCCGCTGGGACGGACGATTGCACAACCAGCGCCTGATCTGCCTGCGTAATCGTAACGGAGGTCGGCAGCGAGGTATTGCCGGCGGCGTCTGTCGCAGTAACCAGGAGTACGTTGATCGCATTGGAATTCAGCGTGACGGTGAGGGCAAAGCGTCCGGTCGCGTCGGTATCCACCGGCAGCGCAGACGCGGCACCGGAAATGACGATGTGACTGAGCGGCTCGGCCGTACCCGAAATCACCACGGTGAGTTTATTGGTCCGGGCCGACACCGCATCGACGACCGGTGCCAGAGGGGCGGTGCGCTCGGTGGTCTTGAAAGCGAAAACGTAGGCGGTGCCAAGAGTGTTGCCGGCCAGATCGCCCAAGGTCGCGGGGACCGTCACTTGGATATTGGCCGCCTCGCTGAAAGGAGCCGCCGGAGTAAGCGTAAGAATCGTGCCGTCGGTGGAGAGAGTGCGCGTGCAGGAAACCGGACTAGCCCCGCTGCTCACTTGTACGAAGGCGACATCTGCGGCGCGGATGGCTTCGCTGAAGGTGATCTGAATCGCCGTGGCCAACGCCACGCGATCAGCGGAAGCCGCCGGATTGGTGAGCACGACGCGCGGAGGCACGGAATCCTGGATGAAATCGCCGATGACCGAAGTGGAGCGCACGCCGTTCGTCCCAATCACCACCACTTGCAGGTGATTCGTCGTATTGGCGATGAGCGAGACGGGGACGACGAACTTGCCATCCGCACCGATGACGCCGGTTTGGGTGGGCAGCAAACCGCCCGTGATTTCGTAACGCAGGCCCGCCTGGCCCACCCCATAGAGAGTGACTTGCGAGCCGGAAGTCGAACCATCCTGACTGAAACGCTGAATTGTGGGAGCGGTCGGAGGGGCGCTATCGACCCGTACGCGATGGGTTATTGAAGTAGTCAGGCTGTTTGCGTCGGTGGCGCTCAAAATAAATTCGCCATTCGCATCCACCGTGACGTTGGTCGTGATCCGCCCGTCCCCATTCGAATCAGTCACGACGTTGCCGCCGATCGAAATGTTGGTGAGAGCCGACTCATCGGTGATCAGAGCAGTGACGGAAATCTGCGCACTAGGGACAATGCTGTCATAAGCGGGACTAAGAACCACGATGGACGGCGGCGTATCGTCACCGGCCGCATTGGCGACGGCGACTGTGCGGGTAAGGGTCGCTTGATTGCCGGCCAGATCGATTGCGATGACGGTGATGTCCTGGGCTGGATTATCCGGCAGAGTCAGACTGCAGCCGAACTGACCGGACGTATTGACCGGAACAATCTGGCCGTTCACCGAGAGCGTTGGGCTAAGATTGACGTCGGTGACGATGCCGACGACCTCGACCAGCGCCGTGGTGAGGCTGGCGGCCACGGCGGGACGGGAGAGAGTAATGACGGGAGCAATGGTATCGGACACGACGGTATAGACCAACGGATCGCTTTCGTTGCCGGCGTCGTCAGTGGCACGGAGGAAAAGATTGTTCGTCTTGTTCGTGGCGAGCAGCACGGTCGCGCTAAACGCGCCAGCGGAGTCAGCGGTTGTCGTCACCGTAATCAAGCCCCCAGAAATCGAAACGGTAGCAAGTGGCGCAGCACTGCCCGTGAGCAGCACCCGATCCGTTTTAACATAGGCGGGCGGATTGGTGAGTGTGGGCTTGGCCGGAGCAATCGTATCCACCGTGACAGCGAGTGAAATCGGCGTGGACACATTGCCGAAGGTATCGGTGGCAACAGCGGTGATGGTATTCGGACCTTCCACGAGCGACAGATTGACCAACTCAAAGGTTCCGTTGAACACCGTAGCGGCGAGGCCATTCACGAGTACCGTCGCTTGGTTATCATCGACGGTGCCGGTGACGCGTACGGTGGTGAGCTTACGCAAACTAGCATTGAGCGGCGCGGTGAAGGTGAGGATCGGCGCGGTGGTGTCGCGGTTGACGGTTATGGTTTTCGAACCGGTATTGCCGGCGGCATCCCGGGCCTGCACCGTGATCGTGTTCGCACCCGAGCTCAAGGCGACGGGGCTGGTGAAGGTACCAGCGGTATTAACGGCGGCCACGGTGTTGATCGTGAGGGTGGCAGTGGAATCATCCACGGTCCCGACGACATTGATCGAAGCGGCACCGGTGGTGGCACTCGGAAGCGGAGCAGCAATCGTGACGACGGGAGCAATCGTATCGAGGCGTCCGTTGAGCTCGATTTCGGCGGAGTTCCCAATGGTATCCTTCGCCTCCAGCGTGAGGGTGCTCGCGCCTTCCGCCAAAGTAATCGTCGAAGCGAAAGTACCATTGGGCGCGAGTGTGACGGCGGTGCCATTGAGGGTGAGCGTCTGGCCGTCGACCACGCGGCCGGAAACAATCATCGTCGGAGTATTCGTCACGAAACCGGTCTGCGGAATGAGATCGGTGATCGTCGGAGGCTTTTGATCGAGGGTGATCGTGCGCGTGAGCGTGCGCACGTTGCCGAAAACATCGCGGGCTTCGACGGTGATGGCGTTATCGCCCGCCACTAAGGTCACGGGAGCAGAGAAAGTGCCGGAGGCAAAGTCGGTGACGGGAGTGGTGTTGACGAGCAGTTGTGTGGCACTGGTGCCGACGGTGCCCGTGAGCTGCAGGGAGGCCAGGCGCGTCACGAACGGATCAGCGAGCGGGTTGGTGATCGTGAGGGCGGGGCCCTGAGTGATGCGGTAAACCGTGTAAGTCAGACTGGTCTTCAGACGGAAGAAATCCTCGGCCACGAACACCAAGGTGTTGGCGCCTTCGTTCAGCAGAGCGTGCTGGAGATCAAAGGCACCGCCGGCACCCAGCGTGACCGGAGCGCCATTGAGGGTGAGCGTAACGGTACTCGCATCGGTGACCGTGCCGACCAGACGGAGTGTCGTGGTGTTAACCGTATCGGTGAAGCTGACAGGGGAAGTGAATACAATGACGGGGGCGTGGAGGGTTCGAGTGAGAGCGAGTGCAGACTGCGATTGATTGCCGAGGAAATCGCGGGCGACCAAAGTGAAGGGATTCGGTCCTTCCTGAAGAGTGAGCGTAATCGAGAAGCGGCCGTTGGCGGGATCGAAAGTAACGGAAGTGCCAGGCGAAGCGCCAGCGGCGATCTTCAGGTCGGTGGTGTCGGAGCTGACGGTTCCGGTGATCGTTGTCGCGGCGGCATCGATCACGGCGGTCGTCGGTTGATCGACCGTGATTGAAGGTGCGGTCGTGTCGTTGAGCAGTAGGAGCGTGATGATCGGTGAGCTCCCCTCCCCGCTTGGGCTTTGGAGAGTGAGCTTAACGGACAGAGGAATCGAGGCACCGGCGAGACCCGAGAGTGGCACATCGGCAGGAGTCGAGCCCGAGGCAACCCATTCGCCATTCACGAAAACCAGAGGAGCGATCACTTCACGACCGCCGTTTGCCTTCAGGAAATCGATCACGACCGAACCGGAGGCCAGCCGATCACCGACGACCACGAGAGCAAAAGGCAGGCCGCGTTCGAAGCGTCCAGCGCGCAAGGAAGCCGAAGTGAAGATGGGGGCGGTTTGAACGGTGGTGGTGAGTGTGAGCGAGGCGGAGCCCGTGCCACCGGCGTTAAGGGCGCTGATTAATACATTCGAGATTCCAGCGGAAGCAGGCGTGCCCGAGATGAGGCCTGTCGTGGAGTTTACACTCAAACCCGAGGGCAAACCCGTGGCCGCAAAACTTGTTGGATTATTTGTTGCGGTGATTTGATAACTGAAAGCGGCTCCTACTGGCGCGGTGATGGTGAGCGGAGAACTAATGACCGGGGTGGGAGTCGTGCGGATGGAGTACTTAGCGGCCAGAGCTTGTTCGACTTGTTGGCGCTCGGTAGTTGAGAGTGCGCGATTATAGACGAGGATTTCGGCGATCTGGCCCTTGAAGCCATAGTAAGGATAGGCGGCATTGCCCACCGCCACCGGCGAGATCATGGGTGCCATCGCAGCGGGCACGGCATTCACCCCTTGGAATACTCCATCAAAAAAGACGGTGGCGGTCGCACCACTCTTCACCGCTTCCAATAGCTGTACTTGACCGGGAAGGACAGTAAGCCGCGGGGATTTCACTTCCGCATTGTTTCCATCCGCCCAGTGCATCTGGAACTGATTCAGCAGTCCCTCCGTGATTAAACCGTGACTGAGATTACCATCCGTTCCCCAATATAATATCGTCGATGCAAAAGCTTGAGTCGCCTCTGGGTTTACCACGGCGATGACCGTCACATCAGAACTGCCAACTTGCAGGTCGGCAAATCCCGGGCTCTTCAGCATCGTGGCGCCATCAAATGCTACCGCGGGTTGGCTGTTCATGGCCCCCGCGATAAAATCAGGTTGCCGTACGATTTCTGCCGTCTGTGTCACATGAAAACCGTGGCCGGAAAGATCCGTCCACTGACTGACCTTGTTGCCCACGTCCTTAATCACGCCTGCATCCGCTCGGTACCACGCGCGCAAATCAGCCGCGACTGTTGGTGCGGGCCATGGACTCGAGCCCTGCTGAAAAGATTGGAGCAATGTCCGGCCTATGTTACCCGGATCGTCGGTTGGCCCGTAACTGCGGGTGCCTAGTTGCTGGTCCTCCCACGCATCAGGCAATCCGTCGCCATCGGCATCCGGATTGATGTATTTGGCTTTCAGGGACGTTTCGATCTGCTGACGTTCCACCGCAGAGAGAGCACGGTTGTAGACGAGCACCTCCGCAATCTGGCCGTTGAAACTATAATAGGGATAAATCTTGTTGCCCAAAGCGAGCGCCGCCGGCCCCGCACCCAATGTCGTGCTTACATTCGCCCCACCCTGCGTGAGCCCATTCAAATACGTCAGGACAGTCGCTCCATTCTTTACGGTTGAGAGAACTTGCACCTGCGCCGTCGCCACGGTCAACGCCGGCCCAACTTGCCCCGCGTTTTGTGCGGCATCCACCCATTCGAGATAAAATTGATTAAGGCTATCGTTCCGCTGCGCCCAGTGAAATCCGTTTCCATTGTCCATATCCCAGTCCAACAAGGTCGCAGCGTAGGGCTGCGTCGCCCCTGGCTGCACGACCGCGATCATAGTGACGTCGTTGCTGCCGTTCTGCAGGTCGATCAATCCCGGGGTGCGCAATGCCATGCGCCCGGTGTTATCAAAAGTGACGGCGGGTTGGCCGTTCACGACGGCAGCCGTGAAACTGGGTTGCCGGGCGACATCTGCCGTCTGCGTCACGTGAAAACCTAGACCGGAAATATCTGTCCACTGACTCACCTTGTTGTTGGAATCTTTGATGACGCCTACATCCGCCCGGTACCACGCACGCAAGCCTGCCGCCACGATCGGCGTCGGCAGATTTATTGTATAAGCGGCACTCGCGACGGCGCTGTCAGTCGCGCCGCTCAAATAAGCAATCGCCCTCAGCGTCGTCGTCACTTCAACCGCCACTGGTCCTGAATAGAGCGCGCCAACCGTCGCACTCGGGTCGCGGCCGTCCGTCGTATAACGAATCGATGCGCCGCTAGTCGCCGACGTAATCGTCACCGTCTGCGCGCTCGTATATGTGCCCGCCACCAGACTAAACACCGGCGTACTCGCTTGCAGCGTATAAATGCCGCTCACAACCGCGCTATCCGACCAACCGTCTTGATAGGCGGTGGCTTTCAGCGTCGTCGTGACTCCGATATTCACGGGCCCGGTATAAAGAAGACCAACCGTTGCGCTCGGGTCACTCCCGTCTGTCGTGTAGCGAATCGAGGCGCCGCTCGTCAGCGATGCAATCGTCACCGTTTGTGCGTTTGCATAGGTACCGGTCACGGGGCTGAACGTGGGGGCAATTACCGGCAGAATAATGGTGTAGAGCCCGCTGGTAACAGCACTGTCCGACCAGCCACTATTGAAGGCGATCGCCTTCAACGTAGTATTTGCTCCGATCGTAATCGGTCCAGAATAAAGCACGCCGACCGTTGCACTCGGATCACTTCCGTCCGTCGTGTAGCGAATCGACGCACCGCTTGTCGCCGAGACAATCGTCACACTCTGAATGCTCGTGTAGGTGTCCGCGACCGGGCTAAACACGGGCGCGCTCGCTTGCAGCGCATAAACAGCAGTGGTGACCGCACTGTCCGACCAACCGCTCCGATAGGCCATGGCCTTCAGCGTCGTGGTGACTCCGATTGTGATTGGTCCGGTATAAAGAATGCCAACCGCTGAACTCGGGTCACTCCCATCCGTTGTGTAGCGAATCGAGACCCCATTAGTGATCGATGCAATCGTCACCGTTTGCGCGTTGGCGTACGTGCCGGCGGACGGAGTGAACGTCGGCGCACTCACTGGCAAAATGATCGTGTAGAGTCCGCTCGTGATCGCGCTGTCCGACCAGCCGCTCATGTAAGCAATCGCTTTCAAGGTCGTGTTCGCACCGACCGTGATCGGACTCGAATAAACCGTACCGACCGTCGCACTCGGGTCGCTTCCGTCCGTCGTGTAGCGAATCAATGCACCGCTCGTCGCCGACGTGATCGTCACCGTTTGCACCGTCGTGTAGGTGGCAGGCACCGGACTGAACACCGGCGCACTCGCTTGCAGGGCATAGTCACCGCTCACGACCGCGCTGTCCGACCAGCCGCTTCGATACGCGATGGCTTTCAACGTCGTCGTCACCCCGATATTTACTGGCGTGGTATAAACAATGCCGACGGTCGCGCTCGGGTCGCTCCCGTCCGTCGTGTAGCGGATCAACGCGCCGCTCGTCGCCGAGGCAATCGTCACAGTCTGCGCGTTGGCATACGTGCCAGCGGCGGGAGTGAACGTAGGCGCACTCACTGGCAAAATGATCGTGTAGAGGCCGCTCATGACCGCGCTGTCCGACCAGCCGCTCTTGTACGCAATCGCTTTCAAGGTCGTGTTCGCACCGACCGTGATCGGACTCGAATAAACCGTGCCGACCGTCGCGCTCGGGTCGCTTCCGTCCGTCGTATACCGAATCAATGCACCGCTCGTCGCCGACGTGATCGTCACCGTTTGCACCGTCGTGTACGTGGCCGGCACCGGACTGAACACCGGCGCACTCGCTTGCAGGGTATAGACACCGCTCACAACCACGCTGTCCGTCCAGCCGCTCTTGTACGCAATCGCCTTCAAGCTCGTGCTCGCTCCGACTGTGATCGGACTCGAATAGAGTGTGCCGACGGTCGCGCTCGGATCGCTTCCATCCATCGTGTAACGGATCGTAGCTCCGCTGGTGGCAGAAGTAATCGTCACGGTCTGTCCAACGGAATAGATTCCAGCCCCCGGACTGAAGGCAGGGGCGCTCACCTGAAATGTGTAGAGAGCAACAGTGACCGCACTGTCCGTCGCACCGCTCTTGTAGGCGATCGCCCTCAGCGTCGTTGTCACGCTGATATTCACTGCTCCCGTATACGGCGTACCGAGCGTTGAAGTAGGTGTGCTACCGTCGGTAGTGTAACGAATCGAAGCGCTGCTGGTAGCCGAGGTGATCGTCACCGTTTGCGCGCCGGAAAAGATCCCGGCCGCCGGGCTGAACACCGGTGCACTCACGGGAAGATTGAGGGTGAAAATCCCGCTCGCAACCGCACTGTCCGTTGCGCCAGCCAAATACGCGATGGCCTTCAACGTCGTCGTCACGCCGATATTCACTGGCCCCGAGTAGATCGTACCGACCGTGGAGCTTGGGACACTCCCGTCCGTCGTATAGCGAATCGAAGCGCCACCGGTCGTTGAAGCAATGGTCACCGACTGCACACTGGTGTAAGTGCCGGCCACCGGGCTGAACACCGGCGTCGCCACCTTGATCGTGAAGACGCCACTCGTGACCGCGCTATTGGTCGCTCCACTCATGTAGGCGATGGCTTTTAGCGTTGTCGTCACGCTGATATTAACCGGACCGGTATAAACCGTGCCGGCGGTTGCGCTCGGCGTGCTCCCATCAATCGTATAGCGAATCGAGGCACCACTGGTGGCTGTCGTGATCGTTATGCTCTGTGCGCCCGTGTAGCTCCCAGCCACCGGACTAAACACCGGTGCTGCGGCCACCGGCAGATTGATGGTGAAGACGCCACTCGCAACGGTACTGTCCGTCGCACCGCTCAGGTAAGCGATCGCTTTAAGCGTCGTCGTCGCTCCGATAGCAACAGTACCCGTATAGACCGTACCGACAGTAGCAGTCGGGACGCTTCCGTCCGTGGTATACCGGATCGAAGCGCCAACAGTTGCGGTCGCAATCGCCACACTCTGCACACTGGTATAGGTGCCAGCCACCGGACTGTAGGTCGGCGTCGCCACCTTGACCGTGTAAACTCCACTCGCGACGGCGCTATCGGTCGCACCGCTCAGATACGCAATCGCCTTCAGCGTCGTCGTCACACCAATGGAAACTGGTCCGGAATAAACCGTGCCGACCGTTGCGCTCGGTGTGCTCCCGTCCGTGGTATAGCGAATCGAGGCGCCACTGGTGGCCGAAGCAATCGTCACATTCTGTGTGTTGGCATACGTACCGGCCACCGGACTGTAAGTGGGCGTCGCTACCTTGATCGTGTAAACACCACTCGCAACGGCACTGTTGGTCGCGCCGCTCATGTACGCGATCGCCTTCAACGTCGTCGTCACGCCAATGGAAACTGGCCCGGTATAAACCGTCCCGGCCGTTGCGCTCGGCGTGCTCCCGTCCGTGGTATAGCGAATCGAGGTGCCACTGGTGGCCGATGCAATCGTCACACTCTGCGTGTTGGCATATGTACCGGCCACCGGACTGAACGTCGGCGTTACCGCCACCGGCAGATTGATGGTGAAGACGCCACTCGCAACGGCGCTGTCCGTGGCACCGCTCAGATACGCGATCGCCTTCAGCGTCGTTGTCCCACCGATCGTGATTGGTCCGGAGTAAACCGTGCCCACCGTCGAACTCGGAACGCTCCCGTCCGTTGTATAGCGAATCGAAGCGCCACTGGTCGTTGAAGCAATGGTCACCAACTGCACACTGGTATAAGTGCCGGCCACCGGACTGTAAGTCGGCGTCGCCACCTTGATCGTGTAAACACCACTCGCGACGGCGCTGTCGGTCGCACCGCTCATGTATGCGATGGCCTTGAGCGTCGTCGTCACACTGATGGAAACCGGTCCCGAATAAACCGTGCCGACCGTGGCGCTCGGTGTGCTCCCATCCACCGTATACCGGATCGACGCCCCGCTTGTGGCCGAAGCAATCGCCACGCTCTGCGTGTTGGCATACGTACCGGCCACCGGACTGAACGTCGGCGTTGCCGCCTTGATCGTGTACACCCCGCTTGTAACCGTGCTGTTGGCCGCACCGCTCATATAGGCGATCGCCTTCAGGGTCGTCGTTACACTGATGGAAACCGGGCCCGAGTAAACCGTGCCGACCGTAGCACTCGGCGTGCTGCCATCCGTCGTGTAACGGATCGATGCGCCACTGGTCGCCGTCGCAATCGTCACGCTCTGCGTGTTGGCATACGTACCGGCTACCGGACTGAACGTCGGTGCGGCAGCCGGTGGCAAATTAATGGTAAAGGCCCCGCTCGTTACAGCGCTGTCAGTCGCACCGCTCATGTACGCGATCGCCTTGAGCGTCGTGGTCGTGCCGATGCTGACCAGCGTCGAATAAAGTGTGCCGACCGTAGAACTCGGCGTACTGCCGTCGGTGGTATATCGAATGGAAGCGCCTGTGGTCGCAGATGCGATCGTCACACTCTGCGCGCTGGTATAGGTGCCGGCCACCGGATTGAAGGTCGGAGCCGCCACCTTGATCGTGAAGACCCCGCTTGTGACTGTGCTGTCAGTCGCGCCGCTCAGATACGCGATCGCCTTCAAGGTGGTTGTTATTCCGATATTGATTGGGCCCGAATAAACCGTGCCGACGGTTGAACTCGGAATGCTGCCATCAGTCGTGTAGCGAATCGACGCACCACTCGTCGTTGAAGCGATTGCAACTGCCTGCGCACCCGTGTAGGTGCCCGCTACCGGGCTGAAGGTCGGCGCAGCAGCCTTGATCGTAAAGACACCACTCGTAACCGCGCTATCCGTTGCGTCACTCATAAAGGCGATCGCCTTCAGTGTCGTTGTCACGCTGATGCTGACCGGACCGGAATAGAGCGTCCCAGTGGTTGAGTTCGGCGTGCTGCCATCCGTCGTATAACGGATCGATGCGCCGCTCGTCGCAGTGGAGATCGTCACGGACTGCGTGTTCGCGTAGGTGCCGGCCAAGGGACTGAAGGTCGGTGCGGCAGCCTTGATCGTGAAGACCCCACTCGCAACCGCGCTGTTCGTCGCGCCACTCATAAAGGCGATCGCTTTCAGCGTCGTCGTCACGCCGATGCTGACCGGGGCCGAATAGAGCGTGCCGACAGTCGCGCTCGGCGTGCTGCCATCCGTCGTATACCGGATCGACGCACCGCTAGTCGCAGTGGAGAGCGTCACCGTCTGCGGGTTCGCATAGGTGCCGGCCACGGGACTGAAGGTCGGCACCGATACGGCTACCTGGGCCTGTGCGGCCACGCCCAACAAGCATACCGCTGCGCAGAAGAATCCGAGCCGAAGCTTACCTAGCAGGTCGCAGAGATGACGGAAGATTTTCACAGGGAGAAAGCCGAAGCGAAGCCGGAGAACACGGAGTAGAAGGGGTACAATCCGGCACCGATGGGTCGGGCAAGAAACGGGAGATCGGGATCAATGGCAAGGTTTGGCTTCATGGGGCTAGGATGCGGGCGGCGGTGGGAAGTACTTATTGAGTAAATACTCGTGAACCGCCGCACGTTCGGCGTCAGTGAGCACACGACCATAGATAATAATCTCCGCAAAATCGCCGGAGAAATAGTAACCCTCGGAATTGAGGCCCAGCAGCGGGTTGGTTGAAAATTGAACCGTATTCACGGCATTGCGCTTGATCTCGCCCCCATTCAGTCGCGCCACCCATTCATTGATCCGTGATGAGACGTCGTACAGGTTGAAATTCGTCAAAGGCGTCGGGGGCGTACCGATTTGTGTCTGGGAACTCGATCCGAATGATTCGAACATCCCCCGCCCATCGGCATCAGCGAGGGCGTAGAATGAACCGGAGTATGAGCCGGAAAAATTGTTAAACCGCCACAGCCCTTGGTTCACACTGGAAGTGTTTGATCGCACGATTGCGAAAATTTCTCCCGCTGGGGCTCCCGCCATTAGATTAGGCAGGCTCAGAACTTGGCTCAGATTTGAATTGAATCGCACAACCGGCCGGCCGTTGACCACATCCGCGACAAACTTCGGTTGCTGGGCGTTGGTGGACTGCGTCGCATTTTGCCCGAGTCCGCTCTGATCCAGCCAGGTATCGATCTTTCCGCTTCCATCGGCCACGGTCCCCGCATCGGCCTTCAGCCAAAGTCTCATGCCCGCCAGCGGAACCAGCGCCGAATCCGCTACCTGACCGAGCGGGTTTTTGCCCGCCACACCCGCACTGTAAATCGAAGCTATTTCGGGTCCGGCCAGCGGACGGTTATACAGGGAAACTTCATCGAGAGCGCCTTGGAAGAAATATCCGCCCTGATTATATCCACCCAACAACAGGGGCATATTGGTCTGCGGCGTGAACACCCCGAGATTTTGCTCAAGATACAACTGACCGTTGCGGTAAATTCGCGCTATGCCCGTCGTCTTGTCGTAGGTGACGGCAAAGTGTTGCCAGACATCCATGGTGAAGTAGCCGCCTCCGCCATTCCAGAATAGATGAGGGTTGCCGCTGGTGTCGTTCAAATAAACCACCACGCCATTGCCGGAATTGCTCTGCCACACCGAGACACCATTCACGGTGTTCGTGCCAAAACACAATATCGGCTGGGTATCCTGCAGCCGCTTCGGCTTCACCCAGAATTCCACCGTCAATCCCGCCGATGACGCACCGACATTCAGATCGGCGTGCGCGGCCACCTTCCCATAATCGTTCACGCCATCAAAGGAGAACCCTTGCGAAACTTCTCCTGAAGCATAGCCCGGCCCGTCGGAAAATTCCAGATCGTGCCCGCCACGCACCTTTTCCTTGGCATCGCCATTGCCCGGCCACCACGCCGCCAAGCCTGAGGGCGGCTGGATGCTTGCCACACCCACCTGTACTTCCACCACATCGGAAACCGGCGCCCAGAATCGATCTCTCGCGGTGAGTTGGAGCAGGTAGGTACCCGGCAGGTTGAACGTCGCGGAAGTTGCAGCCGTATTGTTGGTGGTGAACGTCGCCACACCCCCACTCGGACCATCGATCTGGCTCCAAAGGATGACTGGCAAACCAAACGGCTTGCCATCGTCGCTCACCACTCCGGTCAAGGTCGCAGACGCCGATGTATCCGCCAAGATCATGTCCGGTCCGGCATCGACCACTGGCGGAGCATTCGAGCCGAGGAACACCTTGCCGCTCGTTCCCGCTTCATAAATGGCGTTGATCTCGTCGAAGGAAAGCGGACGGGTGTAGAGGGAGACTTCGTCGAGCGCGCCTTGGAAGAAATATCCACCCTGATTATATCCACCCAGCCACAGAGGCACATTGGTTTTCGGCGTGAACAGCCCGAGATTCTGTTCAAGATACAACCGACCGTTGCGATAAATTCGCCCGACCCCCGTCGCCTTGTCATAAGTGGCGGCAAAGTGTTGCCAGTCATCCATGGTGAAATAACCTCCTCCGCCATTCCAGAGCAGATGATCGTTGCCGCTGATGTCGGTCAAATAAACCACCACGCCATTGCCAGAGTTGTTTTGCCAGACCGACACACCGTTCATGGTGTTCGTGCCAAAACACAATATCGCCTGGCTATCCTGCAGTCGCTTGGGCTTCACCCAAAATTCCACCGTCAATCCCGTCGCCGACGCACCGACGTCCAAATCGGCATGCGCGGCGACCTGCCCGTAATCATCCACCCCATCAAAGGAGAACCCTTGTAAAACTTTGCCCGGAACGTAAGTCGCCCCGCCAAAGAGGCCCACATCGTGCCCGCCGCGCACCTTTTCCTTGGCATCGCCGTTGCCCGGCCACCATGCCGCCAGCCCAGTCCCCGCCACCACGGCGGCAGACTCGACCTGCACTTCCATCAGATCGTAAACCGGTGTGCTCAGGCCGTCCGTCGCCATGAGAATCAGCAGGTATGAACCCGGCTTGCTGAAAGTTGCCGTCGTGGCCGCGACACTGTCGTTCGCAAACGTCACGGTGCCGCCAACCGGTCCGTCGATCTGTTGCCAGAGAATGGTCAATGCATTCATCGGTTCACTCATCGGTGTCACCACCCCGGCCAAGGTCGCAGGCGTGGCCACATCGGACAGCATCACATCCGGTCCGGCATTCACCAACGGCGGCACATCCATACCCAACGACACCTTGCCAACGGTCCCGGCCTGATAAATTGCAACGATTTCGGAAGGTGCAAGCGGCCGCTTGTAGAGGCCAATTTCGTCGAGAGAGCCTTGGAAAAACCAACCCAACGACGGAGTCGTGCCAAAGTTAAGTTGCGTGCTCGTCTGCGGAATGAATACGCCCAGATTTTCCTCATGGATCACCACACCGTTGTGATACATCCGGGCGACACCGCTCACCTTGTCATAGGTTACCGCGATGTGATTCCAGGCATTGATGGTGAACACGCCGCTATCGACTGACATGCGGTGATCGCCACCGGTGGTATCCCACAAGCCCACCCAAAGTCCGTCACCCGTTCCATGCTGGAGAATTTGCACGCCCCTTGTTCCCCAATAGACCAATGTTTGGTTTGGTTGCGAACGCGTCGGCTTCACCCAGAGTTCAACCGTCAGACCCAAGGAGGAAGCGCCGATATCCAAATCGCTGTGCGCAGCGACCAAGCCGTAATCATCCACTCCGTCAAAGGCAAAGGCTTGGTCGACTTCACCAGGCCCATAACCCATGCCGTTATAGAACGCTACATCGTGTCCGCCGCGCACCACTTCACGGGGATCGCCATTGCCCGGCCACCATGCGGCGAGACCGGCATAGGGCACATTCAAGCTCAAGACAGCGGCATTACTCGTCACCGCGCCGCCGCGGTTAGTGACAACCACAGTATACGAACCAGTGTTGCCAGCACCCACCGCAGGAATCACATAGGTTGTACCTGTCGCCCCGGAGATATTCACACCATCCTTGCGCCATTGATAAGTCGGAGCCGGCGATCCCGTGGCCACAACAAAAAACGACGCACTGTCGCCCGGAGTTACCGCCGCGCTAAGCGGTTGCGAGGTAATCAACGGCAACTGATCCACCAGAAGCGAAGCGGCCGCGCTCACCGCCGAACCGGCCACATTGGTAACGACCACATCGTAAGCCGCCTCGTCCGCCAGACTCGTCGCCGAGATCGCGTAGGTGGTGCTGGTTGCGCCGAAAATAGCGACGCCATTCTTCCGCCATTGGTAAGTGGGTGCCGGAATACCGACGGCCACCACCGTGAAATCAACGCCCTGACCGGCAATCACAGTTCTGTCCAATGGCTGAGTAACAATCGCCGGCGGCACGTTCACCGTGAGTGCAGCGTTGCCACTTGTCACCGAACCGACGCTATTGGACACCACCACCGAATACGTGCCGACGTCGGCAGTCTGTGCGGTAGTGAGTGGGTAAGTGGCGCTCGTGGCTCCGGAAATAGCGATGCCGTCCTTTCGCCACTGGTAAGTCGGAGCAGGCGTACCGGTGGCAACGACGGCGAAGGCCGCGCTTTGGCCTGATGTGACAGTGAGCCCGGAGGGTTGAGTGATAATTACCGGCGCCACATTCACCGTCAGGGTTGCATCGGCGCTGATCACCGAACCCGCTGCGTTCGTAGCCACAACAGTGTAGGTGCCGGCATAACCGTTCGTAACCGATGCGATCAGGTATGCGGTGCCGGTCGCGTTTGAAATATTGGCGCCATCCTTGCGCCATTGATAAGTTGGGGCGGGACTACCCGTTGCGGTGACCGTAAAAGAGGCAGTCTGACCGGACGTAACCGTAAGCCCGATTGGTTGAGCCGCGATCGCCGGCGGCACATTGACTGAAAGCATGGCCCCATCGCTAGTCACCGATCCGACGATATTGGTGACCACAACGGAGTAAGTTCCCGCATCGCCCGGCAGCGCCGAGGGAATCGCATAGGTCGCGCCCGTGACACCAGCAATAGCAACACCATTTTTCCGCCATTGGTAGGTTGGAGCCGGCGTGCCGGTGACGGTCACGGTAAAGAAAGCACTCTGATTGGACGTGACCGTAAGGCTGGCCGGCTGCGTAGTAATCACAGGAATCGCATTCACTGCGGCCGTGTACTGATTCAAGTAGATGGTGCCAGTCCCGCCGATGGCGGTACCGTTGCCGCCCTGATTGCCGGTGCCACCGTAAGCGCTCACCTTGGTGAAGTCGTAGCCGCTGGCGTCTGTGTAGTAGACGGCAATACGTCCACCACCACCGCCGGCATCGGCATCGTTGTAGTAGTAGGTGGTGCCACCGTTGGCGCGCATCGCACCCGCACCGGAAAGCGTGCCCACATTCACCATGATGCCGCCGCCGCTGCCTCCTCCCTTGTACTGATCCGAGCCCGAACCTGTTCCGCCGCCATTGGCCAAAATACTGCCGTCCAACCGCAGGCTGCTGGCCGTCAGCTGCACCAGGCCACCGCCATCGCCGCCCGGCCAATCCCCGTTCACACCGCTGCCGCCGGACCCCAGCTCAGCCGGATTGCGATAGTCGCCATACACCCCGCTGATCCGCGCCGGGCCCCAGCTGTTGTTGTTCGAGACGCTACCCAAACCTCCGTAACTGCCACCGGCGTTCAGGTACGCACCATCCACATTGCCATAAGTCCGTCCCAAATTACCGAGACCGCCGCGATAACCGCCCAGATACCCGCGCTCACTCACGTCGATCCGGCTTGTCGCATCCACCACCACTGCCCCCTGCACCGCGAGCTTCAAACCGAACTCCTGCGTGGACGTCGCATCCGGTGTGGTCAGGTTGCTGCTGTTGCTCACGTTCAAGGAGACGAGAGCCAGATCCGTCGGCGTACTCAGATAGAGCGTCGAGCCGGTGAGCACCAAGTTGCGGACATTGGCGGAACCGGTCAGATCGAGGAAAGCCGTCGCACCGTTCGCCACCGTGACATCGCGCACGCTCGACAGACCGGTAAAGCCCGCACTCGATTTGCCTTCAAACGTCACGTCGAGGGATCCCTGCTGCCGCGGATCCCGGTAGACGGCCCCAACCGCGATTTGGGTGGAGAGCGGCGTGCCGAGCGTGTTCCTCAAAGTCAGCGTGTTGGCCGTGCTGGAAACGATCACGTAAACCGTACCGTCGATGTCCACCGGCAGACCCGCCAGACCGCTCTGGCCCAGGCCAAAGTTCGTGACCGGATTATTTGTCGCCGATGTCGTGACCGTGTTGCCCGCGACCGCCATCACCGTGCCACTTAGGTAGGTTTGGAGAATCGTACGCGCATCCGTCACCGTGGTCGCTGATCCCCGGATCACCAGGCGTTCCGTCGCCGCCGCATTATCCTTCAGGTAGATCGTGCCAGTCCCGCCGATGGCGGTACCGTTGCCCCCCTGATTGCCGGTGCCGCCGTACGCCGTCACCTTCGTGAAGTCGTAGCCGCTGGCGTCTGTGTAGTAGACGGCAATACGTCCACCACCACCGCCGGCATCGGCATCGTTGTAGTAGTAGGTCGTGCCACCGTTGGCGCGCATCGCACCCGCACCGGAAAGCGTGCCCACATTCACCATGATGCCACCGCCACTGCCGCCACCATCATACTGGTACGAACCGCCACCATCACCACCACCATTCGCCAAAATACTGCCGTCCAAGCGCAGGCTGCCCGCCGTCAGCCGCACCAAGCCACCGCCATCGCCGCCCAGCCAGCTCGGGTTCACACCGCTGCCGCCCGAACCCAGCTCAGCCGGATTGCGGTAGTCGCCATACACCCCGCTGATCCGCGATGCACCCCAACCATTGGGGTTGTTCGAAAGACTACCCAAACCGCCGTAACTGCCACCGGCGTTCAGGTACGCCCCATCCACATTGCCATAAGTCCGGCCCAAATTACCGAGACCGCCGCGATAACCGCCCAAATACCCGCGCTCGCTCACGTCGATCCGGCTCGTCGCATCCACCTCGATCTCGCCTTGGATCGTGAGGTCGAGACCATACTCTTGAGAGGTGGTTGTATCGGGATGGGTAAGTGTCGCACCGTTGACCAAGCGAAGACTTTTCATGGCATGCTTGCCGACGAGAGTGAGCGTCGCTCCGTCAACCAGAACAATATCGTTAGGATCGATCGCTCCCGGGTTTAGGGTGGTGGTTGTGGTGATCGTGAGGGTTGCAGCCGGTAATACCACAAGAGCAGCCCCATCGCTAACCACCGTTCCGGTGGAATTACTAACCACAGCCGAATATGTCGCAGCATCTCCAAACTGTGGCGTCGGAATCGTGTAGGTCGCGTTTGTGGCACCAACCACATCAACGCCGTTCTTTTGCCATTGATAGGTGGGTACCGGACCACCGTTAGCTGCCACCGTGAAGGATGCACTCCGCCCTTGGTTCACCCTCTGATTGACAGGCTGGCTCGTGATCACTGGCACCTTATTCACGAGGAGCAGGGCGTTGTTACTCGTCACCGAACCCGCGACATTGGTGACTACAACCGAATAATTGGCGATGTCGCTCAGACCAACCGCCGGAATCGTGTAAGTCGCGCTCGTGGCACCGGAGATATTGGCGCCATCCTTTCGCCATTGGTAAGTTGGAGCCGGACTACCTGCGGCCACCACGGTGAAGGTGTCGCTCTGGCCCGCAGCAACCGTGAGACCGATCGGCTGCGTGATTATGGCCGGAGGTACATTGAGGGTTAAGGTCGCATCGCTGCTGGTGACAGTGCCGGAAGCATTGGTGACCACAACCGAGTACGCGCCACCATCTTCATCGAGGGTCACCGGGATTGTGTAAGTCGCAGCTGTGGCCCCGGCAATATCGACGCCATTCTTCCGCCACTGATAAGTGGGTTTCGGTTTACCTGTCGCGACTACCGTGAAAGACGAGATCGTCCCCGGGTTCACCGTTGTGTTTGCGGGCTGCACCAAAAGCACGGGGGCCAGTTGGTCGGAAAGGGGAGCCTTTCCGTCAGCACCCGCCGAATAGATGGCTTGGATTTCTTCGACGTTCAACGGCCGGGTATAGAGGCTCACCTCGTCCAAGCCACCCTGATAATAGTGTCCCTCTCGCAGCGACGCGCCGAAGGTCAGCGGCAGTGACGTCTGTGGAGTAAACACGCCAAAATTCTGTTCGCTATACAGGACACCGTTCCTGAACAACCGGGCAACCCCGGTCGTCTTGTCATAAGTCACCGCGACGTGCTGCCACTCGTTCATCGCAAAGAACGTGCCGTTGTACGCAATCGTGTGGTTCCCTCCTTCCGTGTCCGGCAGGTAAACGTACATGCCCACCCCGTAATAGGTCTGCATCAACCGCACGCCATCCGCCGTGCCAGTTCCCCATGTAATCAAATTCTGGTTATCATACTGCCGCGCCGGCTTCGCCCAGAACTCGATCGTCATGCCCCCGGCCGATGCCCCGACATCCAGATCCGCATGCGCCGCAATCCGACCGAAATCATCCGTCCCATCGAGCACAACGCCTTGCGAAATTTCACCCGCACCGTAAGCCGCGCCATTGTACAACTCCACGTCGTGATTGCCTTGGACCACCTCGCGCGGATTTCCGTTCAACGGCCACCATGCCGCCAAACCACGCACGGTCGCCACCGGGCTCACTCCCACCCGCACTTCCATCATATCGGACGAAGTCAGCAACCCGTCGTACGCCGATAGCTTCAGCACATACGTGCCCGGCACGCTGAATGTAGCCGTCGTTTGCTTCGCCGACGCATCGGCAAACGTCACCGAGTTCGCCGCCGGCTCGGACACCACCGACCACGTCGTCACCGGAGAAGCCAGCGGTTGGGCATCGTCCTCCACATCGCCGTTGAGCGTCGCCGTCGCACTCGTGCTGACCAAGGCCACGTCCGGTCCGGCGCTCACCACCGGCGCCTGGTTGTTGGACAATGGGCTCTTGCCTGCCGCACCGGCAGCATAAATCGCCGTGATTTCCGTGATCGATAGCGGTCGCGTGTAGAGACTGATTTCATCGAGTCCGCCTTGGTAATCCATACCCCCTAGAACATATTCCGCGAAACGCAGCGGCCCGCTGGTCTGCGGGGTGAAGACCGTCAGGTTCTGTTCCTGATACAGGACACCATTGCGGAAGATCCGGCCAATTCCTGTCACCTTGTCGTAAGTCACGGCCACATGCTGCCAAGTGTTCATCACAAAGAAGCCGCCATAGATGCGCATGTTGTGGGATCCACCATTCGTATCCCACAAATCCACGTACAGTCCGTTGCCAGCGTAGGTCTGGTAGATATAAACGCCATTGGCGGAACTGCTGCCCCAATTGATCAACATCTGGTTATCCTGCTGCCGGGTCGGCTTCGCCCAGAACTCGATCGTCATGCCCGCAGTGGAAGCTCCGATGTCCAAATCGGCGTGCGCAGCCACCCGCGCGTGATCGTTATCTCCGTCGAAGACGAAGCCTTGCGAGACCACGGCAGGACCGTAGCCCGCTCCACTGTACAATTCCACGTCATGATTGCCGCGCACCACCTCCGACGGATATCCATTAGCTGGCCACCATGCCGCCAAACCGGCCACGGTCGCCACCGGATTTGCACCCACCCGAACTTCCATCACATCGGATGTGGTTAGCAACCCGTCGAAGGCCGAGAACTTCAGCACATAAATACCCGGCACACTGAACGTCGCCGTCGTCTGCTTCGCCGTCGCATCACCAAAGGTTACCGAATTCGCCACCGGCTCGGACACCACCGACCATGTCGTGATCGGCGAGGCCAATGGCTGGTTGTCGTCGGTCACGTCACCGTTGAGGGTTGCCGTCGCGCTCGTGCTGGCCAATACCACATCCGGACCGGCAGTGACCACCGGCGCTTGGTTGTTGGACAACGGACTCTTGCCCGCCGCTCCGGAGGCGTAGATCGCCGTGATTTCCGTGATCGATAGCGGTCGCGTGTAGAGACTGATTTCATCGAGTCCGCCTTGGTAATCCATACCCCCTAGAACATATTCCGCGAAACGCAGCGGCCCGCTGGTCTGCGGGGTG
>JANYCF010000034.1 GCA_025360455.1 Opitutaceae bacterium | reverse complement strand
GAGCGCGTTGCCCCCAACGCGCTTGATGTTGTCAGCTCTTAAACCAGCGCGTTGGGGGCAACGCGCTCCACCCACAGAATTGATGCCGCAGTGAGCTCAAATCTCGCTTAAAACACCGCTTCACCATCCGTCCGGATCGGTGGCGGCCGCATCAACCGCACCACGAAATATGCCAAGAGGACGAACCCGACACTGAGCGGCACGAACCAGTCGCCGTGTTCCATATAAAAGCTGGCACGCCCCACCCAACGTTGATCCCGCGTCACCGTCACGGTTTTTTGCCCGCGGAAATAGATCGTATCGTTCTCATCGCGGAGATTCGCGCGGATGTTGCCAAACTCATCGATCCAACCGCTCCAGCCGCCATTGCCGCAGCGAATCACCGGCCGGCGGTTTTCCACGGCGCGCAACACCGAACTCGCGGCATGCTGATACGCCGCGCCGCCTTCGCCATACCAGGCATCGTTCGTCAACACCGCCAACACCTCCGCTCCGGCGCGCGAACTCTCCAAGGCCAGCGCAGGAAACAAATCCTCATAGCACACCAGCACGCCCACCGACACCGTGGCATTGCCCACCTTCAACGGCAAAGGTTGCGCCGAATCACCCGGAATAAAATCACCTCCGATGGGAACCACTTTCTCCAACCAACCAAAGACCGAACGGAGCGGAATGTATTCACCAAACGGCACCAAGTGACGCTTAGCGTAGCCCGGATAGTGTACGCCCGACTTGGGATCGACCACGAACGCGCCGTTGCGCCAAATCTCATTGGGCACACCGGGATTATCCACAGCCACGGCCCCAAGGAGTAGCGGCTTCCCGGTACGACGCGCCACCGACTCGACCCATTCGTCCATCAGCGGATCTTTCTTTAGCGGCCATGGCACCGAAGCCTCCGGCCAGAAAATGACGTCGGGCAAACTCGCTTCGTTCGCATCAAAAGCAATTTTCTCAATCGTGCGCAGGATTTCCTGGGCCTTGGCGCCATCCCATTTTTCACCCTGCGGAATGTAAGGCTGCACCAGCGCCACCCTGAGCAGTTTATGCCGCTGCTGATGCAACACATCACCGACATAAGGCAAAGTCGCGCCCATCAGCACCAACAAGGAGATCGTGAATTCCGGACTACGTTTGCGCAGGCCCGCGACGCCTTCAAAGAAAACCCGGTGCGTAAAGGCACCGATCCCCAGATTAAAAACAATCAGCACAAAAGAAACCGCCCAAGCCCCGGTATAAGCTGCCATCTGCAACATGAAGGGTCGCAGCCATTGTGAAGAGGCGAGAGACAACCAAGGAAATCCGCCAAAAATCATTCCCCTAGTCCACTCCAGCACCACCCAAAGTCCGGCCAGACCAAACACGGCGATGATACGGACGAATTGCCGGTGGCCACGGAGCCGCGGCATCGTCCACCACACCGCCAGATACCACACCCCAATTAAAAGACCGATGAATGGGCCGAGCAAAAAAAGTCCGACCCAAGTGACATGATGCAACCAGCCGAGTAAACCAATCCACGCCACCGCTTGGGCGCCGAGTACCGTCAGGGCAAAAATCCGAAAAGGCGGAGCGCGGTGCGCCCAAAGAATAGCCGGTACAGCGAAAGCAAAAGCGAATTCCCCACCTGAGATCGGAGGAAAAGAAACGTAGGTCAGTACGACCGTGAGCACGAAGACCGCCAGTGACCAACCAAGCTGCGGATTACGCTGCCAAAGCGTGAAGCGCGGCGCGTAAGGATCGGGAGCGGGGTCAACAGTAGTTTGCGGGATCATATCGTGTAGGAGCCTGTTTACAGGCGACCTGAATGATCGCTGGCAAGCAAGCTCCTACAAAATCCACCAAGGCAGTCGCCTGTAAACAGGCTCCTACAAAGTAAGCCATGAGGGTATCGGCCGATCTTGATCGAGCTGGTCACGAAACCAACTCCAGTCGTTCTCACAACAATAGTACGACGACCAAGATTGGGCGGAAGTGATCAAACCAGCGCGATACGGATTCAGGTAAATATAGAGGAAAAGAGACAACAGCTCATCGTCAGGCCGTAGTTTCCGATCAAAGAAACCTCGCGCCCATTGCAGTTCAGCTGATCGCAGCTTCGCTGAGGTTTTTGCCTTCATTCTTTGTACCGCTTTCGCCAGCGGGAGACGTACCCCAAGCTCGATGAGCAAATGCAGGTGATCGGGCATCACCACAGCGCAACGCAGCGACCACGTACCATCAGCCGACATGGCCTTGGTTTCAGTCAAGAGTGCATCAGCAACACAGGAATCAGAGAGTCCGATGCGCTTCTCCTCCGTGCAGATCGTGAGGAAATAGCCCGCCCCAGATTGCGAGAATCGACCACGACGCAACGCCGAGTGTCCATACAGGGGATCGAGAGTCATTTCGTGTAGGAGCCTGTTTACAGGCGACCTGAATGGCCGCCGGCAAGCAAGCTTCTACGCACAGTCCAATGCAGTCGCCTGTAAACAGGCTCCTACAAAGAAGACCACAGGACGCAGAATTGGACGTCTAAACGCTCCCTCCCTCACACACCATGGCAGTTTTTGTATTTCTTGCCGGAACCGCACGGGCACGGATCGTTGCGGCCGACTTTCGGCGTCTCGCGACGGATGGTGATCGCAGGGAGTTTGATCTCGGGTTCGGCGGGAGCAGAACCGCCTTCACTCGCGGCGGGTGCATCCGATTGAACAGCCGCCGCCAGCGCGGTGGGCGCTGAAGCCGGCCCTTGCAACTTGGCGGAACGACCGAGAATCGCGAAGAGATTTTCAAACGCTTCCCGATTCGTGGCCGAACGGAAAAGGCTCGTGCAGATTTGCAGACGCACGTTGTTCATCAGCTCCTCGAAAAAGCGGAACGCCTCGCTCTTGTATTCGGAGAGCGGATCTTTCTGGCCGTAAGAACGCAGTCCAATCGAGCGACGCAGCTCTTCCATCTCGGTGAGATGCTCCTGCCAGTGATGATCAATCGCGTTGATCACGATGTAGCGTTCGAGACCGCCGAGCGCAGCGGCATCTTCCACGGATTCCTTGAGCGCGTAGGATTGATTGATGCGTGCGACGAGTTGCTTGAGCAGCACCTCAATGTCGCCCGTGAGTTCCTCCACTTTGACGCTGATGGGGAAATGCGAGTTCAGCCAGCCGACGAAACTTTCCAGACTGGAGGCCAAGGCGACGCTCTTTTCCCCGTAACCGGCGGTCTCGAGCCGCACGCCCAGTTCTTCCTCGATCATCTCGAAGATCACATCCTTGGCGCGTTCGGAATGCAGGGCGCCATTGCGGATGCCATAGATGACTTCGCGCTGCTTGTTGAGCACGTCGTCATACTGGAGCAGGCGTTTACGCTGGGAGAAATTCTGCTGCTCGACTTTTTTCTGGGCCGATTGGATCGAGTGATTGAGCAAACTATGCTCGAGCTCCTCACCTTCCTGCATCTGGCCTTCCATGATTTTGGAGGCGAGATTACCTTGCAGGAAAAGACGCATGAGATCGTCTTCCAACGAGAGGAAAAACTTGGTCATGCCGGGATCGCCCTGCCGCGAGCAACGGCCGCGCAACTGGCGGTCGACGCGCCGGGATTCGTGGCGCTCAGTGCCGATGACGAGCAAGCCGCCCGCTTCGCGCACACCTTCGCCGAGTTTAATGTCCGTACCGCGACCCGCCATGTTGGTGGCGATCGTGACCGAGCCGCGCTGACCGGCGCGGGTGACAATCTCGGCTTCCTGCTGGTGGAATTTCGCGTTGAGGACAGTGTGAATGACGCCCGCGCGCTTGAGCATGCGGCTCAGCACTTCGGATTGTTCCACTGTCACGGTACCGACGAGCACGGGCTGGCCGCGCTGATTGGCTTCCTGAATTTGTTTGACCACGGCGCCGTATTTATCGCGACGGGTTTTGAAAATGGAATCGTTTTTGTCGACACGTATACACGGCTGGTTGGTCGGAATCTGCGTGACGGCCAGCTTGTAGATCTCGTGAAACTCGGTGGCCTCGGTCTCGGCGGTGCCGGTCATACCTGCGAGCTTTTCGTACAGGCGGAAATAATTCTGGATCGTGACCGTCGCGTAGGTGCGCGTCTCGCGTTCGATGGTGACGCCTTCCTTCGCTTCGACCGCTTGGTGCAAGCCATCGGACCAACGGCGGCCGGGCATGACGCGTCCGGTGTTCTCGTCGACGATAAGCACCTTGCCGTCCTGGATGACGTACTCGACATCGCGCTCATAGAGGGCGTAGGCGCGGAGCAGTTGCGAGATGGCGTGGATATCTTCGGAAACCACTTCATAGCGTTGCTGAGCGGCGAGCTTCGCCGCTTCTTTGGCTTCTGGGGCGTCGGCAGTTTTTTCGATCTCGATAAATTCCGACGGGAGATCGGGCATCATGAAAGCATCCGGATCATCGGGGCGAAGGCGGGTGCGACCGATTTCACTGAGGTCGGCTTGATGGTTTTTTTCGTCGATGACGAAGAAAAGTTCTTCCTTAAGTTTGTAGAGTTGCTCCTTGTTGAAGTCGGAGTGCATCTCGACATCGGTTTTGTCGAGGAGCTTGCGCCAATCGGGCGTCTCCATGAGACGCATGAGCTGCTTGTTCTTCGGCATGCCGAGTTTGACCTGCAACATCTTCATCGCGGCCGTCTGCATCGGATCCTGATCAAAGAATGGCTCAGGTAATGGCGAAAGATTCTCTTTTGCCCGCTTCGCGTTCTCTTGCCGGACTTCCTGTCGGTTCTTTTCCCAAGCTTCACGTTCTTGATTTCGTTGCTCAGGAGTTTTTTCAAGAATTGCGACGGCTTCCGTGACACAGCGGTTGACCATGCGCATCTGGTCATTGACGAGACTGGCGACCGGTGGGCGAAGACGGGTGAAGGGCTGTTCGCGCTCGATGGGCGCCGGGCCGGAAATGATCAACGGCGTGCGCGCTTCGTCGATGAGGATCGAGTCGATTTCGTCGACGATGCAATACCAGTGGTCGCGCTGGACCTGGTCCTCTTTGCGGGTCGCCATGCCGTTATCCCGGAGATAATCGAAACCAAATTCAGAGGCGGTGCCGTACGTGATGTCGCGATTGTACATCTCGCGGCGCAGATCGGAGGCCATCTGTTGTTGGATGCAACCGACCGTGAGCCCGAGGAAACGATAAAGATGACCCATCCACTCGGAATCGCGGCGGGCGAGGTAATCGTTCACCGTGACGAGCTGGGTGTTCTTACCGACGAGGGCATTCAGATAAAGCGGCAACGTGGCGACGAGTGTCTTGCCTTCGCCCGTGGCCATTTCGGAGATGCGGCCTTCATGCAGACAGATACCGCCGATCAGCTGGACGTCGAAATGCACCATGTCCCAGCGCAGTTCATGCTCACACACCGTGACCATTTGACCACAGAGGCGACGAGCGCCGTTCTTCACCGCAGCGAAGGCTTCAGGCAAAATCTGGTCGAGCGTTTCGCCCTGTTTCAGGCGGGCGCGGAACTCTTCGGTCTTGGCGCGAAGCTGTTCATCGGTAAGCGACTGGTAGGCCAGTTCGTGCTCGTTGATGCGGGTGACGATAGGACGGCATTTCTCGACATATTTGCGATGATGACGGCCGGCGAATTTCTGGAAGAGGAAGCTTAACATGAAAGAGGCAGACGATTAGGGCGGTCCGGCAGCTTAGCAAATGGCAAATGACGAAGGTCACTTTTCCCATCTATCGTCGTAAACATTTAGGAATCATACACTCAGCCACAAATTCGCCCACCGAACCATTAGGCCTGTCCGTGCCAGCCGCGAGGCATCCCAGCCTGCTCAGGGGTTTTCTCAGCGGCCCACTATTAATACTACGAACGGTAGGTTTTAATGAATCCAGCACATTGTCGGCCCGGCTCCTGCTATTCGATGGGCTCCCACTCTTCATGGCCATTCACGCCGCACTGCACCACCAGACTTCCTACACTTATGATCGCCTCGTCGCCCTCGGGCCGCAGGTCATCCGGTTGCGCCCAGCCCCGCATTGCCGGACGCCGATCCTAAGCTACTCGCTCAAAATCGAGCCGGCGGACAATTTCCTCAACTGGCAACAAGACCCGCACTCCAACTATCTCGCCCGCCTGGTTGTCGAGAAAAAAACCCAACGCTTCTCCGTAACCGTGGACTTGGTGGCGGAGATGTCCGTCTACAATCCCTTTGATTTTTTTCTCGAACCGTACGCCGAGAATTATCCTTTCACCTACGACAAAAAGCTCGCGACCGAACTCTCGCCGTTCCTGCGCAAACACGCCCGCAAACCGAAATTCGCGGAGCTCGTCGCCTCGCTCGACCTCAAGCCGCAACGCACCATCGACTATCTGGTCGCGCTGAACAGTCGCATCAAAAATCTCGTTGGCTACACGATCCGCTTGGAGCCCGGCGTCCAGACTCCCGAGCAAACGCTCACCAACGGCACCGGTTCCTGCCGCGATTCCGCGTGGTTGCTCGTCAACACGCTCCGCCATGCCGGCCTCGCCGCCCGTTTCGTCTCGGGCTATCTAATCCAATTAAAATCCGACGTGAAATCCCTCGACGGTTCGTCGGGCGCGGAAAAAGATTTCACGGATCTCCACGCGTGGTGCGAAGTCTATTTGCCGGGCGCCGGCTGGGTTGGTCTCGATCCGACCTCAGGGCTGATGGCTGGCGAAGGCCACATTCCCCTCGCCTGCTCGCCCGATCCTTCCGGCGCAGCCGCCATTTCCGGCGGCGTGGACGAAGCCGAAGTCGAATTTGGTTTCGAGATGTCGATCACCCGCGTCGCCGAAACCCCGCGCGTCACCAAGCCGTACACCGAGGAACAATGGCAACACATCGCCAATCTCGGCCACGCCATCGACGCCGATCTCGTGAAGCACGACGTTCGCCTCACCATGGGCGGCGAGCCCACGTTTGTCTCGGTGGACAACCCCGACGGCCCCGAGTGGAATTTCACGGCGATGTCGCACAAAAAGCGGACGCTCTCCGGCGAGTTGGTCAAACGCCTGCGCGGAAAATTCGCCCCCGGCTCCCTCCTTCATTACGGCCAGGGCAAATGGTATCCGGGCGAACCGCTGCCCCGCTACGCCCTCGCCGCCTACTGGCGCAAAGACGGCGTGCCCATCTGGAAAGATGACGGCCTCATCGCCGACGAATCGAAAAACTACGGCCACGGCGCGAAGGAGGCGAAAGAACTCGCGACCCGCATCGCGCGCACGATCGGCGTCAATCCGGCCCACCTGATGCCGGGCTACGAGGATGTTTTCTACTACACGTGGAAGGAACGCCGGTTGCCCTCCAACGTCACCGCCGAGAAATCCAACATCAAGGACAAGCAGGAGCGCGAACGTCTCACCCGCCTCTTTCAGGAAACGCTCGGCGAGACCGCCGGCTATATTCTCCCGCTGAAGCGCGTGACCTACGGCAAGAAACAAGGCTGGATGTCCGGCTCGTGGTTCTTGCGCGACGACGACACGCTCTGGCTCACGCCCGGCGATTCGCCAATGGGACTGCGCCTGCCGATCGATTCCATTCCGTGGGTCGCGGAAAAAGATTATCCTTGGGGCACCATCCAAGATCCGTCGCAAGCCTTCGGCGAGTTGCCCAAGAAATTTTCATACAAGATCCAACCCGAGACGAGCGGTCAGCGCTTCGTGCGCGCCGGCGAAGCGCCCAAGTCTCCCGGCCAAGGCCCCGGTGAATTCAAACAAAAGCTCAAGCTTCCCGCCGAATTTGATCCGGCGCGCCAACCCGCCGTCGGCCAGAGCGCGCCCAACGTCATCCGCACCGCTTTGTGCGTCCAACCGCGCGATGGCCGGCTCCACGTTTTCATGCCGCCGGCTTCGACCACGGAGGAATATCTCGATCTGATCGCCGGCATCGAGACCGCCGTCACCGGCATGGGCATCCCCATCATCATCGAAGGCGAAACGCCGCCGAAAGATCCGCGCCTCAACAAACTCGCCGTCACCCCCGACCCCGGCGTCATCGAGGTCAACATGCACCCGAGCAAGACGTGGGATGAGTTGGTCGATCGCACCACCACGCTCTACGAAGAAGCGCGCCAGTCGCGGCTCGGCACGGAAAAGTTTATGCTCGATGGCCGCCACACCGGCACCGGCGGCGGCAACCACATTCTCCTCGGCGGCGAGACGCCGTCCGATTCACCCGTGCTCCGACGGCCCGATCTGCTCCGCTCGCTCCTCGCGTACTGGCAGAATCATCCGTCGCTCAGCTATCTGTTCTCAGGTCTATTCATCGGACCGACCTCGCAAGCCCCGCGCATCGACGAGGCACGCAACGACAGTCTCTACGAATTGGAAATCGCCTTTCGCGAAATGGACAAGCAAACGGCCGGCGGCGGCCAATGTCCGCCGTGGCTCGTCGACCGCCTCTTCCGGAATCTGCTTACTGACTCCAGCGGCAACGCGCATCGCTCGGAGTTCAGCATCGATAAACTCTATGATCCCGGCAGCGCCACCGGCCGCCTCGGCCTCGTGGAAATGCGCGCCTTCGAAATGCCGCCGCACGCGCGCATGAGCCTCGCCCAACATCTGTTGCTGCGCGGACTCGTGAGCAAATTCTGGCAACAACCGTATAAGCAGGACCTCATCCGCTGGGGCAGCGATATTCACGACCGCTGGATGCTCCCGCATTTTTGCCAGACGGATTTCACCGATGTCGTGCGCGATTTGCAGGCGGCGGGTTATCCGTTCCAAGCCGACTGGTTCGCGCCGCATTTCGAATTCCGTTTCCCCCGCATCGGCGCTTTCGACCAACGCGATATCAACATCGAGCTGCGCACCGCCCTCGAACCGTGGCATGTGCTCGGCGAAGAAGGCAGCGCCGGCGGCACCGTGCGCTACGTCGACAGCTCGCTCGAGCGCATGCAGGTGAAAGCCAGCGGCCTCGTCGGGAATCGTTTTGCGCTCTCAGTGAATGGTCACCGTCTGACCATGCACGGCACGGGCACGAATGGCGAAGCCGTCGCCGGCGTGCGTTATCGCGCATGGCAACCGCCGAATTGTTTGCAGCCCACGATCGGCGTCCACGCGCCGCTCACCTTCGATCTGGTAGACACATGGAACCAGCGTTCGCTCGGCGGTTGCACCTATCACGTCGCGCATCCCGGCGGGCTGAGTCCGGAAACGTTACCGGTGAATTCCTACGAAGCCGAAAGCCGGCGCCTCGCGCGCTTCATTCCGTTTGGCCATACGCCGGCGGGACAACCGATAAACCTCCCTCCCGCCACGCAACCCGGCTCGCCGTTCACGCTGGATCTGCGGCACGCGTGAAGGGTGCGGCGCCGCTTAAACTGGAGGAGCCTGTTTACAGGCGACTCGAAACGTCGTCCGTTGGCGTGCATCGCTGTCGCCTGTAAACAGGCTCCTACATAGCGGATTTTGAAAATGGAATTAACCGGTGAACCTGAACATCACAACAACGAGCGCCGATGAGAACCTTTCATAGCATCACTCCTCGCTTGCAGCGGGGCGGTCCCGCTGGAAAATTCCCGGCACGCCGATGTCCGCCTCCACGCCCACCACCCGTCTCGCTCCTCTCGGCTATGCCGGGATGAAGAGTCGTTTTGATGAGTGCGCGGATCCGGCCGGCAACTTGCGCGGACCGTGGACGGAATTTTTCGATCTGCTCGGCACCTCCCCCGGAGCCAAACTACAATCGGCCACCGAGGCGTGTCACCGCGCCATTCTCGAGCAAGACGTCAGCATGAACGTCTACCTCGGCCAGCAATCCGGTGCGCAGCCGTGGCCGCTTGATGCCGTGCCGTTGCTGATCGGTGCAGGCGAATGGACGCAGCTCACCAGCGGACTCCGCCAGCGCGCGCACCTGCTCAACGAACTCCTGCGCGACCTGTACGGCCCGCAGCAACTGTTGCGCGAAGGCTTGTTGCCCGCCCAGCTGGCGATGGCCAACCCGCACTTTCTCCGTGCCTGCTCCGGCCTGGGAAGCCGCGAGGGACCGTTTCTCCACACGTACGCGGTCGATCTCGCGCGTTCGCCTGATGGCAAATGGTGGGTGATCGAAGACCGCCTTGATGCGCCCTCCGGCCTCGGCTACTCGCTGCAAAACCGCATCATCGCCCGGCAGGCGTTGCCGAATATTTTCCAACGCGCGCCCGTGCAGCGGCTCCATCAATTTTTCCACGACTACCGCGCGTCACTCGAAGCCCTTTCGCCCCATCTCGAATCTTCCGAGATTGCGCTGCTCTCCCCCGGGCCGGCCAACGAAACCTATTTCGAACAGGCGTATCTCGCCCGCTACCTCGGTTACACGCTGGTCGAAGGCGAAGATCTCATCACACGTGACCGGCAGGTATTTCTCCGTACGGTCGGCGGATTGAAACGCATGGATGTGCTCATGCGCCGCGTGGATTCGGATTATTGCGATCCGCTCGAACTCGAAGCCAGCTCCTTGCTCGGCGTGCCCGGACTCGTGCAGGCGGCGCATGGCGGCCAGGTCGCTCTCGCCAACCAGCTCGGTGCCCGCGCACTCGAGACGCCCGCGTTGCTCGCGTTTTTGCAACCGCTCTGTCGGCGCATCCTGGGTGAAGAACTGCAGCTGCCGAGTGCCGCGACGTGGTGGGGCGGCCAGAGCGGGCCGCTGGAATACATTCTCAAAAATCTCTCCACTCTCGTGGTGAAACCGACTTTCCGCGGCCGTGCTTCGCTGCCGCCACGCTACGGCGCCCGCCTCGGCAAAGCGGCCTGCGCAGCCCTCGCCGACGAAATCCGCGCCCGCCCCTGGGCGTGGTGCGGACAGGAACGAGTCTTGCACGGCACCACCCCGGGCTGGCACGAAGGCCAGCTTCGTCCGATGCCTTTCATCACACGCGTTTTTCTCACGTGGCATGACGGTGATTACAGTGTGATGCCCGGCGGGCTCACCCGCTGTAATCCGAAGGGTGAGGACATGATCGTCTCGCTCCAGCAAGGCAGCATCAGCAAAGATACCTGGGTGTTGCAAGAGGCCCCGACTGAGCAAGGCCTCATCCATCTGACGCCCGCCCGCACCACCGAAGCGCTGCGTCATTCCGCGGCGACGCCGAGCCGCATGGCCGATAATTTTTTCTGGCTCGGCCGTTATCTGGAACGCTGCAGCCAATTGGTCCGCCAGCTGGAAAAAATCGATCCGCTCCTGCGCGATGATATCGCGCTCCTCGATCCGGGCGTTGCCGATGACACCTTGGGCTTGGTCCTGCGGGCCCAAGGCGTAACCGCCCCGGACGACGCGACGCTGGAACAACGCGCGTCGCTCGTGCGTCGCGCGGCGGCTGATCGCACCTCAGTTTGCAGTCTGGCGGCCAATCTCGATTTGTTCGCCGGTTTGCTGGAGCGCATCAAAGTTCAGCTTCCGCCCGAATCCCAGCCGATGCTCCGTCAGCTCCGGCGCAAGCACGCCGTGTTTGATACCGCCGCCTGTATCGGCCTGAAACAGCAGCTCACCATTTTCGAAGGCGTCACCACCGAAGCCATGCCACGCGACCCCGCCTGGCGCTTTCTCGATCTCGGCCGCCGGCTCGAGCGCGGCATCCAGCTCCTCGCGCTCCTGCGTGATTTGTTGCACCCGGCCGACGGTTCCGCGCCCACGGAATTTCGCCTGCAAACCCTGCTGCATCTCGCCGACAGTTTGTTCACCTACCATTCGGTGTTTCACGGAGCGCTCGACGCCACGGCCGCCCTCGATTGGCTTTTTCTCTCGCCGGAAAACCCGCGCGGACTGCGCTATCAGGTGGAAGCCATCAACGAACACCTCAGCACCCTGCCCGAGGCGCTCTCGCCCCTCGCGGTCGGAGAATTGCGCACCCTGGCTTTTCGCATCCTCAGCGATGTGCGCCTGGCGAATCTCGGTGAACTGGCCACCAACCCCAACGTTGCCCTGAATGTCTTTGGCGTGATCCAGAATGGCTTCATCGAAATGAACAGCCGGCTCACGCAGATTTATTTTTCCCACGCCAGCATCCGGTAATCCGACAACACAACGATGCCCACGATTCAGATCACTCATCATACGGTTTACCAACACGGCGGGCCGTCAACCGCGGCTTGGCAGATGTTGCAGCTCCAACCGCGCAATGAAGCCACCCAGGAATGCCTCGATTTTCAGTTGGATATTTATCCACCGGCACCCGATCTCACGTCTCGCACGGATTATTTTGGCAACACCCGGCATTTTTTCTCCATCCGCGAGTCGCACCAGGAAATGACCATCACCAGCCACAGCACCGTCAAACGCACGGCGGATGTTCGCCCCCTGCCGGGCATCACGCTGCCTCTGGCTTCCGCCCGCGAACAAGTGGCGCATGCGATCCGCGACCGGGGCCAGTTCGAGCTGGAGCAATATTTGCACGCCACCGCCCGCGTCCCGTTGCTGCCGGAAGCGGCCACGCTGGCTGACGGCCTCGACGCCGACCACACACCCTTGCTGGAATGGATCGAACAGCTCGGCCGCAAATTCAGCGAAACCTTCACCTTCGATGCGACCGCCACCGATGTGAGCACGCCACTCAGCGAGGTGCTCCAAACGAGACGCGGCGTCTGTCAGGATTTCACGCATCTCTTGCTCAGTTGTCTGCGCCAACAAGGATTGCCCGCCGCGTATGTCAGCGGTTACTTGCTGACGAATCCCCCGGCCGGCCAGCCCCGCTTGATCGGGGCGGACGCGATGCACGCGTGGGTTTCGATCTTTGTCCCCGAAGTGGGCTGGGTGGATTATGATCCGACCAACTCCTGCTTCGCCGGCTCCGGTCACATCGTGGTAGCGCGCGGGCGGGATTATTCCGATGTCAGCCCGACCCGCGGCGTCTTCAGTGGTGGCGGCGGTCACACGCTGCAAATCGGAGTGACGGTGGAGCCGGAGGAGTAGGCCCGTTGCCTGCGAGGCAATTGCATTGGGTGGAACCCGGCCTCTGGACGGGTTGGTTCGATGCTCCATAAAAACCCGTCCAGAGGCCGGGTTCCACCGTTTAGAACACCTGATTTTGACAAAATAGATCAAGAGCTAGCACGGGGCCTGCTAAATATCAGGTATGGTAACCCACAACTCTCCTCTCCCCCCGGGTTTGGCCGACACTCCAGACCCGTTCGCCGGCTACAAGACGGATGGATTTTTTGATGAAATGATGGGGCCTGATCAGCGCATGCGGCCCCACTACCAACGCTACGCGGAACGCTTCGCCGGCGTCGGCAAAGAGGCCTTCGATGCCAAGCGCCGGTCCGTAGACCTGGCCTTCCTGCGCCAAGGTATCACCTTCAATGTGTACGGCGATGCCCAAGGCGCCGAACGCGTGTTCCCCTTCGATCTCGTGCCGCGCATCATCCCCGCCCAGGAGTGGGAGAAACTCGAAGCCGGCCTCATTCAACGCATCACCGCGCTCAATCTTTTCCTGCACGATATCTACCACGAACAACACATCCTGCGCGACGGCACCATTCCGCCGCACTATGTTTTGTCCGCGAAACATTTTCGGCGCGAGTTCGTGAACTTCAAAGTGCCGAAGGATATTTATATTCATATCTGCGGCACCGACATCATCCGCGACGACAAAGGCCAGTACATGGTGCTCGAAGATAACGCGCGTTGCCCTTCCGGCGTCAGCTACGTCCTGGAAAACCGCCGCGCCCTCAAACGCACGTTCCCGGAAATCTACGAATCCTACGGCGTGCGGCCGGTGGACCATTATCCTGACGAATTGCTGAAGATGCTGCGTCATGTGGCGCCTGCGGGCGTGGCTGATCCCACCGTCGTGCTGCTCACTCCCGGCTCGGCCAACTCCGCCTATTTCGAGCACACGTACCTCGCCCGCCAGATGGGTATCGATATCGTCGAAGGCCGAGATCTCGTCGTCCGCGATCAGCATCTCTACATGCGCACGACCAAAGGACTCCGTCCGGTCCACGTCGTTTACCGCCGCATCGACGATGATTTTCTCGACCCGACTGTCTTTCGGCGCGACTCCGCGCTCGGTGTCCCCGGCTTGGTCAACGCCTATCGCGCCGGCACCGTCTCGCTCGCCAACTCCATCGGCACCGGCGTGGCGGACGACAAGGTCATGTATTATTTCGTCCCGCGCATCATCAAGTACTACCTCGGCCAAGAGCCGCTGATCCCGAACGTGGAGACCTATTTGGCCAGCGAGGAATCGGACAAACAGTATATGATTGAGAATCTCGACAAACTCGTGGTGAAAGCCGCGAACGAAGCCGGCGGTTACGGCATGCTCATGGGCCCGCACGCGACGCAGGCCGAGCGTGACGATTTCCGCAAACGCATTTTGGCCGATCCGCGGAATTACGTCGGCCAGCCGATGATCTCACTCTCACGCCACCCGACGCATTTCGATGGCGAGGGCTTTGCCGGGCGCCACATCGATCTGCGGCCCTTTATTCTCTATGGCGAAAAACCCGTGGTGATTCCCGGCGGACTCACCCGCGTAGCGCTCCGCAAAGGCTCCATGGTCGTCAACTCCTCCCAAGGCGGCGGCAGCAAGGAAACCTGGGTGCTCTACGGCAACGAATAATTTCCTGCCACCCATGCGTCCATCATCACCACTCACGGTAGGAGCGGCTTTATGCCGCGACAAAATGTGTGGTCGCGGCGTAAAGCCGCTCCTCCGGTTAACGGGACGAAATCAACTTCGTGCTCTCTGTCCCACCGAAAATAATCTCCCCCTTTCATGCTGAGTCGCGTCGCCAATTCCCTCTACTGGATGAGTCGCTACATCGAGCGCGCCGATAACACCGCGCGACTCGTCGATGTGAATCTCCAGCTCCTCCTTGATTATCGCCGCATCGACGATGAAGCGCTTGCCGCCCACTGGATGCCCATTCTCGAAAGCACCGGCGACGAGGAGATGTTCAAATCGCTCCATGAACGCGCCACCGGCGACAACGTGACAGAGTTTCTCGTCCTCCAATCGGAGAATCCCAACTCCATCGTTTCCTCCATCGCCCAGGCACGGGAAAATGCCCGCATGGTGCGCGATCAGCTCACCAGCGAATTCTGGGAGGAGCTAAACCGGCTTTATCTGCATGTGCACTCATCCCGCGCACGCACCATCTGGCGCTCCAGTCCTCACGAATTTTTCCAGGAAGTTAAGAACAGCTCCCTGCTGCTCCAAGGCCTCGCCAACTCCACGGTCGTGCGCAACGAAGGCTGGAATTTCATGCAAGCCGGCTGCTTTCTGGAACGCGCCGACAAAACGTCGCGCATCCTCGACGTCCGTCACGCCTCCGTCCCCGAGCGCGGCGCCCCCGCTGCCGCCAGCCAAGAGGATGTCCTCGGCTGGTCTGCGGTGCTCCGCTCCTGCAGTGCGTGGGATGCCTATAAAGCCCGCCATGGCGCGGAGGTCCAACCGGCGCTCGTGGCCGATTTCCTTCTCCTCTCAGAAGACTTCCCCCGCTCCGTCCGTTTCTGCGTCGCCGCCACCGACGCCGCCCTGCGCCGCATCTCCGGTGTGGCCGGCAACAGCTTCGGCAACGACGCCGAAAAACACGCGGGCCGCCTGCTCGCCGAATTAAGTTTCAGCTCCGTCTCCGATGTCTTTGACCACGGTTTCCACGGCTACATTGATCAGCTGCAGACCAAGCTGAATTCCGTCGGCGGCGCCCTTTTCCAAGCGTACATTTTCCAACCTTTCCACACGCTCGAAGATTACGAGCTGCGGCAACAGGAGGAACAGCAACAACAGTGCGCCTGTTCGTCCGCTCCCTCCGCCCCATGAAATTAAATATATCCCACCGCACGCGCTACGAGTACGCTAGCGCGGTGCGGGAGAGTTTCAATGAGGCGAGGCTCCAGCCGGCGGGCGACTCCCGACAGACCCTGCACGACTTCAAACTGCAGATCACGCCGAACCCCAAGATTTCCCACTACCTGGATTTCCACTCCAACACCGTCCATCTGTTCGAGATCAATCCGCCCCATCTCGAACTGGTTGTTTCCGCTCTGTCCACGGTGACCACCACGGACACCCCCGCACTCCTGTCCACGGCCGCGACAGCCCCGATGACCGATCTCAGCAAAAGCATGATGCTGGATGGCTGTTATGAATTTATCCCGGCCAGTACTTATGTGGAGATCACGCCTGAAACCGAGCGTCTGGCCTTGGGGGCGGCCGGCGGCCAATCTGATGTCTGGCAAGTCGCGCAAGCCATCATGCACACCATCCATCGCGAATTTCATTACCAGCCCGCCTCGACTCATGTGCACACGCACATGCGCGAAGTCCTTAAGGCGAAACACGGTGTCTGCCAGGATTTCGCGCATGTCATGCTCGGCTATTGCCGCGCGCTTAAAATTCCCGCCCGCTATATCAGCGGCTATCTGTACAACGGTCCGGCCGATCAGCTCATAGGCGCGCAAGCCAGCCACGCGTGGGTCGAAGTACACGTGCCCGGCCACGGCTGGTGCGGACTCGATCCCACCAACGCGCAATCGGTCGCAGGCCATCACGTCAAAGTCGCGTCTGGTCGCGACTACGCCGACGTTTCTCCGCTCAAAGGCACCTACCGCGGCACCGATCGAAGGAAGATGACAGTCGACGTTTTGGTCACGAAAGTAGCCGAAAAATTCACCGGACAATCGCAGTCACAAGGGCAAGGCCAGTGGATGGCCAGCGGGAGCTGAGGCCTCTCTCGTCAGACGCTACTTTCCGCAGGTGGAACGCGTTGCCCTCAACGCGTTTTTTTCGCTACGGCTGCAATGCTGCGCCCCACTGGTGGGGCCAGTCCTCTTCCTTCACACACAGACCCTTCACCACTGGATTGCGCCGAATATACGCCCATTTTTCACGCCCTTCAGTCTCATTTCGTATCCGATGATCAAAGAAATTATTCTGCCAACATACGCTCTGAAGGCGCGCCGCACCACGCTTCCAATTTCGAATCACAAGTGACATGCCGGTCTCGGGGGGAAACACCAAGAGAGCGTGCACGTGATCGGGCATGACCAGAAACAATTCGCACCACCAGTGACCATTGAAGGGATACGCTGCCGCTGCTTTTAAAAGGCTGGCCGACAACTCGGTCTCCGTAAGTGCTCGATTCTGATCGGGCGCCACCCGCAACCGCACATGAAACAACGCACCCTCTTTCACCCATCCGGGCGTTTCATGGTGCAAGCGCTGCGGATAATCCATTACTGGCTGATGTCACAACGTCTCGAACAAAACAAGCGCCTTGAGGGCAAGGCGCTCCACCCGCCAAGCGTCATCCCTAGGTGGAACGCGTTGCCCTCAACGCGTTTTTCGAGCCTGCGCAACCCAGGCCAGCGCCTTGAGGGCAAGTCGCTCCACCTTCTGAAAAATCACACCTTCGTCTTGAAGTAGGCGATCGTCTTCTTCAGTCCCTCGTTGAGCGGCACCTTCGGCTCCCATTTTAGATATTTCTGCGCGAGCGTGATGTCCGGTTTGCGTTGACGCGGATCATCGGAAGGAAGCGGCTTGTGCACGATCTTCGACTTACTCTTGGTGAGCCTAAGCACGTTCTCGGCAAGCTCGAGCATCGTGAACTCACCGGGATTGCCGATGTTCACCGGCCCGACTGTTTCCGTCTGCGCCATCAGCCGCACGAATCCCTCGATCAGGTCGTCCACGTAACAAAAGGAACGCGTCTGCTGGCCATCACCAAAGATCGTGATGCTTTCCCCTTTCAGCGCCTGCACGATAAAATTGGAAACCACCCGGCCGTCGTTCGGATGCATGCGCGGACCGTAGGTGTTGAAGATGCGCACCACGCGGATATCGACTTTGTTCTCGCGATAATAATCAAAGAAAAGCGTCTCGGCGCAGCGCTTGCCCTCATCGTAGCACGAGCGCTTGCCAATGGGATTCACGTTGCCCCAGTAACTCTCGGGCTGCGGATGGACCGCCGGGTCACCATAGACTTCGGACGTACTCGCCTGAAACACCCGTGCTTTCAGGCGCTTCGCCAGACCAAGACAGTTGATCGCGCCCATGACCGACGTCTTCGTGGTCTTGATCGGGTTGTATTGATAATGCGGCGGCGAGGCTGGGCAGGCGAGATTGTAGATCTGATCGACCTCGTACTTAAACGGATCGATCACGTCATGTCGCACGAATTCAAAATGGGTATTATTGAGCAGATGGGCGATGTTCGCTTTCGAGCCCGTGAAAAGATTGTCGATGCAAATAACTTCGTGGCCATCGGCCAGCAAACGGTCACAAAGATGACTGCCAAGAAATCCGGCACCGCCGGTGATGAGTATGCGCATGGAGAAAGGAAGAAGAAAGAGTGAGGACGAAAGTGAAAGTGAGGTGGGGCGGCTTGGCGAGTCTGCAAATGCCACCATCAGACTCCTGCTACAGCCCGCTCCCCCGCCTCATACCGCTCGATCCATGCCCGGTGCCACGAGCCGTAGTCGCCCGCTTCGATATGCGCGCGAGCCTGAGCCATCAGGTCGAGGTAGAAGTGCACATTGTGAATCGTCACGAGCGTGCTCGCCAGAATTTCGTTCGCCGTCACGAGATGGCGCAGGTAGGCGCGGGAGAAACGTGCGGTGTAATTGTTCAATCCCTCGACTAGCGGCTTGGGGTCGGAGCGATAGCGTTCGTTGCGTAGATTGATCAACCCATCGGGCGTGAAGGCCGCGCCATTCCGCGCCACGCGGGTCGGATGCACGCAGTCAAACATGTCCACGCCGAGTGCGATCATCTTCAAAATCTGCGGCGGCGTGCCGAGCCCCATCGTGTAGCGCGGCTTGTTGGCCGGCAAAAAGGGCGTGGCGGCGCCCACTTGCTTGAGCATCTCCGGTTCGGGCTCGCCGACGCTGACTCCGCCCACAGCATAACCCGGAAAATCCAACGCCGCCAACGACTCGGCCGCCTCGCGCCGCAGATCGTCGAAGGTCGAGCCTTGCACGATGGCAAACACATGATGCCCGCTCGGCAAAAATCCGTTATCTGTCGCGATTTCCTTGCACTGCTTCGCCCAACGGTAGCTGCGATCGACCGCCTTCCGACATTCCTCGCGCGTACACGGCCATGGCGGACATTCGTCGATCACCATCGCAATATCCGAACCGAGATTGGCCTGAATCGTCATCACTTCGCGTGGGCCGAGAAACAGTTTCGCCCCGTCGATGTGCGACTGAAACGCGATACCGTCCTCCTGAATGTCGCGCAGCTTCGCCAAACTAAAAACCTGAAACCCGCCGCTATCCGTCAAAATCGGGCCGTCCCAGCCCATGAACTTATGCAACCCACCCAATTCCCGGACCAACTCCGAACCGGGTCGCAGGTTCAAATGGTAAGTATTACCAAGAATAATCTGCGCGCCCACTTCACTAATTTGCGCGGGTGTCATGGCCTTGACCGTCCCCTGGGTGCCGACCGGCATGAAGATCGGCGTCTCCACCACCCCGTGCAACGTCTGCAGCCGCCCGCGGCGAGCCGCCGTGGCTGTATCGGTGTTTAAGAGCTGAAAGTGATCGGGCATGGAGATTTTGTCATTGCGAGGAGCGGCAGCGACGAAGCAATCCAGAAGCTGGATCGCGTCGAGGGCATAAGCCTCGGCGGCCACGCCCGACCCCGTCAGTCTCGCGCTGACAACACTACCCTACCCGCGGGCTTGACCCCCCTGTCAAATACCGAGTATCCACAAAGCGTGCTTCTGGTCATCGATAACTACGACTCCTTCACCTACAATATTGTCCAATATTTGGGCCAGCTCGGCGTGGAAATGCGCGTCTTTCGCAACGACGAGCTCACCCCCGCCGCCGCCGAACGCCTGAATCCGGACCGCATCGTCATTTCCCCCGGGCCCTGCACCCCCACCGAAGCCGGCATCAGCCTCGATATTTTCAAGACCTTCGGCGGCAAAAAACCCATTTTCGGCGTCTGCCTCGGCCATCAAGCTATGGGCCAATACTACGGCGGCAAAGTCGTCCGCGCCGGCCGCCTCATGCACGGGAAGATTTCCCCGGTCAAACACCGCGGCACCGACGTTTTCAAGGGCCTGCCCGATCCCTTCCAAGCCACCCGCTACCACTCTCTGCTCGTCGAACGTTCCTCATTGCCCGACTGCCTCGAAATCACCGCCGACACCGTCGAGGGCGAAATCATGGGCCTCCGCCACAAGGAATTTCCGATCTGGGGCGTGCAGTTCCATCCCGAATCTATCGCGACGCAGGACGGCATGCAGTTTTTCAAAAACTTCCTCGCCCTGACCTAGGCCGATATAGTAGCGAGCATCGAGTAGCGAGTAGTGAGCATCGAAACCCAAGACCCAAGACGCCATCTCCCTTCCGCCCCACTCGCTCCTTCTTCCTCCCGCTACTCACTACCCGCTACTTCTTCCGCCCCCCCATGCGCTGCCCCAAGTGCACTTCCATTGAAGACAAGGTGATCGATTCCCGCATCGCCCGCGACGGAAATTCCATCCGCCGCCGCCGCGAATGCCTCGAGTGCAGCCACCGCTTCACCACCAACGAGGAGTTTGTCCGCGACACCATTGTCATCGTCAAACGCGACGGTCGCCAGGAACCCTTCATCCGCGAAAAGCTCATCAACGCCGTCCGCGCCGCCTGCCATAAGCGCCCCATCGACACCGAGCAGATTTCCATGCTCGTCGAGGATGTGATCGACGCCGTCGAAGCCCGCTACGAAAGCCAAGTGCCAACGAGCGCCATCGGTGAACACGTCATGCAACGCCTCCGCAAGATGGATCAGGTCGCCTACGTCCGCTTCGCCAGCGTGTATAAAGAATTCCGCGACGTCTCCGAATTCGTCGACGAAATCACCAGCCTCTCCAAGACCAAGAAGTGACTCTTTTCCCTCTTACTGTAAGAGCGGCTTTATGCCGCGATAAATCACCGAATCGCGGCATAAAGCCGCTCCTACACTCATCCGCGCGAAACGCCTCCTTCACGTTTCAAACTGATCACCCATGACGCGCTCGCCCAAACTGCGCCGCCTGCATTTTTTAAATTCCCTCTTCGCGCCACTCACCGGCAGCGATCTCTACCTCGCCGAGCAAATCGACGCCGCCATCACCACCGATCTCGATGAAGCCTTGGGCAACACGCCGGCCGATGGGCAAGCCGTCGAGCCCCACGACCCCGCCTTCGTCGCCGCCGCCGCCAAATTATTCGAACGACTCTGCTCCGCGCAACCGAAGCACGGCTTTTATCATTTCGACGCCGCCGCCGATGACACCGGAGCCTCGCCGCTCTTCGCTCGCGCCGGCCTAATGCAAGGCCTCAAGCAACTCGCGACCTTCCCCGAGTCCACCATCCTCGTAACCAATCTGCGCCTCGCGCATTGTCCGCCGGACCGGCGTTGGACCGAGAAACGCCGTCTCGCTTACGACGACACCCTCACCCTCCTCCGCGAACTCACCGCCGCCCGCACCCGCCGCACCGCGAACGTGAACCTGCTGTTTTTGTAGTAGCGAGTAGTGGGTAGTGAGTAGCGAGCATAGTGAACAGCCCACCACCACCCAGATTAAATCCACCCAAGTCAGCCCTTCAGTCATTCAGCCCTTTGGGTCTACCCACTACTTCCCCATGAAAACTCTCTTCCAGAAAATCATCGACCGCGAGATACCCGCCAAGCTCGCGCACGAAGACGACCTCTGCATCGCCATCCATGATATCAATCCACAGTCGCCGGTGCACGTGCTCGTCATCCCGAAGAAACTGATTCCCCGAGTAGGCGAAGCCACGCCCGCTGATCAAGCCACGCTCGGCCACCTCCTCCTCACCGCCGCGGCCCTCGCGAAAAAACTCGGCATCGCCGAATCCGGCTACCGCCTCGTGATCAACAACGGCCGCGACGGTGGCGAAAGCGTCCCGCACCTGCACGTCCATCTCCTCGGCCAACGTCCCTTCGCCTGGCCGCCGGGCTGAGAACAGAGCAGTATCTATCTTAAGGGAGGGCGGGACCGCTGGGACCGCCGCGAATGATGTTACACCGCGCCCAGCCGTCGCGCCCCACCCTTGAAACCCCTCTAACTCCGCGGCCGCGCTTCGAACGTTCCGTCGGCGCGCTTCACGACCACTTTCTTTAATTCGAGCAACATGAGCGTCGCGGAGACTTCGGGCGACGGTAGACTGGTCGCTGCAGCGATCGCATCGATGCTCATGATACTACCACCGCGAAAACACTCGGCGATTTGTTGCTCGGCCCCGTGCAGTGTGCCGCGTGTATCTTCACTAAAATCCAAACCTTCCACGCCGTCTTTCGGCGGGATCGGCGCAGGGCGGAGGCCATCGAGGTAGTTCAGCTCATTGAGAATATCGTCGACGCTCGTGAGCAACGTGGCGCCATCGCGGATGAGTTGATGACACCCGGCACTGCTCGACTGGTCGATCCGGCCGGGTACCGCGTAGAGCAGCCGGCCCTGCTCGCCGGCGAAACGTGCAGTGATCATCGCGCCGCCGCTGACATCGCTCTCCACCACGACCACGGCTTCGCTCATGCCGGAGACGACGCGATTGCGCATCGGAAAAGTTTGCTTGTCGGCTTTGCGACCGAAGGGAAATTCCGACAGCACCGCGCCGGTCTCGGCAATGCGCCGGTAGAGATCAAGATTCTCCGGCGGGTAAACGATATCAATGCCGCAGCCCAGCACCGCTGCCGTCTTGCCGCCCACGGACAACGCGCCTTCGTGCGCCGCCGTATCGATGCCGCGCGCCAGCCCGCTCACGACGCAGAATCCAAGCCGCGCGAGATCCGCGCCGAGTTTTTTCGCGACCGACTGGCCATAGAGCGTCATGCGCCGACTACCGACTACGGCGATACACGGCTGACCGAACAAGTAGCCGCCCTTTCGATAAAGCCCGATGGGCGGATCGTTAATTTCCTTTAGCATGCGCGGGTAACCTTCGTCGCGCGGGGTGATGAAGGACGCGCCTGCTTTCGCAATCCGATCCTCTTCGCGAGCGAGATCGAAATGCGTGCGCCAAGCGAGCAAAGCCGCGCTCGTTTCCGGCCCAACGCCGCGCACGGATTCGAGCCGGCGTTTGTTGGAGGAGAGAATTTCGCGCGGATCGCCGCCGAATTCCTCGAGCAAACGATTGAGCGTGATCGGGCCGATGTTGGGCAGATCATTCATGATCATGAACGCCTGACGCTCGGTGAGTTCAGTTGCGGGATTCATGGGCAGAAGGTTCGCCTGTAGAAGCCTGTTTACAGGCGACACGTATGCCCGCCAACTGTCCACACCTTGAGTCGCCTGTAAACAGGCTCCGACAAAGAGAAATGAACTCAGGAGGCATCATGGGATGTGCGACGCGGACGCAGCAATCGCGGCATAAAGCCGTTCCTACAGCGCTTCGCGCAAGGCGGGGGTGAGGTAGTCGAGAAGCTGAGTCGTTTGCACGGCCACTTGGCCCCGATCGCGGGCGAGCAAATCTGCAGCGAGCCCATGCCACACCACTCCACGCGCGGCGGCGAGCAACAAATCATCGGGGTTTTGCGCCAACAGGCCGCCGATCAATCCGGCGAGCAAATCGCCGCTGCCCCCACGGGCCAATACCGGCCCACCAAAAAGACTGTGATAGACCGCCCCGCCATCGGTGACTCGAGTGAGCGGACCTTTTTGCACGACTACTGCGCCACGCTGCTGGCAAAAATCCCGGAGCGAAAGCTCCCCGGCAATCCGTTTAAACTCCCCGGCGTGCGGCGTCCCAATGAACGATTTGCCGCGCGCCGACGCCACCACCTCGGGGCGGAGGGCATCAGCATCGAGCAGAAACGGCACCTTGGCGGTGGCGACCACGGCTTGAACCAAGGCCAACGTTTCCGTTTCGGTCCCCAGCCCAGGTCCGATGACCAGTGCGCTCGCTCGAGATAATTTCTCTAGAACTAGATTCAGTCCTAATTGAGCAAGGCCACCCTGAGCCGTTTGCGGCAGGCCTACCCACATCGCTTCAGGAAAGCGTACGGCGTATTCGGGGACGAGTGATTCGGGAACGAAAGCGGTGAGCAGCCCCACTCCGCTGCGCAGTGCGGCCTGCACCGTCATCAACACGGCGCCGGGATAGTTGCGGGAGCCGCCAAGCACGAAGAGATGGCCGTAGGTGCGTTTGTCGGTTTGCGCCGGGCGCAGTTGGGCGAGGGGTTGGAGGATGGCAGGGAGGAGAATGCGATCGACCACGTTTCCGAAATTACAGGTAGGTGGCGTGCTTGTCGCGCAACGTGGCGCGGCAAGCGCGCCACCTACAACAACAGACACAGGCAAAGACGGCGGGTTAGGGATAACCCGCCCTACCTCAAAGAACCCCAAATCCAAATAACGGAGGCGGCCGACGTGAGCGGCATTCGCAGCCTCGATCACGGGGGACTTCACGATACCGGTGGCGTAGGTGAAGTCGGCGCGAAAGATGGTGTCGGCGTTGGTCTCCCCCAGCCCACTCGGCAGATCGACGGCGGCGCGAAGCTTGATGTGCGGGTGCGAGTTCACGCGAGCAATCAGCTCGGCGTTCGCAGGGTCGAGCGGGGGACGGAACTGGAAGCCAAAAATACCGTCGAGGGAGAGGTCGTAAGCGGTGGCATGGGACTCCGGTCCCATGTGAATCGTACGAACACGGGTCGGGAGACCCGTGCCACGCAAGGCAGCGAGCGAACGCTTTGCCAGCGGGCGCAACGCCGCCTCGCCAAAACAGAACACCACCTCGGCGGTGGCATGCGGGTATTGCTCCAAGATCATCTTCGCCGCCAGCAACGCATCGCCGCCGTTGTGACCTTTGCCGACAAGCACGAGCAAACGAGCGTGGTCCGGCAGATCGCCGATTTCCTTGAAGTCGTTCAGCGCGGCGTGAGCAATGGCTGTTCCCGCTTGCTGCATCGCAGCCCACTCTGACGTTTCATCCTTAAGCATACTGGATTCCCAGGTCTTAGCCTCAGAGCAGGAGAGCACGGGATGGGAAGGAGTCTGTGTCATGGCGAAAAATCTCTACACGGAATTACTTCTTTTGCTCCAAATCTAACGCCGGGAGTTTAAATTCTGGCGGTGGAATTACGATCCGCACGTAATCACTGTTAATCGGCAATTTGAGCGGTGCGGTTCCAGATGAATCCACGCTGGTCAGTGATCCTATTTTCGGCACCACAACATCAAATGACCAATAGAAACGAAATAAACTTCCATCCAAAGTTCGCTCATCAGTCCAATACTTATTCGGATCCGGTTCAGAAATCGTCTTAAAACGAATAGCCCCATCAACCCGCGTCGCCTCGAAAAAGTACGAATAACTATTCGATCCGGGATTCCAGTACGCGAAGATCGTCTTGTCGTCTTTCCATTCCGCCTTGTCGGCAAACAAAGCAAAGAAATCCGGCAGGTGTTCGAGATCGGGGTTATCCGGCAAACCCAATGCCACCAACCGCGACGATGGCGGCGGAATGTAAGTAGGCACCGGCTTCGGTTTGGGCGTGGGGCCGGGCATCATCAGAAAAGCGAGCCAGCCGAAAAAGAGCAGGGCCAGCAACCAGCCGGTCTTGGCGGCGGATAACTTGCCTGATAAAAAAGAGCCCATAATTGCCTTTCAGAACAGCAGGGCTTCCCCTTGCGACACGCCACGCGCATGCCAACCGAGCGGCACGGCGACAAGCGCCGGCCCTACATCGAACAAAGATTTCCAGACATTACTCACGACTGGATATGCTTCACTAAGGCGGCGACGGCCATCGCCTGGTTGTCGCTGTGCGAAAGCGTGAGATGAACATGCGTGGCGCCTACCTGTTCGAGCAACACCTGCGCTTTGGCGTCGAGGCGGATCAGTGGTTGATGGCGTTCGCCATGATAAACCGAAATGGAAGTCCATCCGAGCTCTGGACCGATGCCGGTGGAAAACGCCTTCGACACGGCTTCCTTTGCGGCCCAGCGCGCCGCGTAGTGTTTGTGCGGATATTTAAGCGCACCGCAATAGGCCTGCTCCTCTTCCGTGAAAACCCGTTTAATGAAATGATCCCCGTGCCGCCGCAACGCGGACTGGATGCGCTCGACATCGATGATATCGCAACCGATACCGATCAGAATTCCGGCGGGTGGAAGGGAGATGTTCATGGGGGACGGACGAGAAGTAGTGAGCAGCGAGTAGCGGGTAGCGAGTAGAAATAGTAAGTGGGACGAGCCGTAAATCAAACTGTGCCGTGTTTCTAATTCTTATACGAACCGAACTGCGTGTTCTTAGCCAAAATATCCATGCGATTGAGGCATAAGTCTCAGCCCGGAAATTTCACCCTCAAATCAAGAAAATTTTTGAGACACAGAGACCGAAAGAGGAGCACAGAGGTCACAGAGCGAAAAACACAGATTCGACTTTCGGATTCGACGTTCGCGCTAGCTTATCGGCGCGAGAACCTCCCATACTTTGTACACTCCTTCTCCCTCTGTGTCAGCCTCTGTGCCCTCTGTGAAAAGGATCGGGAGATTTGAGGTATGAAATATTCAGATTAGTGTATAATTTGGGCACTGAAAGCTGGAACCCGGCTCTTCCGACTTCGCCAAGGCTTCGACGGACAAGCTGGACGAGTTGGTTCGCTCGCACGAGAAAACGCGTCCGGAGGCCGCGTTCCACCCAATCCCACAGGCACGGAGGCCTGTGGCTACAGCCAAGAGCGCCCCCCAACTCAGAGCTCCAACGCGGCCTCGATCTGGCGGCTGGCGGAACGGAGGACTTCCAACCGAGCAAAACGTTTGTTGTCGGCGGGCACGAGGTGCCACGGCGCGTTCGCTTTATCCGTGAGTGCGAGCATGTCGCCGACGGCGATTTCGTAGGCGCCGCGCTGGCGGCGGTTGCGCCAGTCTTCGGGCGTCATCTTGTGCTGCTTGTGCGGCGTGGACTCGCGTTCGCGGAAACGACGCAGCTGCTCCTCGTGCGATACGTGCAACCAGTATTTCAGGACAATCGTGCCGTGATCGGTCATCTCCTTTTCGAACGCATTGATCTCGCCGAAGGCGCGTTTCCATTCGTCCACACGACAAAACCCTTCCACACGTTCCACCAGCACGCGGCCATACCAGGAGCGATCAAACACCGCCATGCGGCCGTCGCGCGGGATGTCGCGCCAGAAACGCCAGAGATAATGCGCGTGCTTCTCCTCGTCGGTGGGCTTTGCCACGGGGATCACACTGTAGTCCCGCGGATCGAGCGCACTCGTGAGCCGGCGGATGGCCCCGCCCTTCCCTGCCGCATCCCAGCCCTCGAAAGCAAAGACGAGGGAGCGCTTCGCGGTAAGGGCGGCGCGCACAGACTGATTCAAGCGGCCAAGCCATTTCTCGCGCAACGCATCGTAATCCTTCTCCGACAAATCCTGATCCAGCGGCAGCGCCAACAACCGCTTCAAGCCCGAAGGCCGCAACGGCTTCGCCACCGACGACGCCTTCGCCGGATTTAGGCGGGCGATTTTTTTCTGCTGTGACCGAAACTGCGTGAGTAGGAGCTGGCCCACCTTGAGATCACGGGCACGTTCGTCCTCCACGTCGATGATCGTCCAGTGCGCGCCCGGGCGATCGGTGCTGGCCCGGATGAGTTGAGCGGTCTGATCGAGCCGGTCATAGATGCGATGGTGCTGCCAATCCTCGTCGGTCACGCGCCACGCCGTGGCGGGATCGGCCCGCAGGGTGCGGAGCCGGCGGCCTTGTGCTTCTTTGGAAAGTTGCAGCCAGACCTTGACGATGAGCGTGCCGTTATCGGCCAACAATTTTTCGAAGTCGCGGATGCGGGCCGCTTCTTCGGCGATATGGCCCAGGGCGCTTTTGCTCCGCGCCTCTTCGCGCAGCGTCTCGGTATACCAGGAACCCGCGTAGAGTCCGATCCGGCCGATCCCGGGGAGGCTCCGCCAGAAGCGCCATTGGTGCGGGTGAGCCAGTTCGTTGTCGGTTGGAGTGTGATAGGAAAACGTTTCCACGCCGCGCGGATCGAGCCACTCGGCCAGAGTATTGAGCAATGCGCCGCGCCCCGCGCCTTCGGGTCCGGCGAGAATGAGCAGCACCTTGAAGGGCACTTTCTTCAACTCCACCTGCAACTCCACAAGCTCCTCGCGGAGCATCTGGGCCCGGGCTTGGTAGGTTCGTTTGGAGAGTCGCTGCTTTGCTGGCGCCATGTATCGGCAAGTTTGCGGTGCCGCCTAAACATGTCGAGCCGGAGATTTAAGCCGTACGCCCCAAGACATTGTCGCGCAAGTATCCGAAGGAGACGAAAGCAATACCCTCAGCCAGCCAACCTCAAATGTTCTCCGCTAACCACGGCATTTTTTGAAAATGAACGAAATGAGCACAGCCAGCCCACCTTCTGTTACATTCTGGTGACGCCTGAAGTTTCCCTCGTTTGACTCGGTACTATTCTTTAGCCTTACTGTCCTTCCCCCGCCATGTCACCCACGCCCCGCGTCAAACAACGTTCCACCAAGATCACGGCCAAGACCGGCAAATCGATCGCCCAAACTGCCGCCGGCGGAGGGAAGATTGTCTACGCCAACCGCGAGCTGAGCTGGCTGGCCTTCAACCGCCGCGTCCTGGAGCAGGCCCAGAACGAAGCCAATCCCCTCCTCGAACGGACCAAATTTCTCGCCATCGTCAGCTCCAATCTCGACGAATTTTTCGAGATCCGCATTGCCGGATTGATGCAGCAAAAAGACTCGACCAGCGGCGAGCTCAGCCTCGACGGTCTCACCCCACGCGAGCAATTGAAGCGGGCGTTCACCGACATCACGAAGCTGGTGAAAGAACAATATGCCTGCTGGAACGACCTGCTGGTGCCGGCTTTGGCGAAAGAAAAAATCACTTTCAAAACCGGCGACCAATTGAATGCCGCCGAGCGCAGCTGGATGGTGGATTATTTTGCCAAGCAAGTGCACCCGGTGCTCACGCCGCTGGCCATCGACCAATCGCATCCATTTCCCCAGATCGCCAATAAAACGCTCAACGTCATCGTCTCCCTCGATAACCCCGAGACGCCCGAACTGGAAAACCTGATGGCGGTCCTCCCGGTGCCACGCAGCCTGCCGCGGATTGTGCAGATCATGCCCGGCCCGAACGCCGAAAGCCGACCCGCCTCAGAGCCGCAAAAATTTATTTTCCTGAGCGAGATCATCAAACTCTGCGCCGGCGACCTTTTCCCCGGCTACCGGATCAAGAGCTCACACGCCTTCCGCGTCACCCGCAACAGCGACCTCTACATCGACGACGAAGAGGCCGATAATCTCCTGAAGCGCATCGAGGAAGAACTGCGCAATCTCCGCCGCGGAGCCGCCGTCCGCCTGGAGATCGAGGCCGGTGCACCCGAGCCCGTCTTCACCCTGCTCTGCGAAAATCTCGCACTGTCCCCCGAGTACGTTTTTCAACTCGATGGCCCGTTGAATCTCGTGCGCATGACGAGCCTGTCCGATTTCGTCGACCGGCCCGATCTGAAATATCCTGTCTTCACGCCGGTGGAGCTGCCGAGCCTGCGGGCCGCGGCCACCCTCTTTGCCACCATGCAAGAGCGCGATATCCTCCTGCATCATCCCTACGAATCATTCACCCCGGTGGTTGATTTTGTCGAGCAGGCTGCACGCGATCCGAGCGTGCTCGCCATCAAACAGACACTCTACCGCACCAGCGGCGATTCCCCGATCATCGGCGCCCTCATCCAGGCATCACGCAACGGCAAACAAGTTACCGCGCTCGTAGAACTGAAGGCCCGTTTCGATGAAGCCAACAATATCAAGTGGGCGAAAGAATTGGAAGAAGCCGGCGTGCATGTGGTGTTCGGCCTCGTCGGCCACAAGACCCATTGCAAATGCAGTCTGATCGTCCGCCAGGAAGGCGACAGTCTCCGTCGCTACGTCCATCTCGGTACAGGCAACTACAACCCCAAAACGGCCCGCCTCTACACCGATCTTAGCCTCTTCACTTGCAATCCCGAGATCACCGCCGAAGTCGCCCAACTCTTCAACTCGCTCACCGGTTTCGGCCGCTCACCCGAATTCAAACACCTGCTCGTGGCGCCGTTTAATCTCCATTCGCGTATCCAAGAGCTCATCGCCAACGAAGCCGCCAATGCGGCCGCCGGGAAACCCGCGCGCATTATCGCCAAGATGAACAAACTCGTGGACAAAGTGACGATGGAAAATCTTTACGCCGCCTCGCAGGCCGGGGTACAGATCGATCTCATCGTCCGCTCCACCTGCTGCCTCGTTCCCGGAGTCAAAGGCCTCAGCGAAAATATCCGCATCCGCAATATCATCGGCCGTTTCCTGGAACACTCGCGCATCTATTATTTCGAGAATGGCGGCGCGCCGCTCCTCTACTGCGGCAGCGCCGACTGGATGACGCGCAATTTTTTCCGCCGCGTCGAAGCGCTCTTCCCCATCAACGATCCGGAAATCAAACGCCGTATTACCGAAGATCTCCTCCCGGCCGAGCTCCGCGACAACGTCGATGCCCGTGTCCTGCAATCCGACGGACTCTACGTGCCGCCCGTCCGCAAAGAAGGTGAGGCGGCTTTTTCCGCACAGAAACATTTCATGGGCGTCGCCCAGAAACGCGCCACCGAGCAAATCGAAGTGGTGAGTTGAGGCGGGATCAATGGTAAGCGTCCGCTGTGGGTGCCCCTCATTTCCCTGTGTGGTTGGCACGAAAGGCTACGACGTAATGGTCACCATTACGTCCGCACCTCTATGCCAACCACGACAGTATCTCTGAGGCACCCAGAGCTCCCGATACGTAATGGTCATCATTACGACCAGACTATCACCTCTACCTTCCGCTGCCTATGCGGTCTCCAGAGCGACGCTTTCGCAAAAAAGCAGGCTACAAACATTTGTTCGAACGCGCCTCGCGATGACATAAAAAAGCCGCAGACTTTTGTCTGCGGCTTGAAAGGGTCGCCTGTAAACAGGCTCCTACAGCTTAGCTGGCGCTGGCAGTCGCGCTGGCTTCGGGGGCGGGGGCGCGGGGGGCGTCTTCCATTGGGATCTCGCCACCGAGCGGGAGCGTGACTTTCAACTTCTTGTAAGTTGGGAGTCCGGTACCAGCCGGGATGAGGTGACCCATGATGACGTTTTCCTTGAAGCCCTTCAGCCCGTCGACCTTGCCGAGAGTGGACGCATCGGTGAGGACGCGCGTAGTCTCTTGGAAAGACGCGGCGGAGATGAAGCTCTCGGTCTCGAGCGACGCCTTGGTGATGCCAAGGAGAATCGGCTCGGCCTCAGCGGGCTTGCCGCCGGCCACATCCAACCGTTTGTTTTCGCGGAGGAAGGTGGTGCGGTCAATCTGCTCGCCCCAGAAGAATTCGCTGTCACCGGGATCCGAGATACGCACCTTGCGGAGCATTTGACGGATGATGACCTCGATGTGCTTGTCGTTAATCGACACGCCTTGGAGACGATAGACTTCCTGCACCTGACCGATGAGGAACTCATAGAGCGCTGTTGGCCCGAGGATTTCGAGGATCTCATGTGGATCCGCGGAACCGTCGGTCAAATGCTGACCCTTGTGCACCACGTCGCCTGGCTGCACGATGATGTGCTTCCCGTGCGGGATGAGATGCTCTTCTTCGGCGCCGGCTTCTTCGTTACGGACGACGAGCTTGCGCTTGCCGCGGATCGAACCTTCGAAGGAGACGATGCCATCGATGCGGGCCATCTCGGCGGCTTCCTTCGGACGACGGGCTTCGAAAAGCTCGGCGACGCGGGGGAGACCACCGGTGATGTCCTTGGTGACGGATGCCTGACGCGGCGTCTTGGCGAGCAAGGAACCGGCTTGGATGATATCGCCTTCGTTGACGACGATCTGCGCGCCGGTCGGAATCGCGTAGGCGGCAACGGGCTTGTTGTTGTCGTCGCGGATTTCGATCTGCGGATTCAAGTCTTCTTTGTGCTCGATAACGACAGTCGCGAGACGACCGGTGGCTTCGTCGAGTTCGCGCTTCACGGTCACGCCAGGGATCATGTCCTTGAAGTGCAGTGAACCGGACTTTTCGGAAAGCACCGGAATGTTGTACGGATCCCATTGGGCGATGGACTGGGCCTTGATGACCTTGTCGCCGTCGTTCACGGAGAGAACCGTACCGACCACGAGAGGATAGATTTCGAGTTCGCGATCGTTTTCATCCAAGATCTGGACGGAGCCAGTCTTGTTGAGGACGATGTTGAGACCTTCGGTTTGCACGAGACGGAGACCCTTGTATTTCACGGTGCCGGCATTACGCACCTTGATCTCGGGATTCTTCGCCGCACCGGTCGCCACGCCACCGATGTGGAACGTACGCATGGTGAGCTGAGTGCCGGGTTCGCCGATCGACTGGGCGGCGATAATGCCGACGGAGTCACCATTCTTCGCGACCTTGTTGGTGGCGGGATTGATGCCGTAGGATTTCGCGTCGATGCCGAGTTCGCTGGTGGACGTAAGCGGCGACATAACTTTGACGCGCTCAATACCGGAATCCTCGATGCGGTGGGCGATTTCTTCACTGATGAGATCGCCGGAGCCAACCAAGTTCTTCGTGGGAGCAAGCGGGTCCTTAACGTCGTCGGCTGAGCAGCGTCCAACAATGCGCTCAGCGAGGGAGACGAGGAGGGTTTCACCTTCGTAGATGGCCTTCTTCCAAATGCCTTCACGGGAACCGCAATCCTCTTCGGCGATGACCACATCCATGGCCACGTCGCAAAGCTTACGGGTCATGTAACCGGCATCGGCGGTCTTGAGCGCGGTATCGGCGAGACCCTTGCGGGCGCCGTGCGTCGAGATGAAGTATTCCAGAACGGTCAACCCCTCGCGGAACGAGGAGAGAATCGGACGCTCGATGATTTCACCGGACGGCTTGGCCATCAGGCCGCGGAGGCCGCAGAGCTGACGCACCTGCTGTTTGTTACCGCGCGCACCGGAATCCATCATGATGTACACAGGATTCACTTCGGGACGGCCGTCGTTGTTTTCCAACTTGGAGAACACCGCTTTCGCAATGCGATCGGTGGCGCCGGTCCAGATGTCGATGATCTTGTTGTAGCGCTCGCCGGAGGTGATGATACCCTTTTTGTACTGGGATTCGACCTCTTCGACCTTCTTGCTGGCGTCGGCCACGATCTCTTTCTTGTTTTCAGGAATGATCATGTCGTCGATACCGATCGAGATGCCGGCTTGCATCGCAGTCTGGAAGCCGAGTTCCTTGAGCTTATCGAGGGTCTCAACGGTGACCTGTGGTCCGGCCACCTTGTAGGTGTTCAGAATGAGATCGCCTAGTTTGCCTTTCGGCGTCGGGAAGTTGATGAAGCCGAGATTGGCGGGCCAGATCTGATTGAAGATCACGCGGCCAACGGTCGTGCGGAGAACCTTGCGCTCCTTGTTGCCGTAGGTGGTGTCGCGCTTAAAATCCGGATTGGGGATATCGACCCAGTCGTGGACCTTGATCGCGCCATCGGCCTTGGCATAGAGCACTTCCTGCAAACCGGCCATGAGCGGAACGCGCACGCCCTTCGCGGGCTTGGTGCGGGGCTCGATGCTGAGGTAGTAGGCGCCCAACACGATGTCCTGCGACGGCGTGAGGATCGGCTTACCCGAGGACGGCGAGAAGATGTTGTTCGTCGACATCATGAGGAGTTTGCACTCCAAAATGGCCTCGAGGGACAACGGCACGTGGACGGCCATCTGGTCACCGTCGAAGTCCGCGTTGTAGGCGGTACAGACGAGCGGGTGCACGCGGATGGCGGAACCTTCGATGAGCACGGGCTCGAAAGCCTGGATCGAAAGACGGTGGAGCGTCGGCGCACGGTTGAGCAGCACCGGATGGCCCTTGGTCACTTCCTCAAGAATATCCCACACCTCGGGGGACTTCTTCTCGATCATCTTGCGCGCACCGCGGACGGTGTGCACGAAGCCGAGTTCCTTGAGGCGGCGAATGATGAACGGCTCGAAGAGAACCAGCGCCATCTTCTTCGGAAGGCCGCATTGGTGGAGCTTGAGCTCCGGACCGATGACGATGACGGAGCGGCCGGAATAATCCACGCGCTTGCCGAGCAAATTCTGACGGAAGCGACCCTGTTTGCCCTTGAGCATATCGGACAGGGATTTCAGGGCGCGATTGCCGGCACCGGTGACAGGACGACCGTGACGGCCGTTGTCGAACAAGGCGTCAACCGCCTCCTGGAGCATGCGCTTTTCGTTGTGAATGATGACGTCTGGCGTCTTCAACTGCATCAGATTCCGCAGACGATTATTGCGGTTGATGACGCGGCGATAGAGATCGTTCAGATCGGATGTGGCGAAACGGCCACCTTCGAGAGGAACGAGCGGACGCAAGTCGGGCGGGATAACTGGCAGCACTTCCATCACCATCCACTCAGGACGGGACTTTGAATTGATGAAACCACCGATGACCTTGAGACGCTTCGAGAGCTTCTTCTTGATCTGCTTCGAGCGCGTGGCGCGCATCGTCTCGTGGAGCTCGGCAACAACGCCCTCCATATCGATCTGCATGAGCACATCGCGCACGGCTTCAGCGCCCATCTTGGCGGTGAAGGCATCGGCGCCGTACTCATCCATGGCCTGCTGGTATTCGGTTTCGGTAAGGAGCTGCTTGAGCTCGAGGGGAGTCTTGCCCGCATTCACCACCATGTAGTTCTCATAGTAGATGACGCGCTCGAGGGAACGGGCGGTCATGTCGAGAAGAAGACCGAGGCGGCTCGGCATGCTCTTGAGGAACCAAATGTGGGAGACCGGCACGGAGAGTTCGATATGGCCCATGCGCTCGCGACGAACGCGGGCGATGGTCACTTCGACGCCGCAGCGATCGCAGACGACATCCTTGTACTTGATGCGCTTGTACTTTCCGCAGGCGCATTCGTAGTCGCGGACCGGGCCAAAAATCTTTTGGCAGAAGAGACCACCTGGCTCGGGTTTGAAG
>JANYCF010000028.1 GCA_025360455.1 Opitutaceae bacterium | reverse complement strand
CTGAAGGGCAAATATGTGCAGGTCGATGAAACGCCGATCAAGTACAACGACCCCGCGCTGCAAGACGGCAAAACGAGCCAAGGTTATTTATGGGCGCTCAGTCGGCCCGGAGGGGATGTCGTCTTCGAGTGGCGCTTATCGCGCAGGCATGAGGAAGCCGAAAAATTACTCGGCGATTACCAAGGCATTTTGCAGTCCGACGGCTATGAAGCCTATCCGGCCTACGTGCGCACGCATCCCGGCGTCGTGTGGGTCGGCTGTTGGGCGCATTGTCGGAGAATTTTTTTTGACGTGATCGACACCGCGCCCAAGCCAGCCAATTTTATCCTGCGACTCATCGGCCAGCTCTACCACTACGAGCAACAATGGACGCAAGCTGGCGTGCGCGGCCCCGCGTTGCGCGCCGCGCTCCGCTGCGGACATTTTGGCCTCACGCTAAATTTGCTCAAAAAAAGCGCCGAGCGACTACGCGCCCGCAGCCTGCCCCAATCGCCGCTCGGCCAAGCCTGCGGTTATTTGCTCAATCAGTGGGAGCCGCTCACCGCGCACCTGCAACACGGCCAGACGCAGCTCGACACCAACGCCATTGAAAATGCGATCAGGCCATCCGCGTTGGGGAAAAAGAACTGGCTCTTCATCGGCCATCCTCAGGCCGGCGACCGCGCCGCCGTGCTCTACTCGCTGCTCGGCAGTTGCCGCCGCTATGGGCACAATCCCCACGAATATTTAAAAGATCTGCTCACGCGGTTGCCCGCGATGACCACCAAGGACGACCTCCGCCCGCTGCTGCCCAGCCAGTGGAAAAATCCAACCGCGCCGGCCGTGATCGACATCACCCCGGCTACGCCAGCCCCAACGGTTTGATTACGACGTAATGGTGTCACCATTACGTCCGCACTCTATGCCAACTACGACGGAATCTCGTAGGCACCCGGGGCTACGCATACGGACTCTGAAACTTATTGGCGGAAACACCCGGCCTTCGCCAAGGCGTCGGTCGGCAGGTCAGTCGAAGCTGCGCGATGAAGGGGATTCCTCGTTTTGCAGCAGGTAATAGTGTGTCGCTCTACTCACAACCAGCGCACTCCCGCCGCTTGCACCGGGAATGCTCCTCACTGAACGACCAGCACGAGTGTGTCGTCCATTGCGTAGAAGGCGACGCCGTCTTGGAGCGCTTGCGCTTTGTAGGTGTAGATGCCGGGCGTGGTGGGTGCAGTGAAACTGAAGTTCACGGTCTTGCTGGCACCGGGTGCAACTCCACTGATTGACGGGAAGCCGAGGAAAGTATTATCGACATCGCGGAAGGAGAGGAAGTCGGTCGCGCCCCACGTTTTCGTGCCGCGATTCGTGACGTTGTAGGTGAAGCTGACCGTGGCACCTGGTGCAACGGTGGCGGGGAAGGTGGTCGCGTTATAGGCGATGGCATTCGCGAGCGGGGTCGTGACCGTAGTCACCACCAAAATATTTTGCGTGGAGAAAAACTCGATGCCGTTTTCCAAAGCTTGCACGTAGTAAGTATAAAGGCCGGGGGTGGACGGAGCGGTGAAATTGAACGCGGCGGTGGTGCTGCCGCCGGGTGCCACTCCATTGAGTGGGAGGAAGGCAAGGAACGTACCGTTGGCATCGCGCAGAGAAGCATAATGCCCCGAGCCCCACGTTTGCGTGCCGGCATTGCTGAGTGAATAGCTCAGATTTAAGTTGGCACCCGGTACGACCTCGTCGGGGAATCGCGTCGCGGTATAGACGATGGCGTTGGTCCGGGGCGCGAGCACGGTGAGGGTGAGGTTGGCCTGCGTGTTGAAATTGCCCACGCCGGTTTGCGAGGCCTGCACCGTGTAATTGTAAGTGCCGGGCGTATTCGGAGCGGTGAAGCGGAGGTTCACGGTTTTACTTGCGCCGGGGGCCAGGACAGTGAGCGGAGTGGAGGAGAGCGTCGTGCCGCTGTTATTCTTTAACGAGAGCAGATGAGTTGCACCCCAGGACGCGGTGCCGGTGTTGGTGACGTTGTACGTGAAGATTACGATCGAACCCGGTGCAGCGCTGACGGGGAACGTGGTCGTGTTGTACGTGATCGAATTCGCCAGGGGCGCGAGGACCGTGAGCGTGATGGTCGTTTGCGTGGAGAAAAATTCGACGCCGTTTTCCAGAGCTTGGACGTAGTAGGTGTAGGTGCCTGGCGTCGTGGGGGCAGGGAAGTTAAGCGTCGCGGTGGTGGTTTCACCGGGAAGAGTTCCGATCAGTGAAGCGAAGGCCACAAAGGTGTTGTTGCTGTCGCGAATCGAGAGGTAGTGGTTCGCGCCCCAGGTTCTGGTGCCTACGTTGGTCATGAAGTAGGCGAGGTTGACCATCCGGCCGGCGGTGGTGCCAGTCGAGGAGGCCGTGGTCGCGTACGTGATCGCATTGGGTTGAGAAACCAACACAACCAGACGGGCGAAGCTGCTAGTGGCCGAGCCGACAGTATTTGTGGCGATCACGGCGTAGCTCGCGGCATCGGTCAATTGCACATTGGAGAGTGTGAGCGTGGAGCCGGTGGCACCGGAAATATCCACCCCTCCTTTTTGCCATTGGTAGGTGGGGGTAGGATTGCCGCTGGCTGCAGCGATTAAGTTGACCGTAGTTCCGGCAAAGGTGGGCTGACTGAGTGGTTGAGTCGTGAAGATAGGAAGAGCATTGATCGTGAGGATGGCGGGATTGGTCGTGAGCGTGCCAGCGGAACTCGTGACGGTCACCGTGTAGCTGCCGGCGTCACTATTGGCAGTGTTTGCAATCGTATAACTGGCGTTGGTGGCGCCGGAGATGTTGACCGTATTCTTCTGCCACTGGTAGGTCAGGGTGCCGAGACCGCTTGCGACGACCGAGAGTGTCGTGCTGGATCCAGCCAAGACGGTGGTGCTTTGGGGTTGGGTGGTGATAGTGAAGGTGCCGAGCGCGTTGATCCACGAGGTGAGCAGAGCAATATTAACCGTGTCGAGTTCGTTGCTGGCGAGGGGCGGCATCTGGCCGGGGCCGCGCGTACTGATGCGGGCGAGCATCACGGAGTGGGCTGGGTCGGCGACTGCGATGACGCGGTTAGCGGTGTCGCCGCGATTGTCGATAAGTGTGCCGTTGATCAAGCCGGTGCTGGCGGTGGGTGTGGCAATACGCGCATCCCAGTTGCCGAGGGCAGCGCCACCGGGCTGGTGGCATTGCACGCAATTGGCGGCGAGATAGGAGCGGGCGCGATGTTCGAGGGTGGCGGAGGTGTCATTCGCGGGAGCAAGGGCGCGCAAGGTCGAAGGATCAGCGATGGTGGGGGTGGTGAAATATCCGGCCGCAGCCAGGGCGGCGAGTTGGTTGGCGGAGGTGCCCCCGTAGTTGACCGTGCCATTTAATTGCGCGGTGTTGAAACTGAGCGCGTGACCGCCGACTTGAGTGTGACACTGCAAGCACTCGGCGCGGCTGGGATAACGCCACGTCTGTGAGCGGATAGTCCCGCTGTCGTTGATCGAAATCGTTTCGGTTTCCCCGGCTTCGGCTACGAGGGTGGCTTCGGTTTGCGCGGGATTCCATTTATACGTCACGCCATAGACTCCGGTGGCGGTTTTCACGATGAAGCGTGTTTCCAGCCGGCGTGCCGTCGAGGGATCGCCGCGGGTGAGCTCGAGATCAAAGTGCTTCACCCACACGGTGCCGGCAGGGAAGGTCCAGTTACCTTCCGCTGCAAAGGTGATTTTGTTGGCAAGCGCGGGGACACTGAACCAACGGCGCTTCTTCGCATAGTCTGACCAGAAGGTGACATTGGGCTGGTAAGCGACTACACCGGCGGCGGGTGTGAGGGTAGCGAGATTGGAGAAAGCTCCCGTGGCGGTGAGTGTAGCAGGCAACGCCGTGCCGGTTGGAGTGGAGTTGTAGACGAGACGGAGGATGCGGCCGGTGCTAATGCTGGCGATGAGCACATCGCCGTTGCGCGGATCAGCACCAAAGCCGACGGGGCCGCTGACACTGATGCTGTTTTCCACCTGCACGGGTCCGCTCTCAGGAAACGTCATGAAGAATAGCCGTCCTGCGCCATAATCGCCAAATACATAACGACCGAACAGCTGGGCAAAGCGCGTGCCGCGATAAACGACACCGCCCGTGATTGAACTCGCGATGCTGCGATCGGCATCCCACAGGGGATTGGTGAAAACCGCGCCGACCGGCGGGGTGCCGGTGTAGGCAGAGAAGCCCTCGCGAAAATTCCAACCGTAATTGGCACCGCGCGTAATCAGATCGATTTCCTCATGGGCACTCTGGCCCACATCGCCGAGCAGCAGCCGGCCGGTGGGGGCGTCGAAGGAAAACCGCCACGGGTTGCGGAGGCCCACAGCCCAGAATTCCGTACGGACATTGGCGGGTGTGACGGCCAGACCGTTGAATGTCGTCGCCCCCACGAAGGGATTATCGGCCGGGACGAGGTAAGTTCCGACATGGACCGAGGGATGGGCGTTGGGGGCGAGATTGCCCGTGCGCTGGTCGACATCGATACGCAAAAGACCGGAGAAATAATCTTTGTCGATGCGCTGGCTGTTGTTGAAGCTATCCCCACCGCCACCTTCGTCACCGACGGAGATGTAGAGGTAACCGTCAGGGCCGAAATGCAGGTCTCCGCCGTTGTGGTTGTCGGCCTGGTCATATTGGGAAATCAAGGGCATTTCGGTGGCGAGCAGCTGGGCATTGGTCGGCGAGCCGGTGAGTGCGGTGAAACGTGCGACGCGCTGGTGTGCGCCGGTGCCGGCGCTGGTGGTGGCGGTCAGCGAATAGAAAACATAGAAATAATGATTGGTCGCGAAATTAGGATGAAACGCGAGGCCGAGTGTGCCTTGTTCGCTGCTGGTGAGAACTCGCGCACTTAGATCGAGAAACAGTTGCTTCGTCGGTGTGGTGTTGAGATTGGAGACTACCTGGATACGGCCGGTTTTCTCGACGATGAAGATGCGGTCGGTTTCTCCGGGCGGAGTGACGATCGCGAGCGGCTGGTCGAAGGTGAGACCAGCGAAGGCGTCTTCCGTACTGTAGCCGAACGTCTGCGGATTTTGCGGCAGGGTGAGGGTAGTGTTCGCCACCCGGGTTATCTGGGCAAAAGCAGATGAGGTTAAGAACAAGATCGCCAAGACGGCGAGGGTGAGACTGGCAGGGAAACTCGCGCGGGGTGAACAAGGACGGTCGGAATCGAAGTGACGCATTGCTGATCAGACATGGGCGGTGCGAAAAGGTGCGTCAAGACCCGCAAAATTCCTGTGAAAGGAATACGTTTAATCGACGATGCAAGTGGCCGCTTCCGATCCGTTTATATATGCTTATTACGCGTACTATTATTGGACGAACAGCACCAAGGTGTCGTCCATCACGTAGAAGGCGACGCCGTCTTCGAGTCCTTGCGCCTTGTACGTGTAGATGCCGGGAGTAGTCGGAGCAGTGAAGCTGATGCTCACGGTCTTGCTGGCACCGGGCGAGACGCCGCTGATTGAAGGGAAACCGAGGAAAGTGAAATCCACGTCGCGAAAGGACAGGTAGTCGGTCGCGCCCCAAGTCTTCGTGCCGCGATTGGTGATTTTGTACGTGAAGCTGACCGTGGCCCCGGG
>JANYCF010000025.1 GCA_025360455.1 Opitutaceae bacterium | reverse complement strand
CTTCCGGCGTGTTGGAACCGAAAGTCGTAGCGTATTTGAAATTCATCTTCACCGGCTGCGTGCGTGTTTCCAGGCCGGGGATTTTCGTGTTCAGAATCAAGCTCAGGCCTTCGTCCGGTTGGATTTGGAAGGCGAGGGTGTTGGCGGCGAGGAGGAACCTCTCGGATTCAGCGAAGAGATTTCCGGGGGCGCGCTTGAAACGGATGGCAATTTCGCTGACACGGCGGGCCATGCGTTTGCCGGAGCGCAGGTAGAAGGGGACGCCTTGCCAGCGCCAATTATTGATGCTCAGGCGCATCGCGGCGTAGGTTTCAGTCGAGGAATCGGCGGCGACGCCGTCTTCTTGGAGATAACCTTTGGCGGCCTTTCCTCCCATGACGCCATCGCTGTATTGCGCGCGGGCCACGTCGCCGCCGGGCCCGAGGCGAAGCGGTTGGATGGCTTTGAGGACTTTCACTTTTTCGTCGCGCACGGATTCGGCATCCATCGAGGCAGGCGGTTCCATCGCCGTGAGCGCGAGCAACTGCATGGTATGATTCTGAATCATATCGCGCAGACAACCGCTCTGTTCGTAGTAACCGGCGCGGGCTTCGACGCCGACTTGCTCTGCCACCGTGATCTGGACGGACTCGACGTAGTTGTGATTCCAGAGCGGCTCGAAAATGGAATTGGCGAAGCGTTGCACGAGCAAATCCTGCACCGTCTCCTTACCGAGGTAGTGATCGATGCGGAAGACCTGGGATTCCTCGAAAACGGAAGTGAGTTCGCGGTTCAGGGATTGGGCGCTGGCGAGGTCGCGGCCGAAAGGTTTTTCGATGATGACTTTCGACTGGTTGCGCTGGCGGAGGTGGCGCGAAGCCAGACCACTGGCACCTAGATTCTGAATGATCGGGGCGAAAACTGAGGGGGGCGTCGAGATGTAGAACAGCGGCTGCAACTCTTGGCCGATTTCCTTATCGAGGGCCGTGATGCGAGCGGCGAGGCGGTCGTAGGCGGCCTTCTCGTCGTAACCACCGCTCACGTACAACGTGCGGCTGGCGAGACGGGCCCATACGTCATCCTTAAGTTCGCGGCGGGAAAATTCCTTGATAGCATCAGCGGCCATCTTTTGAAACTCGGCATCAGGAATCGCCTTTCGGCCAAATCCGATCAGATAGAAATCTGCCGGCAGCAGGCCGTCGTAGGCTAAATTGTAGATGGCCGGGATGAGCTTGCGGGCGGTCAGATCACCCGATGCGCCAAAAATCACCACCGCCGTGGGTGGTGAGCCACGGTGCTTGCTTAGCCCGTGCAAAAAAGGATGACTTTCATTTTCAGCCATGATGGACCCAGTCTTCTTCGCCTCGGGGCCGCAGCAAGGAATTAATTTTTATGTGACACACTTCGTTCGTGCGCCGACGGCGAAAGCGTCAAGCCCGGCGGGGGCTGTTTCAGCTGATGGACTTGGGCGGCGGCTCCAATGATCCGGTTTGCCGGGCAACGTGATAGCCTTTGGGAAACAGAGGGATGTTTTCAAAATGCAGGCACTGCGAAGGTAACCGGTCGCTGTGGGCGACTTCCACCACGTCAAAGCGAAAGGTAAGCGGGGGATCTTTCAGGGCGGTAAGATAAGTATGCACCGCGCGACGCAGCACCCGTTTCTTGCGTTGATCAATGGCGTGGTAGCCGGGCACGAGAGCATTCACGCTTCGTGCCTTCACTTCGACAAATACCAGCACGTCGCCATCGCGGGCGATAAGATCGATTTCATCCCGTAGATCGCGCGGGCTGCGCCAATTTCGCGTGATGATAATGAAGCCCTTTCGCCGTTGCAGGTAGTCAGCGGCGGCCGCTTCGCCGCGGGCGCCCGAGTCGCCGTTGCTGCGCGAGAAGGCGGTGGCTTGAAGGCGCTGCCAAGTGTTTTTAAACCAGTGGAGCATTCGTCAAAAGTTCTCCCTCGACCACGGGATTTATTTAAACTACTGGCAAGAGCGTAATTCACGCAACTGCTCCCGGAGGAAATATTTCACCTTTTCACGGGCCTAACGTCTACACCCCATCCCATGGCATCCCAAAGCAACCTGACTGGCGCGCTTCGGCGTTCACTCCTGATTAAGATTATTTCCAAGCCCCAGCCGAGCCGCGAGGATGTCGCCTCGGTGATTGAGTTGACGGCGAGCAAAGTGGTGGAGGCGCTGCAAGCGCAATCGATGACCATCTATCTGCTCGAAGCCGGCGAGATCGCCTTTAAGTACGTCTATTATTCGCCCACCCTGTGGGGGCAGGACAAGGAGAAGGAAGCCCATTTTAAGGAGACAACCAGGCAATTGCTTGCCCTGAAATTGGCGGCCGGCACCGGCCACGTCGGCAAAGTGATTGCCACGGGCGAGCCCTTGTTTTTCAGCAATCGCGGAGCGGAGGCTGCTAACCTGAAGAGCATGAATGTGGGCTTTGAGGTAAATTCGATGCTCACGGTGCCATTGAAAGGGAATGTGGTGATCGGCGCTATGCAGCTTCTTAACAAAGAGCCCAGTGCCGGCACCAACGGCCACTTCACGCCTAAGGATTTGGGGATCGTTAAGGAAGTCGCCGAGTATTCGGCTGCCCTTATCCAGCGGATGCTCGATCCGAAGTTTCAGCTCGGCGCTGATGACATGGCTCGCTTCATTGCCAAATTCACCAATCTACCCCTCGTCACCAAGTTGGCTGAGGTGGAGATTGATGAAACGATCGTTCAGGTCACCGGCGATGCGGTCATTCGTCGCGAAGGGATTTTTCCGTACCGAAAGATCGGCGATCACGGTGTGGCCGTGCTGATGACGAATCCGCTGGATTACGCCAAACGCGAGGCTTTCCAGCAGATTACCGATTTCCATATTGATGAAGTCAGTGTTATTCCGGCGGCCTATTTGGAGGAGCTGCTGAAGAAATACTTTAAGGACACGAAGGCCGGCGTGACGTTACAAGAAGCCCATACGGTCGATATCGATGAAGTCGCCGATTTGATCGGGACTTCGTACACGGCCGAGAGTGGCGAAGTAAAAGCCGCTGATTTGGAGAACGAGGAATCCGCTCCGATCATCCAGCTGACCAATCGTATTATCGAGGACGCTTATATCTGCGGTGCCTCCGATATTCATATCGAACCGATGGAAAAAGATCTGGTCATCCGCTACCGTGTTGATGGCGTGTGTCTGGAGAAGCTCCGGCTGCCCAAGCAGGCTGCCAATGCCATGACTTCCCGTCTGAAGATTATGTGCAATCTCGATATCACCGAGCGTCGTCTCCCGCAGGATGGACGCATTGTTTTCAAGAAATACACCAAGAAAAACATTGATATCGATCTGCGCGTGGCGACCGGTCCGATGAAAGATGGCGAGAAGATCGTGATGCGTATTCTGGATAAACAGAAGAGTACATTGCCCCTTACCGCCTTGGGATTTTCCGAGGAAAATCTGGAGAAATATCGTGAATGCATCCGCCAACCGTTCGGGATGATTTTGCATTGCGGCCCCACGGGCTCCGGGAAATCGATGACCCTTTACTCTGCTCTTGGTGAAATCAACACGCCCGATGTTAACATTCAGACGGCGGAAGATCCGATTGAGTACACCCTGGCCGGGGTGAATCAGATGCAGATGAATCGGCAGATCGGGTTGACTTTCGCCCGGGCCCTCCGCTGCTACCTGCGTATGGATCCTGATATTATTCTGGTCGGTGAAATACGCGACGAAGAGACGGCGGGCATTGCGGTCGAGGCCGCGCTCACCGGTCACTTGCTCGTTTCCACGCTGCACACCAATGATGCGCCTTCCACCGTCACCCGCTTGGTCGAGAT
>JANYCF010000024.1 GCA_025360455.1 Opitutaceae bacterium | reverse complement strand
GCCAACTTCAAGCGCTTCCGCCAACTGGTCGATCGCTGCGTCGATCTCTCGATCAAGCTTGCCGACCGTCAGACCGAATTGCGGCGGACCGCTCCGCCAAACGTAACCTGACCGCCGCTCAAGAACTCGGCACTCTCAAGTTGTTCACCTGACACTGATTTTCCTCGGAAAGTAATTCCGCTATCCCGGCATTTCGCCTCCGCACGGCTTCGGCACGCCCAGGAAGCACCATGCGACAACTCCATCTACTCATTTATACGTTAAGGATCCTTTTCGCAGGGTTGCGGGTTTCATCCGGTCGATTGTCTTATTGCTGACAGGTTCGACCGACAGAGTGCGGTCACCACACTCAATAACCTGACAATTTTGAATTTCGCGCCCCTAATCTTTTTGCGACAGGGCAGGCCTCCTTCAGGCCGGAATACAACTGCCATCGCGCCAGTGCGAACAAGCTCGCCCCCACAGGACCAAACCGGAACCGTTCGACTCGCTTACGATCTACGACCAAGATCAGGGCGTTAAACTCACTGGATACAAAACCGATGCCGGGCTTGCAGACCGGGCAGCGATCCGCTTTTAAAATCTCCTCCCCTCTTCATGCAACTTCCCTCCCAGCACCAGACGACCCACTTCGGAACTGGTCTTCCCTCACGACCGAGCAGGGCGCATCCCAGGTTTTATAACCTTGGATTTCTCGGCTGTAGGGCCTTCGCTGGCCGACGTGCCGGATCACTCCCTCTCCGGCACGGCCACAAGGGCCGGCCCTACCTTAAAAATTTTGGGGATGTGCCCAACCGAACCGGTAAAGCGGACCGCGACTGGACTTATTCGTCCGGCCTGCTACTCAGCTCTACCTGCTAATCCCGACCGCGATTGCCTCTCATGGATTCACCCCATAATGGTTCCTTGTTTCCCCACGCCAAAGCTTCGATTGGCTGGACAATATTATTTCTGCTCTTGGTCGCGAGCACTTTCAATTATCCGTACCTCCCCACGGTGGAGTTGGATTCATCCTGGCGCATGGCCTTTGGTTATTTTTTCCAACAGAAATTTCAATTCGGCCGCGACATAGTATTTAATTACGGCCCGCTCGGTTTCGCGATGGGCAAGACTTATTCCGGTCTGCAATTTACGGCCCTCATCGTGGCGCAACTGGCCGGGGCGATGCTCGGCGCGGGGTTGATCATCCACGAAGCTCGCCGGATGCAAGGGCTCACACGCTGGGCCTTTTTGCTGGGCCTTCTTATCTTCGGGACCTCCTATGAGGATGCCCTGCACATGATAATAATTGCCCTCATCGGCTTTCAATTATTACGCGGGGAAAACAAACCGATCGGTACCGTGGGACTGGGCTTGGCGCTGGCCGTGCTCAGCATGGTCAAGTTCACCAATCTGATGCTCGCCGCCTTGGTGGTGGGAGCGGTGGTGGCGTTGACTCTCTGGCGCGGTCGGCGCAAAGACGCGTGGCTGCTGGCTCTCGCCTTCGGTGGCGGCGTCTTAGCCGTGTGGCTCGCCTGCGGGCAAAACCCTTTGAACCTGTGGGCTTATTTTCGGGGCTCGTGGGAGATCAGCCAAGGTTACAATGCCACCATGGGCATTCCGACTCCCTGGCCTCCGCTGTGGAAAGCGTTTGTCGTGCTCGGCGTCATCGGCGGCTACCTGCTGCTTCACCTAAAACTGCATCCGGATAAACCCCGCGCTCTGGCCAACGTCACCGTGCTGGCGGGGTTTATTTTCCTGAATTGGAAACATGGTTTTGTGCGCGCCGACGGTCACATGATCGGATTTTTCTTCTGCGCGCTGCTCCCGATCACGGCTTACCCCGCGCTGCTGGACGACCCTCCCCGCTTCCGTCGCCTGCACTATGCCGTCTTCATCGTCACCGGAATTGTCGCGCTGTTCGGCATCGAATCGTCGCTGTACCACACGATGCACAATAGCTTGGGGATCACGGAGGCCCGCATCTGGAATAACTTTGAGCAAACTTTAAATCCGGCCTACACCCAGCAAGTTTACCACGATCGGCTCTCGGTCGCCCGAGAGTCGGTCAACTTGACCAGAGCGCGGAGCATCGTGGGCAGAGCGTCGCTCGATGTCCTCGGCTTTGAACAAGTCGTCGCGCTTTTCAACGATTTCAATTATCGGCCCCGCCCTGTCTTCCAGAGTTACACGGTCTTCACGCCCTATCTGGGACAATTGAACGCCCATTATTATGAAGGCGATTCCGCGCCCGAGTATGCGCTCGTGAAAATTCAAGCGATCGACGATCGCCTGCCGATGATGGACGACTCCGCCGTGTGGCGTCTGCTGCCCCACCGGTACAAGTACCTTCACACCGAAAGAAACTACCAGCTCTGGCATCGCCTGCCCGGAAAATTTGATCCCGCCACCATCGCCCCGCAGCCGCTCCTCGCCGCCGACCTCGCGATTGGCGCCGCCCTGCCCCTCGAGGCTTACGCGGGCAAACAGATCTGGGCGCGCATCGAACTTAAGCAGTCACTCTTCGGCCGGTTACATGCCTGGCTCTATAAACCAACCCGCGTCCTCCTCGTGCTGAAGGATGCGAATGGCGGCGAAAGAGAATATCATCTGCCGTTACCCATCGGCAGGCAGGGCTTCATCCTCAGTCCGATCATCGAGGACGCCGTGGGCTATGCCTCGTTTGCCAGCGGCCGCGCCGGGCGCGAGGCCCGCAGTCTCACGCTTAAAATAAAATCCGGCGACCGTTTCCTTTTTGCGGATACCGCGCATATCGAACTGGCAGAACTCAAACCAACCCATGCGGCAGACGACTTTTTTAATCAGCAAAACGAAGCGACTTTCCACATGTTCAAGAGTTACCCCATCCAGTACGAAGCCCACACCCCGATCTCGGAAGCCACGGTTGATAATCAAGAGGTGGCCGTGCTGCACGCGCCCAGCGAGATGATTTTCAATCTGCCGGAGAAGGCCACGGAAGTATCGGGCTCCTTTGGTTATCTCCCCGGAGCGTACTCCAATGGCGGCAACACCAACGGCGCCGAATTCATCGTCTACTGGTCGAATGGCGGGGAGAAGACCGAGCTGTTTCGCCGCTTCCTCGATCCCGTGGCGATTCCCGGCGATCAAGGCATGCATAGTTTCAAGGTCCCGCTCGCCAATTTAAACGGGGGCCGTCTTTATCTGCGCATCGAGCCGGGCCCCTATGGCAACTATGCCTGGGATTGGACCTGCTGGGCGGGCATCGAAATAAAATAAACACCTGATGCGATGAGTCGTACGCAGCCTAACCCCGCCGGCTGGCTCTGGGCCCTCGGGGCCGCGACCATTGTTGTAGCCGCACGCTGGCGCGAAATCGAACTGCACGGTGGAGAAATTCCCTTCCTCGATCAATGGCTGGTCGAAGGCCGGCAAGTCCTGCGCCCCTGGTTGGACGGCAAATTATCCCCCGCGGATTTTTTTCGGCCGCACCATGAGCATGTGCCGGTTTGGACCCGATTACTGGTGTGGCTGGAGCTGGGATTTTTCGGTCAGTGGGACGCGCAACTTCAAGCCATGCGCAACGCCCTCGTCATGGGCGGATTCATCGGCCTGTTCTCCGCTTGGCTGCGCCGCACCTTGCCGCTGCTGCCCGCTCTCGTTCTCACTTTGCTCGCCGTCGTACTGGCCGGCCTGCCGCATAGCTGGGAAAACATCACCTGGGGTTTCCAATCCCAAATTCCTTTGGCGTTGCTCTTCGGCTTCGCTTATTTGCACGGCACTTTCGCCCATCCCCCCGGCGCCGCAGCATGGTGGTTCGCCCAAACCGCCGGGCTCGCGGCGCTGTTCACGCTCGGCAGCATGTGGGCCGCCCCGCTCGCGGTCATACTCGTACTCCTCTGGACCCGCGACCTGAAAAGGCAGCTGCTGCTCGTGGCCGCACTGCTCACGGTGGGTGGCGTGGGGCTCTTGCTCGCCGCGCGGGCACAACAACCTTTAACCGGGGCCGCAACGCTCGGGGCGAAAAATCTTCCGCAATTTATCGCCGCCTTGCTCATGCACCTGGGTTGGCCCTCAGCGTGGCCGGGCGCCGCCTTGCTGGTTAATTTGCCCGTGATTTTTCTGGCGTGGCGTCTGCGCGGACAGTCGCGAGCGGACTCCATCGATCGCACGGTGCTGGCGATGGCCCTGTGGGCCACCGCGCAGGCCGCCGCCTTTGCTTACGCTCGGGGCAGCTATATCGGATTTGTTTCTCGTTACGGAGATTTGCTCGCGCTGGGCGTGCTGGCCAATGGTGTGGCGTGCTGGCGATTGTTGCCCTGCTGCGCGCACTGGTCCCGGTTACTGCTGGCCACCTTCGCCCTCGGTTGGTGCGGCTTAATCGGATTTGGACTGAAAAATATTAACAGCCAAGGGCACACGCTTTACTTTCACGAGCACAGCTCACTCTGGTCGCAGCAACGCCGCGAAGCCGTCCATCAGTATCTCACGACCAAGGATCAAAGCGTGCTCGCCACCCCAGAGACGCGCGCGGTGCTTTTTCCTGATCCCGCCGAAGTGGCACGCCTGCTCGATCATCCCGCCCTCGCGGCCCTGTTACCCGCCAGTGTCCGGCCCAATGGGCCGAAAACCTCGGGTGATTTTTTCAGCCAATGCGGCCACGATCTACGCGCCTACGGGATGGAATTGGCTTACAGTGGCGCACTGCTGCTGCTCACCGGCGTACTACTCGGCTGGCGCAGAAATGAATCGCCCCCGGCCCCAATCACTTTGCTCCCGGCTAACACCAATACGACTCCTCTCGTCTTGACCGTTCTGGCGCTTGGTAGCGGTGCGCTGCTTTTTCTCTGGCCGCAACCATTCAAGTTTAACTCCGACCATCGCTGGGCCCAATTTCTCGCGCCGGCCGGCACCGTATCCGATCTCAGTTTCCACCTTAGCTCCAAAACCAGCTACGCGAATGACCGGTTGACGGGAGGTGCCGCGCTCTGGCCGGAGGATTTCCGCAACACTTTTTTCGGTACCCACATCGATGGCCCGGCGTTCACCGGCCAAGCGGAGAGCACTCCGTTTTCGCTCACCTCCCCTTGGTATATCGTCCCGTTCGCCGGTTATCCGGCGAGCGCAGGCAATGCGCTTAAACTGCGCATCGAGGATCCGGCCGGAAATATTTTGGAAGAGATTGCCTGCACCGAACCGAATCCCGGCCCTGGCATGACTGATATTGGTTTTTGGGCGGTGGATGTCCGGCGTCACCTCGGGCGATTGGGCCGGATCGTCCTGCTGGATCAGCGCACCGACACCGAAGGCTGGATTGCCGCTGCACCGCCCCATCCTGCGGCCGATGGCACCAGTGTCGCCGTTTCCCACCGTCGTGGTTGGGCGGCCGAAGGCTCGCTCTCGGGCTTGCAGTCGATGCAGGTGATCAGTGCGATTTTGGGAGCACTCGCGGTCATTTCCCTCTTTCCACGGGCAAGACGCTTGTTTTGCTAAGCGCATCCCGATGCCGCCCCCCTCCACCGTCCCCCAGGAAATAGAGCTGAGCGTCGTCATGCCCTGTCTCAACGAAGCCCGCACGATCGGTGCTTGTGTGCAGGAAGCCCGGGAAGCCCTGACACAGAATGGCATCAACGGTGAAGTGCTCATCGCCGACAACGGCAGCACCGACGGCTCCCAGGCGATTGCGGAAAAATGGGGAGCACGCGTCGTCGCCATCACGGAAAAAGGCTACGGGCACGCGCTGCGCGGCGGCATTGCGGCCGCCCGCGGCCGCTTCATTCTCATGGGCGATGCGGATCAGAGCTACGATTTTTCCCACCTGCCACGCTTTCTGGAAAAGCTTCGCGCGGGCGACGATCTCGTGATGGGCAACCGTTTTCTCGGCGGGATTCAACCGGGAGCGATGCCGTGGAAAAATCGCCACATCGGAAATCCCCTGCTCACTTTTATTGGCCAACTTTTCTTCCACACCAGCATCCGGGATTTCCATTGCGGGCTGCGCGGGTTCAGCGCCGAGGCGTATCGCCGGATGAACCTGCGGACCACCGGCATGGAGTACGCTTCGGAGATGGTGATCAAAGCGGTGATTCTCGGTCTCCGGGTCACGGAGGTGCCGACCGTGTTGCGCCGCGACGGTCGGGATCGACCGCCGCACCTGCGGCCGTGGCGCGATGGCTGGCGCCACCTTCGTTTCATGCTGCTGTTCAGCCCGCGTTGGCTTTTCCTTTTCCCCGGAATTTCGCTGATGCTCGGCGGCGCTCTGCTCGGCGGCGTGTTGCTCCCCGGGCCGCTGCAAATCGGCCACGTGAAGCTTGACGTGCACACGTTGCTCTTCGCGGCGGGTGCTATTTTGATCGGTTTTCAGGCCGTCTCCTTCGCGGCGCTGAGCAAATTTTTCGCGATCCGCAGCGGTCTCCGGCCCGGTGAAGCCTCGTTTGAAACCAAACTGGGAAAATTCACTTTGGAGAAAGGCATCCTCGCCGGTGGGCTGCTCATCACCGCGGGGATTTTGGTGTGGGGCGAGGCCTTGTGGTATTGGCGCGGTCAGGGTTTCGGTTCCTTGCAACCCACCCAAACTTTGCGCTGGGTGATTCCGGGCACGCTGAGTCTCGCGCTCGGCTGCCAGATGATTCTCACCAGCTTTTTTCTCGGCGTGCTGCGGCTCGATACCCGCGGAGATAATTCATGAACGAATCGGCCCGTCCTACTCTGCGCCTGTGGTTCTGGGCCGGTGTGCTCCTCACTCTTTATAAATTATGGCTCGTGAGCGGCCAGGCGATCTTCGCCATCGCTAACGCCGATCATGATGACCAATTATTTTTGCAGCTGGCCGAGTCTCTCACCCGGGGCGAATGGCTCGGTCCTTACGACCGGCTGACTCTGGCCAAGGGGCCGTTCTACTCCTGCTGGATCGCCTTGGCTTATGGGCTCGGACTACCGTTGTTTTTTTCCCAACACCTGCTGTATGCGGCCGCTGGTGCCACCTTCGTTCGGGCTTGCCGGCCGGCCATTACTTTCGGCGCTGCACTATTCGGCATCTACGCGCTCCTCCTGTGGAACCCGATGAGTTTTGAGGCCTCGAGCATGGGCCGGGTGCTGCGCCAGCACATTTACGGCTCCCTCGTGGTGTTGCTGTTCGCCGGATTGATCGCACTCTACCTGCGCCGCCACGAAACGCTCCGCCGACAGGTCCCATGGGCCGCGCTGCTCGGATTTGTGTTTGGCGGATTCTGGCTCACCCGCGAGGAAAGCATTTGGATCTTACCCAGTATTATGCTGCTCGCTGGAACTTCGTTGGTCAGTACCTGGCACACTTCACGCGCGGAGGGGCTGCGCATGACCCAGGCTTTTGGACTCGCACTGTTTTGCGGTTTACTGCCGATCCTGGCCGTCTGCGGAATGAACTACCGCTATTATCGCTGGTTCGGCACCGTCGAATATCGTGCACCGGAATTTAACGATGCCTATGGGGCCATGTTGCGTGTGAAAGTCGGTGCAGAGCTGCCATTCGTCCCCGTGACTCGTGAAGCCCGGGCCGCCATGTACGCCGTGAGTCCGGCTTTCGCCGAGCTACGTCCCTATCTCGACGGCGACATCGGACGGGACTGGGCGGAAGCATCCGAGTTTCTGATCAAGCGCCCGCCCGCCGAACATCAGATCGGTGGTGGCTGGTTGATCTGGGCTTTGCGCGACTCGGTGTCCGCCGCAGGTCACAGCCAAAATGCGAAACAGGCCCTGAAATTTTATCGGCGGATGGCCGATGAAATAAACCAAGCGTGCGATGACGGTCGCCTGCCCGCCGGTCCGCGCCGCAGCGGTTTCCTGCCCCCTTGGCGCGAAGGGCAAACCGCACAGATCGCCAAAACCTTCGTGGAGTTCGCCGATTTTGTGGTGAGTTTTAGAAACTTTAACGCCTATGCCCCACCCGCCGTCGGTAACCGACAAGAGCTGGAATTTTTCAGCAAATTGACCCGAGAGAAATTCACCCCGGGGCCCGGCACCGTGGGTCTACCCACCCCGGATGCCGACGATCTCGCGAAAGTGGCGACACTCCAACACGTCGGGAGGATGCTCCGTCGGGTATTATTCGTCCTCTTTATAATCGCCCAAGTCTTGGCGCTGCTTCGGGTCGGCCAACTCCTGTGGCAGCGGCGCGGTAGCTTTCCTCTCTGCGTGGCGGCGGCCGCCTGGGGCGCGTGCGTGGCGAATTTGCTCATCAACGCACTGGTGCACGTCACCTCTTTCCCGGTGCTCGTCATCTCGTCGTTCGCGCCGATTTATCCCCTGGTCCTGATCTTTATTGCGGCGGTGTTTTGGGATGTCAGCGCGGCTTGGATCGTACCGTTCCTGCCGCCACGCACAAAAAAAACAAAAGCCGGGACTCCTCCCCTCGTGGCGGAGATTTCCCTGCACCCCGGCGTGCAGCGCGCCTTGCCTTGGCTTATGGGGCTCATCGCCCTGGCGCCGCTGTTGATCTGGTGGGGTGAATTCATCAAACTCTTCTGGTTTGCGGATGATCTCTTTCTCCTCGACCAGATCGACCGGATGGGCTTCTGGCCCTGGATCACCGAAGCCTTCGCCGAAAATTTTGCACCCGTCTTCAAACTGCTCTGGGGTGGGTCGGTGTATTTGTTTCACGGCAGCTATTGCTCCATGATTATCCTGCTCTGGTTAACCCATGCCATTAACACGCTCTGCCTGGGCCGGCTTTTAAGTCGTACCGGGGCTTCGTGGTTCGCGGTGGTGACGGCGCAAATTCTTTTTGCCCTGACCTCGGCCAACCTGGAAACACTCGGTTGGTCGGTCCAATGGTCCGCGCTGCTGGCGACTACTTTTTTTCTGCTCGCCCTGCTCTGGCAGGAAAAACAGGCGGCTCAGCTTGGCGCTTGGAGTGGCCGCGTACATGGGCCGCTACTCCTGCTCGTCGCCGCCAGCGCCTGTTCTTTTTCCCGCGGCGTCCTCACCGGTCTGGTACTCGCGCTCGCCCTGCTCCTGCCCACGGTCGGCACCACCTGGCGTGATACTTGGCGCGCGCGTCTGCCGTTGGTGGCCGTGATTCTGCTGCCTGTCGTGGCGGTCACTCTGATCATTACTTTATTTTCCCATGGCAACCACCAGCATTTATCCGGACATGGGAGCGAAATCATCCAGTACGCTGCCGGGTATTTTCTGCTGAATCCCGGCTACCTGTTGTTCGATCTTTCATCCTGGCACCCGGGCGTATTGCTTCTGCTGGGCGGGGCAAAACTGGGGCTGATTTACTGGGGATTAAAGCACACCAACGGACGACTGCGCGTCCTGTTTATTTTGCTTCTCGTGTATGATCTGGGCAACGCCGGGTTACTGGGCATCGGCCGCTATCACACCGGTTTCGAGACCACCATCAGCTCGCGGTATAATTACAGTTCCCTGCTTGCCACCCTGCCCTTCGCCGCCGTTTGGCTCGAGCATGCAATCAGCCGGCTGTTCACCCGATCATGGTCACACCGGGTCGCGGTCAGTGCGACCTTAGCCGGAATAATCTGGCTCGGGCTGCACCACTGGCCGAACGAACTGGCCGACTTCGCCAGTTGGCGCGGCACCGACCAGCGGCGACTCATGCAAGACCCGGTGGCCGCCCAGGCCGGCGCGACCGTGCCCGCCCTGAATTATATGCGGACAGAACGGGCAATCGAATTGATTCATCACTATAATCTTCATTAAACATTTCTTCCCCTCGCCTATTTCTCCCTATGCTTACCGCTCTGTTTGAAATCTCTCCCGGCCAAATAAAACACGGCCGCCCGCGAGCAAAATCATGAAGCCCACCCCTTCCCGGACGAGCAATTTTTGGTTCTGGGCCGGCGTGTTGCTCACCGCCGTCAAACTCTGGCTGACCCGCGGCCAACCCGTTTATGCGATCGGCACCGCCGTGCATGACGACCAGCTTTTATTAAAAATGGCGGAGTCCATCATCAATGGCGAATGGCTCGGCGCCTATACGCAGATGACTCTGGCGAAGGGACCATTTTATTCGCTCTGGATCGCCGGGTTGTACTGGATCGGCATCCCTCTCGGCCTCGGTGTGCAGGCCGCTTATGCTGGCGCCTGCGCGTTGTTCGCCCGCGCCTGCCGCCCCGCGATTCGCAGTGGTCTGGCTCTGTTCACTCTTTACGCTTTCTTGCTCTGGAATCCGATATCCTTTGAAGGTCCGACGCTGTGTCGCATCATTCGTCAGCAAATCTACACCCCGCTCGAGTTGGCCGTTTTCGCCGGTTTGGTCGCGCTCTATTGCCGGCGACAGGAAAGTCTCCGTCGCCAATTGCCCTGGGCGATATTGGCCGGTTTTGCTTTCGGTTGTTTCTGGATCACCCGGGAAGAAAGCGTGTGGTTGATCCCGAGCGTCACGTTGCTGGCGGCGGGCGGCCTGTACTTCGCCTTCCAGGTGTCGCGCACCCAGGGCCGAAAACTGCTCCTGTCACTGGGCCTGACGGCCGTCTGTGCCGCACTGCCGGTTGGGCTGCTTTGCTGGCAAAATTACCGGCACTATGGCTGGTTTGGCACGGTCGAATTCCGCGCACCGGAATTCAATGACGCCTATGGCGCGATGGTGCGCGTGAAAATGGACCCCGTGCTGCCGCTTATACCCGTCACCCGCCAAACGCGCGAAGCTTTGTATGCGGTTAGTCCGGCTTTTGCCACCTTGCGCCCCTGGTTTGAGGGTGAAATCGGCACCCACTGGGCCGAAAAAGAAATGTATCCGGTGGAGGACAGACAAATCCGCGGCGGTTGGTTGATGTGGGCCTTGCGAGACTGCGTCGTGGCCGCAGGGCACGGGCACAATGCCCGCGAGACCTTGGATTTCTATCGCCGCATGGCCGACGAAATCAACCAAGCCTGCGAGGACGGCCGACTCGCCGCCCATCCCCGGCGCAGCGGTTTTCTCCCGCTCTGGAAAGCAGGACAGACCGCGGAATTAATGCGCACCACCTGGATATTTGCCGACTACGTGGCGGGCTACAAATCCTTCAATGTGTACCCCCCGCTCAGCATTGGCACCGACGATGAAGTCCAAATTTTCCGCGATCTCACGCGTGATAATCTCACCATCGTCGAGAATGCCACCAACTATATTTTGCCCCATCAAGTAGAACTCGATAACTGGAAGCTGGATGTTCTCCAAAAAACGGGCGATGCGCTGCGTCCGGTTCTCCTCGTGCTTTTCCTCGCGGCCCATCCTTTGATTCTCATTCGCTTGATCCAAAGTGCGCGAAGTCGCCGGTTGTCCTTCCCGCTCGTGCTCGCCGCCGCGGCCTGGGGGGGCAGCCTCGCCTACCTGCTGATCAACGCCCTGATCCAAGTCACTTCTTTTCCCGTGCAATGGATAGCCACGTTCTGGCCGATCTACCCGCTGCTGCAGGTCTTCACCATTGCCGCCTTTTGGGACGCCGCCGTGTGGTTTGAAAAGAAGACCGAGCCGGCGGCTGAATCAAATCGAAGATAAGCGCAGTCTGAATATTGGTTTTAATGAGGCAGGGCGAACCGGTCGCGCTTCTGCACCGACCGCCGTCCCGGTGAGCCGCGGCTCGTCAGGGACGACTCGCCCTACCCAAAATCCGTAGCAACATCCCACCAATATTTGGATAGGCTCTAAGCACAGAGCACGCCCACGTTTATTTGATTTCGATCGGTCCGATCACTGTCCAGTCCCGGGAAATGCTCCCACTCGGTCCGGGCAACACCGCGATCTGTACCACCGTATCAGCCGTGAAATTTGCGGTGTATTCCAAAGACTGAAGACCACGATCCTTGGTTTGGTCGCGTGGATTCAACACCCGGGAAAACAAAGGCCGGGGTTCGCCGCCCACCGGCTCTTCAATCATGGCGAGCTCAATGCCGTCGGTCCGTTCTCCCCACGGCACCGAGTCAGCATAAGCTTCAGCCAATAACCCGATTTCTATGCTGATCCGACGCGGCCCCGCCGGCACCTTGAACCAGAGCCGGGTAACCGGATGCCCGCTGAAATAATTCCGCCCCTCAAGGTCATGGCGCCCAAGGCCCATCTGCGAAAAAAACTTCCACGGGATCGGACTCATCCCCGAAAACATTTGGCGATAATTGTCCGGGATCGAGGCCAACTCCACTTCATGATTAATCAATGGCTTTTCATCGGCCAGCGATTCAGCCGTGATCTGAAGCAGTTGGCTGTCACCCACTGTTTTCACCCGGGGAATCGCCAAAAGCCGCAGTCGACGGGGAAAATACACCGTCGATTCAAGGTAAGTGAAGACCGGACGCGGATCGATGTCGTAATCGCGAACCGCCCGCTCCAGCAGCCCATGATTGTCCCGTTGTTGGCCCGACAGGATCAACGCGCCCACTGCTTCGCCGCGCAGTTGCGCGAATCCCTTGGTGAGATACGCGTCGTCGTACTCCATGCCATTGCGGATCATCAAGGCGCGCCGCCGGGTGATATAGGGAATGATCGAACTCCAATCGTTACCAGCCATCAGCAGGATATCATCCGGCGTGGTGGTCATAACGAGCGCCCGGGTCATCGGCGTGTCACAATCCCCCTGCAAGCGCTGCAACGGATATTGCTCGTGCAGGTAGCTCCAGCCTTGGCCGATCTGCAGAGCAAAAATCAAACCCCAGACCACGAGGCGCGGCAATCGCGATTCCAGCAAACCACCCGCCACCAGCCCGATCGCCAGCATCAGGGTGAACGCGTTCGCCACATAATAATACTCATGCCACGCGTAGAGAACCGGGAAGACAATCTGGACGATAAAAAACAGCCCGACCAAAAGGACGATCCAAGTCCACCAACGTCGCGCAAAAATCAGTGCCAGCACGCCGGCTCCCGCCAACACCCACCAGACCACGATTTCCCGAAACAGAATCGCAAAATGATGCCGCCAGATTTCCGCAGAAAATCGGGTCTCGGCGGTGCCGAGATTAAAGCTCCGCAAATGCTCCGAGCTGAGAAAATCAGCCAAGGGATTCAGCGCCTTGGTCGCATCGGAAAATCGCACCCACCACCACGCGGCAAGGCAAGGCAACAGCACCGACCCCAACGCCCAGGCCACCGTCTGAGTCAGACGTCGCCCGCTGCCACCCACTACGCCGGGGCGTTGGCCCCACAGCCAGACCATCGTCCAGCCCAAAGCCGGCATCAGGATAAACAAAAAAGTGGTGACTTTCACCAAACCCGCCAAACCGCCCGCGATACCAGCCAAGAGCCACCAGCCCGCTTTCCGCCGCTCGACCGCATTCAAGTAGCTCCACAAAAAGACGACCGAAAAGAACCATGCCATCATCTCGATCAGAAAACTGCGCGCATAAAATAGATAGAGCGGACAGCCCACGACGAAACCCAACGCCAGCAGCCGCCTCGTCCACGGCAGCCCCAACCTTCCCAGCAGCAAATATAAAACTGGCAGCGTCAGATAAAAACAAATCACGCTCACCAGCCGCGCGGCCCCGGTTAATTCCATTCCCGTGAGGTTGCTCAACGTCACCACGGTCCATTGATAGAGCGGGAATTCCATCGGGATGGACCACGGCTTGCCCAGAATCGGCGTGGGATAGGCCAGGGAAAAATCATGATTTAACTGGATATAATACGCCGACATCGCCGTCTGCGTCTGACGGAATTCGCAGCCGGCCAAATGCGGACTCTTCCATCCCACCCTGATCGCCCAGAGGGAAAACGCCAGCAGCGCGACCATCCAGACGACAGTCAAATACACCTCTTGCCGAGTAATTGGCGTAGTTGAAGTGGAACTCATGGCCAGAAGTTAAAAAGAGCTGAGCAGGCCGCAATCTATTTGGCCGTTTTGTCGCCGATGGCTTCTCCGCTGATTCCGCAGCTGACGGGGGCCAACAGCAGAACGCGTCGGCACCCGGTTAAAACTTGAATTCAGGAATCCCCCAACAGCTCCAGTCCATGGCATCCGTGGCACCGGATAAACACATCAGCACAAGTTCCCCGTTGTTGGCCAGGGGCAGATCCGCCTCGAACCGTTGCACGCCACCGTTCTCCGGGTGCTTTACCGGATCGAGATAAATTTTAAATAGCGGATAGACTTGATTATCATCTCCGACAAAACGGGCCTGAAACTCCACTCCGTCCGTGACCACATCCCCCTGATAAGTACCCGCCGGCAAACCGTAGACGAGACTGACATGCCTGGCGTTGGGCGGGACCTTGAAGCTCATCACACCGGAGGCATGCAGTTTGTAGGTCGGCATCGGCCCCAGGTATTCATAAGGCAGGGGGAACTTGGCCAACACCGCCGGATCGGAAACATCGATGCGATAATGACTCGGTTTAATCCGGCGAAACACCGTCAGATGAGCATCGAACTCCACATAATTTTGCCCATAGATCGACTGCTGTTTGATCAGATCGAGCGAATTAAATTCTGCCGCCACTTCATAGGATTCACTGAAGAGCCGCATCACCTCCGTGCGCATCCGCATGATTTCGAAGGGCCGCAACACCATCCAATCCGGTGACAGGTAGTCCGCCAGATAAGCCCAGTTCATTTTCAAAACCTTGATCGCGCGCACCATTTCCCGCGAGGAGAGCCCGGGATAATCATAGGTCTTCAATCCGGAAAAATAACCGATGTAGCCGAGCGGCTCCATAAACACCGTGTCACCCGGCTTGGCGTGATCATGCAGCCACTCCCCGGTCTTCCGGCGCACCGCCGTCGCCGTCAGCTTCTGCTCCACTTTCATCTCCCGCAGCATCTGCCAACTCAGCCAGCCCTGCGCTCCGAGCAACGCGAGCGGCACAACGGCAATCAGCCCGCCCCCCACCCGCGACCACGTGCCCCTCGCGACCCGCCCTTCCTTTCGCACCGCCATCCACTGAGCGATCATTCCGCCAATCATCACCGCGGCGAGTAGCGACGTGCCGGGCAGATACCAAGGAAAAGGGAAATAGGGAAAATACGAGAGGTAGACATGCATCCCGCAAAACACCAGGGAAGCCGTGCGCACTTCGACGCGCCATGGCAGCACCCATTGAAAAGCCAAGATCAGGCCGAGCCAACGTGCAATCGTCACTGCCACCGTCGGCCACCCCCCAATTTGAAAATACGAGGGCAAGAAGGCCGCCTCCAGCGAAGTCTGCCCCTGCCACACCGTCCAAGGAAATTGGAGCAAGGTTTTCAACGCACCCAGCAGGGTCTTGGCATCGCTCGGAATATTTCCCTTGGCCACGATGGTGTGCGGCACCGGTGAACCATAATACCACCAGGCCCAAAGAAACCACGGCAGATAGACCACCGTGCACAGTGCACCCGCTTGAAAAAAAAGCCTCACCCATTGGGCCCGCGTCAATCCCGTGCGCGTGGCATCATTGAACAAAAACACCCCGACTGACAACAGACCGATATAAAGAAAACCATCCGGCCGGGTCCACATCAGCCCGCCCCAAGCGAGCCCCAGATGCATCCAGCGCCGACCCGAGCACGCCAGCATCGCCCAAAGCGTGTAGGCAATGAACAGCAGGAGAAAACCCGTCTCCATTCCGTTGATCGTGAAATCGAGCGTCTTGGCATCCAGCACCACCAGCGCCACCAATACGACTGCGGCGCAACGCCCATAAGCGAAACGTCGTGCTATCGCCCAGAGCAACGCCGCTGCACCAGCCAACGCCGCCGCACTCCAAATCCTAAAAATCCACAGCGCCCCCATATCGGAAGTATTACCGGTCAGCATACTGGCCGCAGCGGGCAACAATACCCCCAAAGGCGAAGTGAAGGTATGAAGCTTCTCCCCGTGATTGAAAACCAGACCGAATCCCGTCGCCAAATTCTTACTCGAACGGAAGGTGATGTAGTAATCCTCCCAAACATGATTCGTCGCCAGCGCCCACCCCATGGCGAGCAGAAAGGCGGCCGAGAAAACGACCAGACCAAGTGAGGAATTATGTTTTCGGGAGAGATCCATGAGCGGTAAAACATCAGACTGTCGACCGCCGAAGAAACGCTATCGGAACCGGAAATACCATGATTAATTTAGCCTCGATACTCTCGTCGAAGAATCGGCTGGCTGTCGAGCGACCCGCTTGTTTGGGTAGCCCGCTCTATTCCCATGGCTAAAACTATCCTCGTCACCGGTTCCTCCGGCCTCATCGGTTCGGAAGTCTGCGTCTATTTCGCCGCCCAAGGCTACACCGTCCACGGCGTTGATAACAACCAGCGTGCCGTGTTCTTCGGCCCACAAGGCGACACCCGTTGGAATCAGAGCCGCCTCGCCGCCGATCTCAAAGGCTTTGTCCACCACGAACTCGATATCCGCGACCGCCCCGGCGTGCTCGCCCTCGTGAAGGAAGTGAAACCCTCCGTCATCGTGCACACCGCCGCGCAACCTTCGCATGATCGCGCCGCCGCGATTCCCTTCGACGACTTCGACACCAACGCCGTCGGCACGCTCAACTTTCTCGAAGCCGCCCGTCAGGCCTGTCCCGAATCGCCCTTCGTGCACATGAGCACGAATAAAGTTTACGGCGACGCCCCGAACTCGATCAAACTCACTGAGCTCGCGACCCGCTGGGACTACGCTGATCCCGCCTACGCGCACGGCATTCCCGAAACCTTCACCATCGATCAATCGAAACATTCCCTTTTCGGCGCGTCGAAAGTCGCGTCCGATGTGATGGTGCAGGAATACGGCCGTTACTTCGGCCTGCCCACGTGCGCGCTGCGCGGCGGCTGCCTCACCGGCCCGAATCACACCGGCGTCGAGCTCCACGGTTTCCTTTCCTACCTCGTGAAATGCAATCTCGAGGGCCGCGAGTACCGCGTCTTCGGCTACAAGGGCAAACAAGTCCGCGACAACATTCACTCGCTCGATGTCGCGCGCTTCATGGCGGCGTTCGTGGAAAATCCGCGCGCCGGCGAAGTCTACAATCTCGGCGGTGGCAAAGCCAACAGCACGTCCATTGGGGAAGCGTTCAAGATCGTGGAAAAGTTCTCCGGCAAAGCGCAGGTGCACACCTACGTCGAGGAAAACCGCGCCGGCGACCACATCTGCTATTACTCCGACTTGCGGAAAATGCGCGCGCATTATCCGACGTGGGACATCACCCAATCGCTGGAAGAAACCATCCGCCAGATCGTGGAAGCCTGGCAGAAGCGCACGAAAAGCGTTTGAGCGCAGCAAAACAGCTGGTGGCGCGCATCGTCATCAATTTGAAAGGGCACATTTTTCTGTTCCAACGCGTCAAGCCCATGCTTTCCGAGTTCACGACCGACGGTCGTTTTATCCGCAGCCTCGGCGATGGGCTCTTCACGCACCCGCACGCCCTGCGCATCGATGTAAACGATAATTTATGGACCACCGATTGATGTCAGTCATCTCGTTCTAAAACTCAGCCCGGAAGGCCGCGTGCTGCTCGTCCTCGGACGCAAGGATGTCGGTGCAGAAGCGGACTGGCTCTTCAACAAACCGACCGACGTGGCCTTTGGTCAGAATGGCGAAATTTTCGTCAGCGACGGCTACGCCAATTCGCGCATCATGAAATTCCACCGTACGGGGAATTTCCTTAAATCGTGGGAAAAATACGGCACAGCGCCTGGCGAATTTATTCTGCCCCACTCCATCGTAGTCGATCAGCAGCAGCGCGTCTACGTCGCTGACCGCGAGAACATGCGCATCCAGATATTTGATGCCGAGGGCACCTTCCTCAAGGAGGGGAAAAATATCGGCTATCCCTACGGACTCTTTCTCACCCCCGACCAGCACGTCTGGATGCCGATGGCGGCTTTGACCGCATTGTCGAGTTCGACGAAAACGGCACGATCCTTGGCGCTCTGGGCCAACCCGGCCACGCGCCGGGGCAATTTGCCTGGGCCCATTTCCTCGCAGTAGGCCCAGATCGAAAACTCTTCGTCGCGGACGTCCTGAACTGGCGCTTCCAAGTTTTCGACCCCTCACTACCAAGCGGAAAAATGTCCAGCTATGTCCCCACCCGCCGGATGTTCTACGCCTTTGTACCCAGAACAGGCTTCACGATCCGCACACCCGCGCCTAGTCCGAAATAAGCGGAAATTGTCGCGCTCTTGCCCGCAACCGTGGCGGCCGCAATGGAATCGTCAGCTTGCCGGAGCGGGAGTTGCCGTAGCTGCGACCGCCAGCGGGGTCACCAAAGCAGCTTTCGGCTTCGGCACGCCGACCAACACGCCCAGCTGCTCCTGGATTTTCATGAAGAAAGACTGGTCGAGGTTACCTACCGGGATCTCGTACAGCTGGTGCGACGGCATGTGTTCGAAGATCTGGCGCTGCTTGTCGTCCGTCACACCGCGCAGCTTGATCAGGCGCTTGCGCTCCAGCATGAGCGCGAGAAATTGCAGCATTGGCGTGTTGGTCTCGCTCGGAGGATTCGCCGGATCGGCCAAGGTGAGAAACAACGTTTCCGCCGTAAGTTTCAGATTGCGGTCCGCGTTATCCTGCAACAGGCGCGGTTTGAAGACCACCACCCAGCGGCAATACACTTCAGCCGGCGGCGGAAGATTCGCGATTTCGCTCTCCAGCAGATCGCGGCGGCCGGACAACCCGTTTTCTTCGCGAACGAGAAAGCAGACGACGCGATCATGCTCGGCAAATTCCCGTCCGGATACGCAGCACTTCGTGGCAATTGGGTGAAGATTTAGCTCCATGGCTCTTTCTTGTTTACGCTCCACCCCCGGAGACGCTAGCAAAATTGTATCCCGGCCGTTGATTCAAACGGCGGCGCAAGCCGAGGCCGATTTTTAACCACAGAATACACGGAAGGTTCGACCACTCCCCAATTCCCCATGCGAGCCGATTCTTTGTCTTTTTGTAGGAGCCTGCTTGCAGGCCATTCACCATCTGGTCCGTTAGCTGGCGTCTCGAATCGCCTGCAAGCAGGCTCCTACCCTCCGAACCAATAACACAAGATTCAAGAGATCAAACCTACCACGCATGATCATTATCTTCCTTTCCGTGCGTTTCGTCTGTTCCGTGGTGGAAATTCTTTTCCCATGAGCGGACGCCTCATCGCCATTGGCGACATTCACGGTTGCCACCAGGAATTCGAAGAACTGCTCGAAAAGCTCGATCTCGGAAAAGACGACCGCGTCGTCCTCCTCGGCGACCTCGTTAACCGCGGCCCCAATAGCTACAAAGTCATTCAACTCGCCCGCGAACACGCCACCGCCTCTCTCCTGGGCAACCATGAGCTTCGTCTGCTCAATTATCGCAAGACCGACGACCCCAGCCATCTCAAGAAAATAGATTACGACACCTTGGAGCAGCTGAACGGAAAATGCTGGGACTACATCGAAGCGATGCCGCTCACTTATGTGGACGACGAGCTCGGCGTGGTTTTCGTCCATGGCGGTTTTCTGCCCGACCGGCCGTGGCAGAAACAACCCGCCCGCATCGTCACGCGCATCCAAGTCGTCGGCAAGGACGGCGAAGCGCTCAAGCGATCCGAAGCGCCTGATGCCCCGCATTGGTCCACCCTTTGGGAAGGACCGCCTTTTGTAGTATATGGCCACACCCCGCGCCCCGAGGTCGAGCGCACCAAGTGGACCCTCGGCATCGACACCGGCTGCGTGCTCGGCGATTACCTCACCGCCTACATTCTCCCCGAGAAAAAGATCATCCAAGTCCGGGCGCGAGAGCGGTATTTTCGAGGATGAGTGCGGGACCAGTAGCGAGTAGAAGCCTTGGAGTAGCCGCATTGGAGCGAAAGCGACAATGTGGATCGTGCGAAACGCCAACCACGTTTTCGGGCTGCGCCCTCAAACGCGGCTACTTGTAGCCATCCCTCGCCTCCATTATGCCCCTCCGGATTTTGTGGCCATTCTCCCGGC
>JANYCF010000021.1 GCA_025360455.1 Opitutaceae bacterium | reverse complement strand
CCTACCCGGTCGTCGGCGCCTCCCCTTGGCAAATCATCGGCGCTCCGGCCTCGGTCACGATGACCAAGGAAAATTCTTTCGCCGGAGCTCCCTCGCCGCATCTCATCTCGGGAGCAGGCATCCGCCAGCTCGATCTCGGTCTGGTGGCGGGGAAAAGTTACAACGGCTCGGTCTGGGCCAGCCCGATCGGGAATAACGCCGAGCTTGAAATCACTCTCGCCTGGGGCGCGGCCGCCGATGAACGCACCAGCACCCGTTTGAAATTCAGCGGCAAAGCGTACACCAAACTATCCTATCAATTAACCCCCAAGGGCGGCAGTGAAAATAAAGCTTCGCTCGAAATCCGCGTCGTCAGCGGAGAAGTCGTCCTCGGACCTCCGTCATTGATGCCGGCCGATAACGTCCGCGGCATGCGGCGCGATACCCTGGCGCTTTTGAAACAACTCGACGGCACCGTCTATCGCTGGCCGGGCGGCAATTTCGCCAGCGGTTATGATTGGCGCGACGGCATCGGTGATCGCGACCGGCGCCCGCCGCGCAAAAATCCGGCGTGGACCGGCGTCGAGCACAACGATTTCGGCACGGATGAGTTCATCGATTTTTGCCGCGAGATCGGCACCGAGCCCATGATCGCCGCCAACACCGGCTTCGGCGACGCCTACTCCGCCGCGCAGTGGGTCGAGTATTGCAACACCACTGTTGCCACGATCGGCGGCGGGTGGCGGGTGAAGAACGGCCACGCGAAACCTTACGGCGTCAAATACTGGTGCGTAGGCAACGAGATGTTTGGCCCATGGCAACTCGGGTTCATGCAGATGCAGCATTACACGCAGAAGCACAATCTGGTGGCGGATGCGATGTGGAAGGTCGATCCCGCTCTTGCTCTCACCGCCGTGGGCGATCTCGACATGATCAACAAAGACAACGACCCCGAGCAAATGAAGTCGGGCAAAACCTGTTCGCACATCATGCTCGAAGAATGCGCCGATCACATGACCATTCTCTCCGAACACTTCTACAACGGCCGCCTGCCTTGGACCAAGGACGGCCGGACCGATCTCGTAACCCATGTTGGTATGCTCAAAGATTCGATCCGCAAAAAAGCCGAAGGCCATCGCAAACTCCAAGCCAGTCTGCCGAATCTTCAAGGCCACCTCATGCCCATTACGATGGACGAATGGAATTACTGGCATCGCGAATACATCTATGGCGAACTCGGCTGCCAGTATGAACTCGCCGACGGTCTCGGGGTCGCCGCCGGTCTCCACGAATTCTTTCGGCAGAGTGATCTCATTCACATGGCCCACTACGCCCAAACCGTGAATGTCATCGGCGCCATCAAAACATCGAAGACTGCGGCGGAAATGGAAACCACCGGCCTCGTCTTGGAAATGTACCGCGCCCACTTCGGCCAAACCCCTCTGCTCATCGAGCAACCCGCGGCACCCTACGATGTCTCGGCCGCACTCACGCAAGACGGCAAAACGCTCAGCCTCAGCGTCGTGAATCCAACCGCCGCCGAGCTCGAGCTGAATCTTGTCTTCGCTGGACAGAGCGTCCGCACCGGCAAAGCCACGAGCTGGCATATCACCGGTGCCGATGAATCGGCGCACAATACACCCGGCCAACCGCGCAAGGTGGATATAAAACGCACCGACGGCATCGTCACCACGTCCGCCCTGCGCATACCCGCTTTGAGCTGTACGTTATTCACGATTCCGTTCCAACGCCCTTAAGGATTTCCGAAAAGACGGCACCTCTTCACGCTGCACCCCTCATGAAAATCATCCGTTGCGATCAAACCCACGCCAGCGCGATTCTCGCCATCTTGAACGAAGCCATCGTCCACTCCACCGCGCTCTACGACTACCAACCGCGCACGCCCGCCATGATGCAGACCTGGTTCGAGACGAAAGCGAAAGGCCACTACCCCGTGATCGGCGCCGTTAATGACGCGGGGGAACTCATGGGCTTCTCCAGTTATGGCACCTTTCGCGCCTTCCCGGCCTATAAATATTCGGTCGAGCACTCGGTGTACGTCGACCAACGTTTCCGCCAACAAGGCCTTGGTAAGACTCTGCTCCGCGAAGCCATCGCCGCCGCCACCGAGCAGAATTACCACATGATGATCGGCGGCATCGACGCCACCAACACCGCCAGCGTCGCCTTGCATCGCCGCCTGGGCTTCGTCCATTGCGCGAGCATCAAGCAGGCGGGTTTCAAATTCGGTCGCTGGCTGAATCTCGAATTTTATCAACTGATCCTGCCCTCGCCGGCTCAACCCAGCGACGGCTGAAACAAACCGCGCCACATTCCCTTCCCGAAACAAGTCAGCCTAATTTGCGGCCCCAACGCCCTCTTCCCTCACTCATGAAATTCTCACTATTATTTTTGTCCCTGACCCTCGGTGCCTTAACTTTTTCCGCGACGGGTTGTGTGATGGCGACTGATTTTGAATCCCCACCGGCACCCCGCCGCCTCGCCACCCTGCTCACCTTGGTCGATGAGTCCCAACAATTGACTCCGGAGCAAATGGGCGAGCGTCGCCGGAACATCATCTCCTACCTGATTGCCGAAGGGTACATTTATAGCGGAGATGATTTGGTCCAGAGCACATCGTACGCCGAACAAATCATCCGCGCGAAGCTGGCCCTCGATGGAAGTTTCGAGCTCACCATTTATCAACCCGAACGAATCGCCCATCACGAAGTCGGTTTTGATCCCGCCGGTTATCCCGTCTACACCTATTATCCCGGTGAGGTCGGTTACTATGGCACCGGGTTTGATCCGTACTACATCCCTGTCGCACCCTGCTATCCCGAGCGCCACCAGCGCGATCACGGACGACAACATCGGGATCATGACCGTGATCGTGACCGTGACGAGGATCGTGACCGTAATCGTGACGAGGATCGCGATGCCAATCATCACGGACATCAACTACCCCCGGGACAACGCCCTGATTGGAATCGTGATCAACAACCACCGCGCCACCGCGATGATGACGATAGCCGCTCCGCTTCCGACTATCGCCAAGACGGGGACCATGACCACCGCCCAAACCCCGATCATCAGCAGAATGATAACAGCGATCATCGCCGCGACCGAGACCGGCAAAATAATCCCGATCAACCGCCCACGCCGACTCAGCCAGGACAACCGAATCAGTCTCAGCCCAACCCACCGCACCCAGGTGGCCATCGCCGCCCTTCGATCTCACCACCGTATCAACCGCAGCCGCCAGTGAACGCCAATCCTGGCCAAAATCAGCCGCCACTGCCCCATGGCCAAACCGACACTCGGCATTTTGGTCCTGATGGAAAGCCGCAAAATAATTACTCCGTAACGCCTCCGCCCAATTCGCCGCCACCTGTGGAACCACCGCGCCAGCCACCCCAAGGCCAACCCGACCAACGGCGTTTTCAACCGCAGCAGCCGCAAACACAGCAACCACCCACGACTCCGTCCCCCCAACCGCCCCCATCCGTGCATAACTTCGGCCAAGACCGCATGCGCCCGCAAGGACAGCCCCGCACACCTCCTCCACCCGCGCGGACACCAGCCCCCAACCGCCCGGCACCTGAGCCCGCCAAAGCCCCGCCCGCAAAAACCGATTCGCCTCCCGCGAAAACGGAGACCCAGAATAATTCCGACCAGCCCACCCAACGCGAAAACTCGCAGAGTGATCGTTACAACCCAACGCGAACAACCCGATAGCCGGAAGCTCGCTAGATCGTGGAGATTCGCGCATGCCTACCTATAAAACCGCGTCGGGCCGTCGCTTGCTGGTCGCGTCATAGCTGTAAGCGACGGCGGACCGACGTGCCGTGCTCGATGGATTAGAACAAGGTGGAGCACGGCCTCCGTACGCGCTACTTCAACAGCGCTCGCCGAGAAACCAAAAAGTGGTTTCTCGCTGTTTCCTGTGGGTAAAGAATGGTCTCCAACTCTTGTCTCACCTCCATTGGTCCAGTTCGGAGTAGCGACAGGCACTTGCCGGGCGGTCTTGTCCGTCGAAGCCTTTGCGTAGTCGGAAGCCTTGCGCGAAGGCTGGTCTCTGCCTGCCGAGTGCGGCGCGCGTCATCGAACCCGACAGGAACAGAGGCCTGTTGCTACCCCGAGCCAGAGCCATGACCCATTAAAACAGCAAGGAACCACTTAACCCGCGTGTAGCATGCGCACCCGACGATGTTTCTGTGGAAATTGCAGCGTAACCACGGTGCCGATGCCTTCTTTGCTCTCGATCCCCACATGCCCGCCGTGATCCCGCATGATCCGCTGCACAATCATCAGGCCGAGTCCGTGGCCGCTGACTTTGGTCGTGTGGTAGGGTTGAAATAATTTCGCCAGCTCATCGGCGCGGATGCCACTGCCCGTATCCGCGATCGCGACATAGACGGAGTCGTCGTCGGTGCGAACCTTGATGCTCAATCGTCCTCCGGGCTGCATCGCTTCCATCGCGTTTTTCAGGAGATTGAAAAACACCTGCTTCAACTGATTGCGATCGGCCATGATGATGGGCGTACTCGCGGGCAACTCGCCTTCAACTTTCAGACCGCGATCCGTGAGTTCCTTGCTCTGAAAACGCAGGACGTCCTCGATCACCTCCGGCAAATTCACCTCGGACAAATCGGGTGGGCGCGGACGGATGGCTTCCAGGAAGTTTTTAATAATTCCATCGAGTCGCGTGACTTCATCCCGGCAAACCTTGATGGAATCCTCCAGCGAACGGGTTTCTTTCGATTCCTTCAAACGCTTCAGTTTTCGCTCGATCAGCTGCAGATGGATCGTGAGGGAGTTGAGCGGATTGCCCAATTCATGCGCCACGCCGGCCGCGAGCAGCAAGACGGACGATTCTTTTTCGTTTTCGATCAGCTCCGTCGTCGAGCGCTTTTCCCGGGTAATATCGGAAAGTATAATGGCAAAGCGCCGGTCCGCACTTTCGCCATTCGCAAACGGCACCATGTAGAGCCGCACGACGCGCGGAACAGGATAAGCCAGCTCAAATTCCCGGGTCACCACGGGGGCCGTGAACGGGCCCACCTCCAATCCCTCCAGCGAAGCCTGCAAGCCCGGCACCAAACGCCAGAGTGTAAGGCCGACGGCGGACTCGGTCAGGCCGACCAGTTTCTCCACCGCTTCGTTGGCGTATTCGATGATGCCGTCGGCATCGACCACGAGCACGCCTTCCTGCAAGGTATTGAAAACCGCTTCGAGAAACGCCCGTTCGCGCGCCAGACGCTGCACCAGAGCGTGCAGGTTGGTAGAGTCGAGCTGGTCAAGCCGGCCGAGGACTTTGTCGAGCGTGGTGTGTTTCTTGGGGGGCATGGGCAAACCGGTGCGCCCCGCCACTCAAAACAACAGCTGCATGCGCGTCAACCACCGCCCGCCATCCGTCGTCGAGCCGGGCACCTCGCCTTGAATGTAGTTCAGCATAAGACGGAGATCCTCGCCTTTGATGAGATAGTTTAAACCGGCCGTCCACGAATGGGAGGTATTACCCCCGATCAACTTGTTGGCATCAAAAGCTTCCGCCCGAATCAAGGCCTGCAACTTTGCCGGAATCACAAAATAGGCAGCGGTCACGTGCCAGCCTTCGGCATTAAATTTCTTGAACGGCAACGCATTGGTTGGCTTAAAAGTGTTGCTCAACCACTCGGCACTGAGGTCAAACGGCCCGTGGTTCCACTGCGCATCGACGCCCCAGGCCGAGCGTTCGCCGGTGAAGAGATTTCCGGCAAAGCCGAAACCTGTCTTGGCGACGCCGACATCATCGGACCACAAACCACCGACACCAAAGATGAGTTTATTTTCCTTCGTGGCAATCGGGGTAAAGAAAACATGCGCTGATTTCTGAAACCCACTGTTGTCATTCGCACTCGCATTACTGCCGTTGCCATTGGCCAGCATGAATTGGTAGCTGAATTTCTTATCCAAGAAATCACCGCCCACACTCAAGCCGATCTGGCGCGGTTCGGTCAGCCGGTCGTTGGAGAGTGAGCGCTCAATCGCGATGAGCCGTAGATCGCTGGCCATTTGTTCGGCCCCAAAAGCCGTCTTGACCTGACCGAAGCGCACATTCGCGAAATCATATTTCCGCCAACCGATAAACATCTCGCTGGTCCGCGAGTTCAGACTGGTGGCGGGACTGAGTGAGCCGCCCTGCAATTCGAGCTCTGCCTTGAAATCAAAGTTCTCCGAAAAATTTCCCGTCACCGTAATGCGCGATCGCCGGAAATAAAAGCGGTCCTTCACTCCGGCCCAGCGCGGATCTGCGGCCTGGCCAAACTCGCCCTGGGCTTGCAAAAACCCGCCTATGATTAATTTAATCTCTTTACCCGAAGGCCGGGCTAGGACCGGAGCGTGGACATCTTTCCAGCCCAACTCCTTTTTCAGTTCGGTGTTTTCCTTGGCGAGTTGCTGCACCTGTTGTTCCAAATTTTTCAGTCGATCCTCCACGGAAACATCGGCCGCACGGCCAACCGTGGCGAAAACACTCGCTGTGAATATGAGGGTGTAAGTGAAAAAGGACTTCATGCAATCGGAGTATGGCAAAGGATTACCCTGAAGCCTGGTCGTTTTTTGCGCAAGAGTGGGCAATGGGATAAGAAAAATTATCCAAACAAGGTCATTTGCCCCTCCAGATCGCGGGGCTTGGCGTAGAGTTTGCGCAAAAAGCTGTCGCGATGTACCCCACAGCGTCCGTGCTTGAGAATCGCCGCGCGGTGCTCCTCGGTGCCGTAACCCTTATGCTGGGCAAAACCGTAGGCCGGATGAACTTTATCCAATTCGTCCATCATCCGATCACGGGTCACCTTGGCGATGATTGACGCCATGGCGATGCCGAGAGAACGTCCGTCCCCGCTCACCACGCCCTGATGGGGATAGGGGAAATGTCGCAGTGGCAAACCGTCGATCAGTATTTTGCAAGACACCACAGGTTGAAACGCCGCTTTCTCCGCCACACTGGCAAAGAGACCCGGTTCTTCGTTCTGCTGAAAAGCCGCAGGGGGATAGATGCCTTCCAGTGCACGACGCATCGCCACTTTCGTTGCCCCGAGGATATTGAGTGATTCCACCTCGGACACACTGCCTACGCCGTAGTTGGCGTGAATCTGGCCCTGGTTGACCAGCTCCTCAAACTCACCCCACAGCTCCTCGCGTTCACTGGCGGTCAGCTGCTTGGAGTCGTTCACCCGGCCCGACTTTCCGACCGCCCACCGACCCTCCAAAAATTCGCGATTAACCAAGACCGCCGCCGCCACCACCGGGCCGGCCAAGGCACCACGCCCGGCCTCATCCACGCCGATCAGGCTGGCAAAGCCGTAGATCTGCTTGAGGTCATAGCCCCGCAATTGGCGACGTTTCACTGGCATCGCCTGTTTGTAAGGGCGCACCGCCGTCAGGCAAGCGGGACGTTCGAGACTTTTTTAACCCTGCCCTCACCTGCTAAACCGGTCGCCATCCAGCTCTTTACTTGAGCGCAGAAAAATCGGCCGGCGTGAGATAGACCGATTTCACGCCATCTTTAATCAGAAAACTCCCATCCTTTTCTGATTCGGCGCGCACTTTCACCCACTCGGGATCGGCCCGAAACTCATCCCATGATTTTTTCGCTGCGTCCAGACTGGCATGCGCGAGCAAATAAATCAGCTTCTTGCCGGCACCTTTGTCTGCATCAGTCGGATGCCAATAGAGCAAATTCACCATTCCGTGTTTGGCGAACAGGGCCAAGGTGTGATCGCGAAAGCGCGCGTCGAGCGCATCAAGCTTACCTTCATTGGTGGTGTACGTTCGCAGCTCGAAGACATGCCCGTTACCGGTCAACGCGGACGTGGCGGGAGAATAATCCGTCGCCGCCATGAACACGGATTCAACTCCAGCAACAATCGCACCATTCGCCTCACTCGCTTTGCGCACCAAGTCCCACTCCGGGTCGGCGCCAAATGCCTGCCACGAAGCCTGGGCCGCCTCCCGACTCCGGTGCTTCAGCACATAATAAAGTTTGTCTCCGTCTTTCTGCTCCACCGGCAGCCAATACCCGACGTGCACCATGCCATGCCGCTCAAAAATCGCGCACGTGTGTTCGCGAAAGCGGGTTAGCAAATCCGCCATTTTGCCGGGATGCGTCGTGTAAATGCGCAGTTCATATACGGGAGCGGCCTCCGTGGCTGAGGCACCCGTGAGGGCGAAAGTGGTCAGTGACATAAGACAAAGCAAACGAAGGATGATTTTCATGGGAGCGCAACGGGGTGAGTTAAAAAACAACCTGATCAACGAAGTGATTCGTGCAAGTGAAGTTTGCGGCTGGGTCCGTATGCTGCCAATTACTACTCGGTTCAGGATTATGGTAGGGCGGATTATCCGTAATCCGCCGCTTGTTTTTATCGGCGCGCTAGGAATAACGCGCCCTGCCTCGAGAAATCTAAATATTCATACTAATGAGCATTCTTCTCGAAAGGATTCGCCGAAAAAATTCATTCACTGTACTCAAAATAATCAAAGTCCGCGGGCCGGGCCGTGCCCGCCATATCCTGACACGCCATGCCCACAAAAGCGCCGGTAAAGTTCGGTTTGCCCAGGGTCGTGGCTTCATCGGATAAAATGCTGGCGTCGAATTCCTCGGGCAACCAACTCCAGTCGCCGCTTTCCAGGCGATAGCCAAAAAGGAGGCGAGCGTGATCGACCTCGACACGCAGATGCACGCGCTCGCCTCTGGGAATCGCAATTGGCGGCGTGAACGCATCCGCAGGCGTGTGATTCGGCAAACTCGACATGACCCGCAGTTGTTTACCCAGGGTTTCATCGTGCGTGATATAAAGGTAGTGAAACTTAGCGCCGCCGTAATAGCAGACCAAACCTGCCTGCTGCTGAAAATGCTCGGGTTCGAATTCCACCACCGTAGCTGCACGGTAGCAGTGCGCTTGTTGGCGGCGGGCGACCAGCGCCTGCCGAAAGAGACTACCGATCGTTTCGCGACCGTAAAGTCGTAGATGACCGGGCCGCGCGATCAGACTGAAAAGCTCGGCAGGCCAGGGTGAGCGCAGCCATTGGAAATTAATCGGGAGTACCGCCTCATTAAAATCCTCGCGCACCGGCGTTGCGGGAAAAACGTGAACTGGCAACCCGGGGGCCGCGACCTCAACTTGCGCGCGGGCCGATCCATCCGTCGTGCGCAACCAACCATCCGCGCCCCACACCATGGGCTGAATGGCGGTTTCTCGACCGAGGATGCAAAAGCCGCGCTTCCCCAAGGGCCGCCCGCACAAATAAACCAAGTAAGGCTCGCCGGTTGGCGTCTCCACCAGATCCGCATGGCCGGCCCGTTGCAACTCGGCATCCGGATGATCTCGCGAGCTCAGAATATAAATCTCCGGATGAAGCTCGTACGGTCCGGTCAACGTCCGTGATCGCGCCATCGTCACGGCGTGATTCCAACCGGTGCCCCCCTCGGCCGTGAGCAGATAGTAATAGCCATTGCGCTTATACAGATGGGGTCCCTCGGTCATTTTCAGCGCCGTGCCTTTAAAAATATTCACGCGCTGGCCGATCAATTTTCGCTCGTTGACCGAGTATTCCTGGAGGACGATGCCGGCGAAGCGATTATTCCCCGGACGATGATCCCATAGCTGATTGACCAGATATTTTCTCCCGTCGTCATCGTGAAACAACGAAGGATCGAAACCGCTGCTGTTGAGAAATACCGGATCGGACCACTCCCCCTCAATGCGCGGACTTGTGACGAGATAATTATGGAAATCCCGGAGCGATGCACCTGTGGCCCCCAAGACAGTGGTGACGCCATAGCGCTTCACCTCGGTGTAGATAAGGTGAAAAAGTCCATCGGCGTACGATAGGCACGGAGCCCAGATGCCGCAGGAATCCGGGTCACCCAACATATTAAGCTGGCTCGGACGCGAGAGCGGACGCGTCAGCAATCGCCAATGGACCAAATCCCGCGAGTGATGGATTTGCACGCCGGGAAACCACTCGAAAGTCGACGTCGCAATGTAGTAATCGTCGCCCACGCGGACAATGGAAGGATCAGGATTAAAACCCGGCAGGATCGGATTTTTAATAATGGGCGGCGTCATGATGGCGTGAAATTTTTCGAGCCTCACCGGACGGCGGCCCTTTCGG
>JANYCF010000091.1 GCA_025360455.1 Opitutaceae bacterium | reverse complement strand
GATTTTCGCTACGATGGGAGTGTGGATTTTCCGCTCAGCCGATTTTTTATCCGCCTTCGCCAAGGCTTCGGCGGACGCAGTCGTAAGCATTTCGACCGATGCGGCCGTATGGTTTTTAACCGGACTGCGGTCGTAAGCGTGGTTTTGGGCACCAAACTTACGATGAGATCGTGGTTTTTCGCCTTGGCCGATTTCCCGTCCTCCTTCGCCCAGGCTTCGGGGGGCACGGTCGTAAGCGTTCTGACCGACGCGGTCGTATGCTTTTTGCCGCACTGCCGTCGTAATACGACGGCACCGGTCGTGTCCGTCATGTTTGCCTATTGGTTTAGATTCAGTCGGGGCGGAGGAAGCCTTTGCGCGGGTGTTGCCGGAACGTTCAGCACGGGTGAGGGTGAAATTTCGGGCTGGGAACCGAATGTTTTTTTGGCTGGGCAGGGGCGGGGAGATACGGTTCGATGCAGTCATGCTTCCTTTGCGGATTCTTTTTGCCTCTCCTGAAGTTGAGCCGTTCGTGAAAGCCGGTGGCTTGGGCGACATGGTCGGCGCCTTGCCCAAGGAATTGGCGGCGTTGGGGCACGACGTGCGGATTATTTGCCCCCTCTATGGTTCGGTGAAACGCGTGGGCGAGTGGCGCGAGCGCGCGGAGCCGTTGGGCGTCGAGGTCGGACCGGAAACGCTCTGGGCCAAAGTGTGGGAAACCACGCTGCCGGGCACCACCGTGCCGGTCTATTTTATCGAGCATGAATGGTTGTTTGGCCGCAAAGAAGTCTACAGCTCCTGGCCGGATAATGCACATCGCTTTGCCTTTTTCTCCCGGGCGGCGCTGACGGTTTGCGAGCAGCTGGACTGGTTGCCCGAGGTGATTCACGCGCACGACTGGACGGTGGGGCTGCTCCCGGTGATGTTGAATACCACTTTGCGCGACCGGCCGATCGCCCGTGCGGCGACGGTGTTCACGATTCACAATCTTGAGTATCAGGGCTACGCGCCCAAGAGTATCATTGATTTTGCACGGTTGCCCCTGAGTGAATTTCGCGCCGATAGTATCGAGAGTCACGGCCAGGTGAACATGATGAAAGCCGGGCTCTATCATTCGACCAAGATCACCACGGTCAGTCCGACTTATGCCCAGGAAATCCGCACTCCGGCGGGCGGCTTCGGGCTCGATCAAGTCCTGCGTTATCGCGGGGGCGATCTGCTCGGCATCGTGAATGGCATCGATGTCGGCACGTGGAATCCGGCCACTGATCCAGCGTTACCCGCGAATTACTCGGCCGCGGATATGGCGGGCAAAGCGATTTGCAAAAAAGCATTGCAGGGAAAACTCGGACTCGCCGTGGATGCGAACATTCCGCTCTTCGGGGTGATCTCCCGTTTTGCCGGACAAAAAGGACTCGACCTGCTCGCGGCCGCGTTGCCGCGAGTGCTGGGGGTCATGCGGGTGCAATTCGCGATTCTGGGCAGCGGGGAAGCCGAATTGGAAAACGCATACCGGGCCATTGCCGCGCAACATCCCGGTCGGGTAGGAGCGCACATCGGATTTGATGCCGGTCTCGCGCGACTCATCCAAGCGGGCGCGGATGTGTTTGTGATGCCCAGTCGTACCGAGCCGTGCGGGCTCACCCAAATGTATTCCATGCGTTATGGCACACCGCCGCTCGTGCGCGCCACGGGTGGGTTGGTTGATACGGTCGAAAATTATGTCGAGAGCGCCGGCACCGGCACCGGCTTTGTGTTTAAGGATGCGACCGCGAACGCGCTCTACGATACGATCGGCTGGGCCTGCGCTACTTACTATGATCGCCGGGAAGATTTCGCCGGCCTGCAGCAGCGCGGGATGGCGCAAAATTTCGCCTGGAAGGTCAGTGCAGAACAATACGTCAATGTCTACCGCTGGGCAATCAGTGCGCGCGAACGGGCGGGAACCTGAAGCATTTGACCGAGTCAGAATACAGTCTCGTTGCCCATTTTTGTGAGCTGACCTGAGACGAAAGAAGCGGAGAGCAAAGCATCGCCACCACCCTTTTTTATCCCATGAAAACCCCCATCCGTTGGTTTCTCCTCGTGGGCGCGATGTTGGTCGCGTCCACTGCGTTTGCGGCTTTTGATTCTTACCTTAAAATCGAGGGCAAGAAAGGCGGCAGTCGAATCGTTGGCTGTACTGATGGCGCTTGTGTCGTCTCCGACTTGGCTCCCGGTGAGTACACCGTCTCGGTCTGTACGGCCGAAGGCAAAGCACCGACTGATGGGATTGCGAATCACTCGATAACCAGTCCACGTGATACCGCGAGTGGCCAGGCTTCAGGTAAGCGCATGCATAAACCGGTTCGGATTACCAAGGAATGGGGTGCGGCCTTGCCCATGCTGAGCATTGCGATCGATGAGCCGGGCGTGCAAGTGTCACTGAAGATCGGCAAATCTCGGTCCAATATTCAGAATAATTAAACGGAGGAGGGCGGAGGACAGGACTGACCGTGTTGGTCGGTGAACCTCCCGCTTTCGTAACTTCTATATCCTATGAAAACCATGATCCGTTTGTTCTTCCTCGTGGGCGCAATGTCGATCGCGACCTCTGCGTTTGCCGCCCTCAATATGTATTTGAAAATCGAAGGTTCAAAAGGCGGGACCAAGAAGATCGTGTCTTGCCCCGATGGGACCTGCACCGTCTCTGACCTCGCTCCGGGCGAATACACCGTCTCGGCCTGCACGGAGAAGGGTGGGGCTCTGTCGGCGGACGATCAGGCCAGTCACACGATCACGAGTCCTCGTGACGTAGCCACTGGCCAGGCGAGTGGCAAGCGCATGCACGGGACCGTGAAGATCGTCAAAGAGTGGTCAGCCTCCAGTCCCCTCCTGCGGATCACGGTCGAAGAGGCCGGCGCCCCGGTGGTGCTGAAATGCAGTATCAATACCACGCGTTCCAATATTAAGTAATCGATTCTTCGCCGTATCGGGCTGCGATGATGGCTTACCTGGTATTTTTCAAGGCGGGCGCTTCGCGCGCCCGCCTTTTTTGGTATGATCAAGACGCTAACTTTTCTCAGCCAAAAAACCGTCCTTGAAACCAGATCTCACGGAGGAACACGGTGTGTTCAGCCGGCAGGCAAGGCGCGGCGGGTGCGCCAGTGGCGATAGGTGAAGAGCAATCGCAGCAGGAGATCGGCAAAGAGGATCCGCGTCAGCCAACCGGAGACTCCGGCGTGATGGGCGAAAGTAATGCGGTCGGTCAGGCGGGTGCCGCCCGAGACGGCCTCGATGAGATGCTCATGTTCCCAGTGCGCAAGCGGCCCGCGCACTTGAATATCTTTGAAAACCGAGGGAATGGAACCCGCCGCGTGCCGCGCCACCCAACGCACAGGGAGTGGACCGAACCAGAGTCGGAATTCAATTTCTCCCTGCGTCAGTGAAGTCCGCTCATCCCGCAGTACCTGCAAGAGAATTGGCGGCATCGTCAGCTCGCGCAAGACATCCGGCTGGTTGTGAAAATCAGTGAGTGCCTCCGCCGTGGTCGAGAAGACCGAGGAGTGGACAAAAAGCTTAACCATATAAGACTTCAGGTTCCTCGCTATTTCCAGTGGGTCGATGCTTATCAGAAAGTGGGAATTGGATCGGTGGTGGGCCAGCACGCTTGCACGCGACTCGCATACGTGTCGGGCGCGTGCAGTCACTCTGGCCTACAAGATATCACGCAACTCACTGCCTTTCCCTCGAAATCGTTGAGGGTGCGACCCGATTCCAGCTTTTGACTCTGCTCGGCAATCACTCCCCACTTCAAAACTTATCTTTCATAAACAGGCCGGCGGGTGATAGGTCGTCGTCGGTCCAAGGACCATTCATGTTGGCCGTGGGCTTGAGGAAGGCCGAACCTTCCTGCTTGGTCGCGAGTGACCAGTTGGCCCAGGAGAGTTTGTGAGCGGCCATGAAATCGATCCATTTCTGCGCCGTTACCGGATAGGGTCCGCCGTCGCCGGTATAATTTGAGGTGCCCCATTCGGTCACGAAGATCGGCATGCCGTTTGCGATTAAACCTGCGACGTTGTCGCGTTGACCTTGTCCATCCGCTTCCTTGGTGGCGTCACCACAATAGAAATGGAGCGTGTACATGAGATTCGGAAACTTCAAAAGATCCTTACTGGCTTCTTGCGGAGCGGCACAATACGTCGGGGTGCCTACGATGATGACACTGTCCGGATCGTTCGCTCGGATGACCGGAATGATCTGGTTGGCGTAGTGCTTGATCGCCGCCCAATCGACCGTGGGCTCGTTGTAGATTTCATAGATGATGTTGGGCGAGGAACGGTAAGCTGCGGAAATTTCCTGAAAAAACACTTTGGCCTGGGCGGTGTACTTGTTCGGATCACCGCCGACGCCATGCCAGTCGATGAGCACATAGATATCATTCGCGATGGCGGCATCGATGATGATTTTTGTCTTGGCGGTCATGCCAACGGGATCGGTGAGATAGCCTTCTTCCTCGATGTACATGGCCGCGCGGACCATCGTATTGTGGTATTGTTTGACGAGATTACCCACCGTGCTGCTGGTCCACGGGTAGTGCTGGAGTTGGTGTGCACTCATGCCCTTGATCTGGATAGGAGCGCCGTATTTATCGCAGAGGGCGGTGCCGATTACTTTGAGTTTGCCGTGCTGGCTCACGATGCCGGAGGCGTGGGGCGCGGGGCTTTTCGTCTCGGCGTGCAACGGAAGCTGGCTGCTTATCATCAATCCGAGGAAGAGTATTCCGGCGCGGTGCATTTTTGGCAGAAGGCTGAGCGTGTTCGTTATCATAAGGGAAATATCTGACTGGGGTTGGGTTTCCTGTGCTGGCTAGAAATTCGTGGTGAGGCCAAGAGAGAACCAAACGTTATCGGTCGGTGTGGGCAAACCGGAAACATCGGTCCAGTGCACTGCGAGTTTGAGGGTTGATTTGGCTGCGACCTGGTAGCTTACGCTGGCATCCAAGCCGTAGTACTCGTAACTGTAACCACCGGTGCCGGGCAGGCCGGCGTCAAAATCTCCGATATCCGTCGTGCCGTAATACGCGCCGAAATCGATCGAGCCTTTTTCGCCCGAGAAAGGAATGCTGTAGCCCAGATCACCTTGATAGCTGTTGGACTTATATTTGAAATCGTGGGAAGCCGTGAGCTTGCCGGTGAGCGGGCCCACGGGTCCGGCCAAGCCAAGGAAGAACTCATCGGTGGAATTGGCTTCGCTCAAGGAGGGCCGCGCCGACGGGTAGTAATAGTAGGTGCCGGTTGCCGACACTGAATACTTTTCATTGATCGCATGACTGTAGGTGGCGGCAAAATCAATTTCCCGTCCTTGGGCCCAGGCCGAGGAACGTTTGTTGAGCGCTTGGCTGACCCAAACCCCGGTGGAGAAATCGCCTTTCGTCAGCGTGATCGAGGGTTGGAAGGCTTGATCTTGGTTCTTCAAGCCTCTGAAAAAATACGCGGACGTATAGGTGAAGTCGCTGGAAACGGAATAGGAGGAAACAGGTTCGTCAGCGCGCAGCGTGAGGGCAATGCAGGCGACGCTGAGTAAGACAAATTTCATGTATAGGGGCGCGTGTTTAGTGTTGAGAAGAGCTATCGCGGTGGAGGTATGGGTCCTCCTCGGCTTGGATCGGACATCCCCGGCTTTAATGAATTTAAAAATGGTTCTTCTCTCCTTTCATTCGGTAAACGCGCAAAATAGATTCAAAGTGCGCGGAGTATACGAGGAAAGAAGTTTTTGTCGCAGAGACTAGGGAGTAAGGCACCAAGCCAAGAAGAATTGATCAATATTGGGACGTGGAGTCCCCTCTTCCTCGTTCATTCCGATCCATTTCTGCTCTGTGATCTCAGTGAACGTCCGGCCTTGCCTCGGTGTCGAAAAACAGGGGTTCTGGGCTCGAATCAGGGGGGAATCCCACCAGATAGCGATCTGCGAGTTCAATTAAGTCGCGAGTCGTTTGGGCGGCATCGCGATCAATCCCGGCGTTGACAGGGGGTGGGGGAGCGGGTTTGCATAGCGGCCATGATTCTCGCCACCACTTTGTTTACCGGCTACTTCGGCTATTACCTGCCGAAGGCTCGGGGTGGCTGCCCACACGCTTAAACTGAATCATCAGACTTAACGCCTAGGAGCCGCCCATCACGAGGCGGCTTTTTTATTTTAAATATCACTCTCCCAAAAACCAATATTACTTCATGAAATCTACGGTAGAAATTTCCGCTCAAATCCCTTTCAATTCCTCCCTCCCCATGATCCTCCCGAAAACTCCCCAACTCACCTCTGAGCAAATTGCCGAGATCACCGCTATCGTGGGCGAGTTCGGTTGCACCCTTCAGCCGATCATCGGCACGGTGCGGACGATTTACGCGATTGTAGGAGACGAGCGCGATGAGCTCATGATCAACCGCCTGGAAGGCCTCGCGTACATCGACCGCATCGATCGCATCCAGTCGCCGTTCAAATTGATGGATCGTCGCTCGGATCTGGCCAACCACCGCGTCAAAATCGGGGGCGTCACGCTCGGCCGCGAACTGTTGATCATGGCCGGCCAATGCACGATCGATCCGAAGAATCCCCACTACTTCATCGAGACCGCCCACGCCGTGAAAGAAGCCGGTGCGCAGGTCCTGCGCGGTGGCGTCTGGAAACCGCGCAGCAATCCCTACAGTTTTCAAGGTGACAACAAATCGCTCGATATCCTGATGGACGCCTCGCGTCGCACCGGGTTGCCCGTGGTAACCGAGGTGATGGAGCCGGAGCATATCCAGCTTGCGCTCGATGCCGGGGTGACCGTGCTGCAAGTCGGTGCGCGCAACGCGCTCAACTACTCCCTGCTCCGCCAGATTGGCCGCGCCATTGCCGGCCGCGATACGGCCGTGCTCCTCAAGCGCAGCCTGCACATGGGCCCGCTCAATGAATTCATTTCCGCCGGCGAATACATCGCGGCCTTTGGCAACCCCAACGTGATTCTCTGCCCGCGCGGCACCACGCCGACCATGGATGGCTACCGCAATCATCCGGATGAAAGCATCACGCCGCTTTTGAAGGAAAAAACCTGGGCGCCCGTCGTGGTTGATCCCTCACACTCAGTCGGCAAAGCCATCTACGTACCCGCCTGCGCGCTCGCCGCTGTGGCCTATGGTGCGGATGGGCTCGTGATCGAGGCTCACGTCAGTCCGAGCCACGGCATCGGCGATGATCCCAAACAAGCGCTCACCCCTGCGGTGCTGGCTGGACTTATCACCCAAGCTCATGCCATTCACTCCTTGCGCCAATCCGCCTCGTAACCCCCATTCATCGTTTCATTTTAACTTGTAGGAGTCTGCTTGCAGGCGACATTCAACTCACGCTGACCACGCCAATTTCGAATCGACTGTAAACAGGCTCCTACAAGAATCCCGCCGCTCGTCTCTTCGTTCCGCCTCATGAAAAAACAACTCGCTCAAATCCGCGAAGAAATCGACAGCCTCGACCAGAAGGTCGTGAAGCTGCTCAACGCCCGGCTCACACTCGCCCAACAAATTGGCGAATTGAAGCGCGGCAACCGCGGCCGCATCTACGTCGCCGAGCGCGAAGCCGATGTGCTCCGCCGCGTTCAGGCGGCGAACAATGGACCGCTTAAGCCTGCTGCCGTGCAGGCCATCTACCGTGAGATTATGTCGGCGGCACTGGCCTTGGAAAAGCCGCTCGTGATCGCCTACCTCGGGCCTGAAGCGACGAACACCCATCAAGCCGCGCTCAAGAAATTCGGCGCAAGCGTGGATTACCGACCGATGCAATCCGTCGCCGATGTTTTCGCCGCCGTGGAAAAAGGCGAAGCCGACTACGGCGTGGTGCCGTTGGAAAATTCCACGGAAGGCTCCGTGCGCGATTCGCTGGATCTCTTTGTCGAGACGCCGTTGAAGATCGTGGCCGAGGTACAGACCTCCATTGATCACACGCTTATTTCCAACGAGCCGATGGAGAAGATTAAAAAAGTTTACTCGAAGGATCAGGCGCTCGCCCAGTGCCGGCGCTGGCTGCAACGCCATTTACCCCACGCGCAACTCATCGACGTCGACAGCACTGCGTTCGGTGTCCAACGCGCCGCGAAAGAAAAGGGTGCTGCGGCGGTGGCCCCACGTCTTGCTGCGGAACGTTACGGCGTGCCGGTGCAGGCCGAGCACATTCAGGACGCAAAAAACAACACCTCGCGTTTCGGTATTCTCGGTCGCGAGGCCTCGGGCGTCGTCGGTGGCGGTCAGGACAAGACGAGCCTGCTGGTCTCTTTGCATCATGAGCCCGGCGCATTGTTGCGCGCCTTGCAACCCTTCGACAAGCGGAAGCTCAATCTGACGCGGATCGAATCCCGCCCCAGCCGGCTGCGCCCGTGGGATTACGTGTTTTTCCTCGACGTGACCGGCCATGAACAAGAGCCCGCGATGCAAGCCGCCCTTAAGCAACTCCACCGCTCTTGTCCTCTGGTCAAAGTCTTAGGCAGCTACCCGACGGCGAAGGCGTGAGGAAGGCCTATGGTCTTTGTAGGTTGCGAGCTCGCCTCGCAACGTTGGGGGATGGAGGACACAGAGTGGCGCGGCAAGCACGCCACCTACGACGGGAGGATTGGGTAGGTTGCGAACTCGCCTCGCAACGCTGGGAAGAGTGGGGCGACAAGCACGCTACCTACTGTGAAATGTATGGATTGGAATGGGGTGTTGCCGCTGTCGGACAAATGGGCAATCTGATGGCATGTTTCCGCCCAAACGAGACGCCGGGCCAAATGCGTTGCGCCGAGGTCGGGTCACGCTGCCGCACGCAGATTATTTCGCTACTCTATGTCTCCATCCGCGGTGCGATGTGCCCGTGCCGGATGTAGCCACCCATTTGCTGGACGAGGCGTTGCGTTTAGACGCCGATGACAGCTGGTCGTTGCGTTGTCTGACTGTGATGCCGGATCACGTTCATCTGCTTTTCACCTTGGGTGAGCGGCTCACGCTTTCTCAAGCCATGTCGCGACTTAAAACCAAAATACAGCCGCTGGTGCGCCCGCATGGTACTGACTGGCAGGAAAATTTTTATGATCATCTGGTCCGGCCGGAAGATTCTATTGAGAGTATTATCCGCTATATTTATCTCAATTCCTATAGCGCGGGTTTGATTCAACCGGGTGAAAGCTGGCCGCATTTTTATTGTGGCGCAGAAGAATGGGGGTGGTTTCAGGATCTGACTGACAGTGGTCAGCCATTGCCCGAATGGCTGCGATAAGCGCAAAATCGGAATGATGAGTATGGACGTATTTTGTAGGTTGCGTTACCGAGCGGAGCGACATTGGCCACTCGCCTCGCAACGCTGGAGAGGGGGAAACGAAAAATGGCGCGGCCAGCACGCCACCTGCTGCGATCCAAAATGTTCCTCCTCACTCCACCGTCCGCAGCTGGATGCTGTCGAAACGCTTGTTGGAGGGGGTGAAGAGATCGGAGACAATCACGAGTTTGTCGCCCAGTTTCACGCGGCCGGCTTTCAATAAAACCGCGACGGCGCGACCGATAGTTTTTTCTGGGTCCCCAAAGGGCGTCAGCAAATACGGTTCCACCGAGCGGACAATTTTAAGATGACGCTGCGTGTGCACCGAATCCGTGAAGGCGAGGACAGGCGCGTGGGCGGGCCGATGCGCCGCCATGCCGGCGGCGGTCACCCCTTTGCGCGTGAAGCAGAGCAACACGGATTGGGGCAGCTCGTTCGCCATGATGACGGCGGAGCGCAACAGCTTCATGCGCTCATCGATGAATACGGCGGGCTCAGGAAAATCCGCGGCGATCTCTACTTCGATGCGACGGGTGATGAGATCAAGTGCGGCGACGCATTCGAGCGGGTATTTGCCAATGGTGGTCTCGCCGGACAGCATGACGCAATCGGCCTGTTCATAGGCGGCGTTGGCGACGTCGGTAATCTCGGCGCGGCTGGGCATGGGCTGGTTGATCATCGATTCGAGCATGTGCGTGGCGATGATGACGGGCCGGCCGATGGAGAGACAGGTGCGAACCGCGCGGCGTTGGATCACGGGCAGTTCCTCCATCGGCACTTCAATGCCGAGATCGCCGCGGGCGACCATGAGCACGTCGGTGGCGCGGATGATTTCGTCGAGATTGGCGATGGCGGTCTGATCTTCGATCTTCGCGATAATGCGCGCGGAGGAATTGTGTTCGCGGAGAAAGCCGCGAAGTTGCGTGATATCAGCGGCGGTGCGCACGAAGGAGAGCGCAACGAAATCGATGCCTTCCTCGATGCCGACGAGCGTATCGCCGCGATCTTTTTCGGTGAAGGAGGGCAGGTTGACGTGGACGCCGGGGAGATTGATGTGACGGCGGGAGGAGAGGTGGCCGGGGGTGAGCACGCGGCAACGGAAATGAGCTTGGTGCTTTTCGAGCACCTCGAGTCGGATGAGACCGTTGTCGACCAAGACCGTGTCGCCCACGTGAATGTCATTGATCAGATTCTGGTAGTTGACGTCGACGGAACGGATTTCCACGGCGTTTTCGCGATCGGCGCCAGGTTTGACAGTGAAGTCGAATATTTCCCCCGGCTTGAGTTCAAGCGGGGTTTCGAGATCGCCGGTGCGGATTTCCGGGCCTTTGATATCCATCATAATGGCGACCTCTTGTTCGGCCTTCTTCGCGGCGGCGCGGATGCGGCGGATGATCGCACGCGTCCAGTCGTGTTTCGCGTGAGCCATGTTCAGGCGGACGACATCGACGCCGTTCTGGATGAGCTTCACGAGCATCTCCTCGCTCTCGGTGGCGGGCCCGAGGGTGGCGATGATCTTGGTGCGACGAAAAGGTTTCAGGGACATAGGAGCTGGAGCGAAACAGTATCCTGCCCGAGCGGCAAAACAAAATCTGTGTTACCCGGTATAGGGCAGCGTTAATGCTTATCAGCCAAAAGACGGGGCGAACCGTGCGCAATAATCCGCAAAAGATGCGCGAAGTGAGAGCCGTGACGTAACTCCAGTCTAGAATTCCAACGCGACTGAACCGCCGCCGGCACACACGACAGAGAACTGACAGGTGAGGGCGGCCAGCGCCGGCCGACAAACCGCAGCGACGGCTTCGGGCGAATTACAGTCGCGTGAAAGATGCGTGAGGAACACGTGGCGCCAGCTCGGGCTCGCGACGGACGCGAGCAATTCACCGACGGCGGCGTTCGACAAATGGCCGTGACGGCCGCTGATGCGTTGCTTCGTGCTCCACGGGCGCTTGGTGTCAGCCTGCAGCATGTCTGAACAATGATTCGCCTCGACGACGAGGATGTCGACTTCCCGAATATGTTCGCGCACGTGCGTGGGGGCGTGGCCGAGATCGGTCAACCAAGCGAGACTGCGGCGTGGCGAGAGCAGATCGCCGTGACCATGCGCGATGAGAAATCCCACGGGATCCTGGGCATCGTGCGGCACGGCAAAAGTACGGACTTCGAAATCGCGAAAACGAAACGTCGAGCCCGTTTCAAACAACTGCCAATTGACGCGATGCTTGAGGCTCTTCTGCAGCGCTTGAGCCGTGGGGCGATTGGCGAAGACTTGAATGTGCGGATGTTTGGCGAGGCCAGTGAGTGCGGCGGCGTGATCGCCATGTTCGTGGGTGAGGAAAATCGCATCCACGCCTTCGAGTGAATCGCCCGACTCGGCGAGGAGTTCGCCGAGTTTTTTGGCCGAAAACCCCGCATCAACGAGTACGCGTGTGTCGTCGGACTGGAGCAGGGCGGCATTGCCGGAGCTCCCACTGCCAAGAATGCGGAATCGAAGGGCCATTGGGACGGATTGAAGGACCGGCACGCTCGTCCGTGCAATGCAATATTCGGCCAAGTTCGGTTTCGTTCGTATTCTCCATGTAGCGACGAGCGCCAGCGAGTCGTGGTACGTCGGCTTGCTGGCGCTCGCCGCTACGCTCCAGCCAAGCCGCAGCTGCTTAGGGGTATCAGACATAAAGGAAATGGACCTAATCCTTTTGGCCAAAGGTTTGACCCCGCCCGGAAACTGGCTTCGCTGGACCGTCCATGCCGAAACCGCTTTCCAGTCGCAAACGTTCTACGAAGAAAATCCGTCCCCTCTCGGGCACCGTGTACATCACCCGCCAGGTGCATTTCAACTCGGCGCACCGGCTGTATAATCCGACCAAGAGTCTCGCTTGGAACCAGAAGCAATATGGTCTGTGCACTAACCCGCATTGGCACGGCCACAACTACGTGCTCGAGGTCACCCTGCGGGGGCAGCCCGATCCGGTCACCGGCTATATTATGGATTTGGCGGAACTGAAGCGCGTCTTGCATCGTGCGGTCGTCGACAAGTGTGATCATCGCAACTTGAACGACGAGGTGGATTTCCTGCGCGGCATCATCCCGTCCACCGAGAATCTCGTCATCGCCTTCTGGCAGCAGCTCGCTCCGCACATCAAGCACGGCCAGTTGCATTGCGTCCGTCTTTACGAAACCCCGCGCAACTTCGCGGAATTCTTCGGGCCCGATCATACATGATCTGTCATCTTGTCATTGCGAGGAGTGAAACGACGAAGCAATCCAGCTGGATCGCCACGTCCGGCGTTGCCGAACTCCCGATGACAACCCGATTCGGGCCCGACCAGACCTGACCCCACTTTTCACGATTGTTATCGTAACCCAATCGTGTTTCCCCGCATCCAATAAAAAAACGATCATGAAACAAATGTACCTGCACCGCTCGAATTGCGGCAAAGAGCCGCCTATCAAGCGCACCTACGACCGCAAGTTCAAGCCCACCGCCGCCTATCGTGCCTCCATGCCGGACATGATGGAGGTCGCCAATGAAACCGTGAAGGGCGTGCACGTCCCGATTCAACAGGTCGGCATTCATAATTTCAAACTGCCCCTTAAATACCGCACCAAGGCCGGCAAGACTCTTACCCTCGAGACCAGCGTCACCGGCACCGTCTCGCTCGAGGCCGATCTCAAGGGCATTAACATGAGCCGCATCATGCGGACCTTCTATGAACATCGCGAAGGCGTCACCACCGGCGAATGGATGGGCAAGATTCTCAAAGGCTACCTGCGCAAGGTCGTCACCAAGGATGCGCGCCTGAAGATCAGTTTTTCCTACCCGATGCTGCGGCCGAGCCTGCGCACCGGACTCGAAGGCTACCAATTCTACCACGTCGCGTTTGAAGGCGTGATGACGCGTGACGGCCGCTACCGTCGCTTCATCCATTTCGATTTCGTCTACTCCTCCGCCTGCCCTTGTTCGGCCGAGCTGACTGAGCACGCCCGCGACAAACGAGGCGCCTATGGCGTGCCGCACTCCCAACGCAGCAAGGCCCGGATCACCCTGGAGGAAGCCGAGGGCAAGAAAATCTGGATCGAGGATGTCCATGCGCTTTGCCTCAAGGCGCTGCAGACCGAAACGCAGGTGATGGTGAAGCGGGAAGACGAGCAGGCTTTTGCCGAGCTCAACGGCGCGTACCTCAAGTTTGTCGAAGACGCCGCTCGGTTACTGTTTCTCGAGTTCAACAAGGACAAACGCATCGCCGATTTCCGCATCGCCTGTTCGCACCTTGAATCGCTGCATTCGCACGATGCCGTGAGCGTGATCTGCAAAGGCGTGCCCGGCGGCTTCATCGCCGACTACATGGACTTTGGCACGCTGCTGTGCTGAAGAATTGTTCACCACGAAACCCACCAAACACACGAAAATAAACTAAGCCCCCATCAACGAGTTCTACTTTCGTGTGTTTGGTGTGTTTCGTGGTGGCTTAAAGTAAGAATGAAATCTGCAAAAACATCTTCTCCCGTCATTCTTATCACCGGTGCCTCGCAGGGGATCGGGGCGGCGATCGCCCAAACTTTCGCTGCGGAAATGCCCGGGGCGCGGCTCGCCCTGGTGGCGCGCAACGAGAAGAACCTTCGCGCGGTGGCGAAGGCTTGCTGCCAGCAGGTGGAGCGCGTTGCCTCCAACGCGCTTTCTTCCGGCAGCGATCAAGCCAGCGCATTAGGGGCAATGCGCTCCACCTCAAAGGGGACGGATAGGGCGGAGATATTTCCCTGCGACGTGAGTGATGAGTCTTCCGTCGCGGCCATGGCGAAGGCGGTCACCCAACACTTCGGCCGTGTTGATGTGCTCATCAACAACGCCGGGGCCTTCGCCATGGCTCCGTTTGCGAAAACCTCCGTCGTGGAATTCGACCGCCTGATTTCCGTTAATCTGCGCAGTGCGTTTCTCGTCACGTCGGCGTTTTTGCCCGCGATGCTGAAGCGCAAACACGGCGACATTGTCTTCATGAGTTCGATCGCGGGACTTGGGGCCTATCCCAATGCCGCGGCGTATTGCGCGGCGAAGTTTGGCGTCACGGGCCTCGCCCAAGTGTTGCGCGCCGAGACGAAGGAGCAGGGCATCCGCGTCTGCTGCGTGCATCCCGGAGCGACTTGGTCGCCTTCGTGGGAAAAATCCGGGGTGAAGCCCGAGCGCATCATGCCCGCCGAGGATATCGCGCGCGCCATCCTGGATGTTTATCGCCTGAGCCGTCGCACGGTGGTCGAGGAGATCATCCTCCGCCCGCAACGGGGCGACGTGTAAAGGCAACGTAGTAGCGTTCGTCCCGTGCTCAACGCTGGGGAGACGAACTCTCTGCGCTCGACTCCGAGCCTTGGACTTGCCCCTCTTTGCCTCGCGCATGACTCAAAATTCCATCCCCGCCTTGAGTCCATCGAACGGGCCAGCCGACTATTTCCGAGTGAAGCGGGTGAATAGTTTTCAAGAACTGGTCACCACGTGTTTCGCCGACGGCGTCAATGCGCTCTGTTGGCCGCGCACGCTGGCGGGGGATTTTGGCGAAGTCGTGGCCTTGCTGGGCAACAGCGACGAGGGCATCACCACGCTCGACGAAGCTCAATTGCTCGCGCTCCCCGTGAGCACGGCCGGCCGGACCGCCATTGACCTTTTGCTCGCTGATCTGCGGTTGCTGAGAGATCACGGCGTTGCTCCGGTGTTGAACTGCATTCGCGCCTACCCGCGCGACGAAGATCCCGCAGGGGTGCCGACCGATGTTTACTCCTTCCACGCCGACAGTGCTCCGGTGGAGGCCGATACTTTTCTTTGCACCTACCACGGGGCGGCGAGCGAAGGCCTGCGGAATGAAGAGGCGCAACGGCGCGTGGATAATCCCGCCACTCGCGCTGAACTTCTCGAGCTTTTCGGCGGCGACGATGACGCCGCCTTTCGTGAATTTTTGAATGAGCATTGCTACGATCTCCACTACGCACCCTTACCGACCGCGCAGTCTTTTCCCTTCGGGGTGGGCAATCTTTGGCGCATAGCGGTCGAGTACCCCGGTTGTCCTGTGCCCCCGTGCATCCACCGTGCACCGGATAATCTGCCGGGCCAGCCTCCGCGTTTGCTGCTGATCAGTTGATCCCGCGCCGCGTAGAGGCTTCGCCCACGCGGCTGAGATTTTTTGTAGCCGCGCTTGAGCCGGAGGCGAAAGCGTGGATTGCTGCGCCGACCGTTCTGCTGGCCGCAGAATCACGCTGCATGCCGTTCGCCAAGCTCAGGGCCTTGAGCGAAGCCGAAAGGCAACGCGGTGACACTTTTTCGGTTCCTCGCTGTTTCCGATGTGTCGTGGAGATGGCTTGGCGTAGCCACAGGCCTCCGTGCCTGTGGGTCTGGGATGCGTGCGTCAAACTCGGCAGGCAGGGACGCCTGCCGCTACTCCAAGCGAAGACAACCGAAGGTTCGACTAGAACGGGTCGAACCACAATTACCCACTGGAAACAGCGAGGAACCACTTTTTCTGGAAATACTCCCGGGCGTACCCCCTTTAAATCCCCCGCCGACTTGTCATCGCGAGCCCGACGCAGTGGGCGTGGCGATCCATCGAGTGGGATTGCTTCGGCGCTGTCTGCCTCGCAATGGTCAAGGTCACTTTTTTAGTTCCACCGGGTGGCGTGTGTTCACGGGGAAGTGTGATCTATCCGGGATGAGGCTTATTCAATTGAACTGTAGCCAGGGTAGATGACTGCGGTCCGGAAGGTGATCGCTCCGACGCCGGGCCAGCGATTCCGGCTACAACAGGAAAATTCGAATTTGCTTGGATTTACTCTGCGTAGCCCACTGACGGACGAAATTTAATGCGCCGGGTGCCGCTTGGGTTCGGTGCCCGCGACGCGTCGGGCGAGTCGTCCGATCGTCAGGCCTTGGACAAGTATCGAAAAGACGACGAGCACATAGGTGATCACCAGTATGATTTCTTGCTGCGGGCTCGCTGGCAGGGAGAGGGCCAGCGCCACGGAAATGCCGCCGCGCAGGCCGCCCCAGGTGAGGATGGCAACCGTGCCGCGGCTGAATTTTTGCCAGCGACTCAGGACCAGAACCGGCACACCGACGCTTACCCAGCGCGCGAACAGCAGCGCTGGAATTGCGAGCAAGCCTGCGAGGAGCAACTGGCGGGAAAAAGTCAGCACGAGGACTTCGAAGCCGATGAGCACGAACAGCACGGCGTTAAAAATCTCGTCGATGAGTTCCCAGAACATGTCGAGGTTCACGCGAGTTTTTTCGCTCATGGCAAAACGGCGCCCGTGGTTGCCGATCAGCACACTCGCGCAGACGATGGCGATGGGGCCGCTCGTGTGCAGTGCGCTGGCCAGCGCATAGCCGCCGGTCACGAGCGCGAGCGTCAGCAGCACCTCGACCTGATAATTATCGACACTTTTGAGCAGTCGGAACGTTATCCAGCCGAGTCCGAGCCCGATCAAGGCGCCGCCGACGGCCTCGCCGAAAAAGATCGCACTGATGTGACCGAAGGAAGGCTGATGTCCACTCACGGCGATTTCATGAAGCACCAGAAAGACCACCACGCCGATCCCGTCGTTGAACAGGGATTCGCCTGCGATTTGGACTTCGAGTTTCTTGGGCACACGGGCATGCTTCAGAATGCCGATCACCGCGATTGGGTCCGTGGGCGAAATCAAGGCGCCGAACAGCAGACACCAAGAGTAGCTCAGCGGCAGACCGAGCCAGCCCAGCCCGAAAAAGGCTGCCGTGCCAAAGACGAAGGTTGAGATCAGCACACCCACCACCGAGAGGATGGTGATGCTCCATTTTTCATTGGCCAGTTCGTTCAAGTTGATGTGCAAGCCACCGGCGAAGAGTAGGAAACTCAGCATGCCTTGGAGCAGCGTGGCGTCGAAATCGATCCGCCGCAGCACCTCGGCAATCTGCGGGCCGACGGGAACCCCGAGGCTTTGCAGGCCCGCGAGCCCGAGCGAGCCCACCAGCGCGATCAGCATCACCCCGATGGTGGTGGGCAGTTTGATGAACCGGTAGTTCAGATAGCTGAACAGCGCGGTGAGAGTGATCAACAGCGAAAAGATTTCAAAAATGGTCATCAGGAGTGGGGTCGTAGGACGCGACGGTCTGCAACGACTAGGTTGATTGCATGGATGCCGATTCAAAAGACAAAACATTCATTCAATGCCTCCGGGAGATTTTATACGGAGAGGTTGCTTCTGCTTGACTGGTTCAACCACCATGGAGTCCGCCATGACCAGTATCGAATTACTTGTGATCCTTCTCTTGCTGGTGATGGCTGTGCCGGACATTTGCGCCTGGCTGGGCCGCCCGGCATTGGTGTATCCGGCTTTCGTGTGCTTCGGTCTGATGGCCGGTCCACTGGTTCGGCCCGAAGTCAGCAATATGATTCGGGAGGCGGGCGAGATCGGCTTCATTTTGCTGCTGTTTGAAGTTGGGTTGGAGATCGACCTGCCCAATTGGCGCGAACTGCGACAACCCAGTCTTTTTCTGGTGCGGTGGGTGGTGCCGCAATACCCGGTGTTGCTCGCCTTGGCGCGCTTTGCTGGCCTGCCTTGGCTTGAGTCGTTCATTGCGGCTGCGGCGTTGAGCGCCTGTTCGCTGGGGATGGCACATTCGGCGTGGAAAAATTATCCCGGCCTGAGTGTGGAAGCGCGGCCGTTTGTACTGCAGATCATGGTCCTGCTTGAAGTGTTGGCCGTGATATTGCTCGCCGTGGAAACGGCCGTACTCGGCCACGCGCCGACCTGGCTGTTTGGGCTCAAGCTCGCAGGCATGGTGCTCGTGATCTATGCGTGCAGCCGCCTGGCGGTACATGTGACGAAATCGCTACAGTATATGTTGGAACGAACCACGCACTGGCGGCTGCATTTTGTCACTCTGATGTTGCTGGCTTCCTGTGCAGTCGGAGAACGGTTTGGGTTGTCCGGGCCGAAGACGGCATTTTTTATCGGTCTGTTTTCCAGTCGGGTGGAACATGAGGGACGCCCGCTCGAGGACTATCTGGCGCCGATCAGCCGGCGGTTTCTGATTCCGCTCTTCTTCACGGCACTCGGTACGCAAGTGCCGTTGGCCGCGGTGTTCTCGCGTACGGCTTTGCTCGCTCTCTCGGCGGCGGCCTTACTCATCGCTTTCCGCCACATGTTGCATGGACGTTTTGCCCGCACCGGCGGTGACGCGAATACCTATTTGTTATTTTGCCCCAACTTTACCTTGGTGGCGCTCGCGGCTTCGTCTTTGTTGGCCTCGCCCATTATCCCGCAGGAATATGCCACCTGGCTGTTGCTGACAGGTTTGACAGTCACCTTGGTGTCGCTCCTCGCTTTGCCGGCGAAAGCGGCTGAAGTGGGGCCACCTTGAAAGTGCGAGTGTGGCCCAAGGCCCATGCCCGGACTTGTTTGAATCACTTATTTGCGCTGCCAGACATCTGCCCGGAGCAGACCCCAGTTATAGGTCCGACGAGCGATGAGTTGAAAACCTTGGGCGCGGAGCAAGTGATCGGGTGCGCTGAGCCGGCGGGCGGGCAAGGCGACGACTCGGCGAAAGAAAAAATACATGAGGGTGTGCACGACCTGGGCGCGCCAGCGGGCGAGGCCGTGGGCGGGGAGGGCGAAATCCACGACCAGCCAAACGGCCTGCGGGGCGGCGCGTATGGCTAAGTTGGCAATGACAGCGGTCAGTTCCTCAGGAGGGAAACAATCGAGGAAGAAACAGGTGACGAGGGCGTCGAATTTTTCCTCGTTTTGCCAATGGAGAAGTTCAGCGTGGTGCCAGCGAACCGAGTCGCCGGAGCGTCCGAGATGGGTTTGCGCGACGGCGATCATCGCGGCACTGGCTTCCATGCAGGTCAGCTCCGCCATGGGAAAACGCGCGGTGCAGGCGGCGGCGAAACGGCCATGGCCTTCGCCCGCGCTCAAGATGCGACGACAGTCCTTCAATTCGTCCAGCCAGATGGTCCGCGCCTGTTGGAGCAGCCCGCCGCCACTGAGTGCTTCCATCCAATGGTAGTGCGGCGCGAGCCGGTCGAAATTCATGGGCGGGGCCAGTACCATCCGGCCAAGAGGGCGCCGCCGGAGTAGGCGACGACATCCCATGGGTCACCATGTGCGTGGGCGAAGAAATGTGGGGCGACAACTTCGGCGGCGACCGACCAGACGAGGAGGTGGAAAATGATTTCACTCCACTGCGGCCGATCATCGGTCAGGCGCAAGCCGCCGCGACGCTGCACCCATAGGATGAACGGGAGCGCAGCCGGGATGAACAGGGTGTCATTAAAATAGTTCTGCAAAAACCAGCCCTTCCACGCGGTGGGGATGAGCCAACGGTTCAGGGCATAGGCGGTGCAAGCTATCAGGCAAAGCGGATCGAGTGCATAACGGAACCGGTTCACAGCAAGGCGGCGATGGCGACTCCGGTGCCGAGAGCGAGCAGGAGTTTGAGCGTGAAATTGACGTAGGCGCCGGAGTCAGGCGATGGGGAGAAAAAGTATTTCATGATGGAAAAGGATGCGATCAGTCCTGCTGGTTGTTGGCAAAGTTCATTTGGGCGCGCAAAATATCGTGCAGGGTGATCACTCCGATTACGCTGCCGGGTTGGTCGATCAAGATAATGAGCCCGCTGGGTGAATCCACGATCTTTGTGGCCACTTCGCGCACCGGCGTGGTAGGGGCGCAGGTGACCGCAGGTTCGAGCACGGGCGGTCGCGCGTCATGCAAAGCCTGCAAGGCCTCGCTGCGGGTCAGCACCCCCGTGAGTTGTCCGTCGATCACCACCGGGAATCGCGTGTGCTCTCGCTCGGCCAAAGTTGTTTTCAAGGGGGCCGGAGCCAAGTCTTTGATCACCTGGGGAGTGAAATTCGCGATCCGGGCCGAAGGCAGTTCCATCCAGGTGCGGAGGCTGCGCGGCGGGACGATGTGTTCGACGTGCTGGCCGTCCTGAGCCAATACCGCTTCGTAGAAATTTTCATGGGACATCCGGCGGGCAATGATCTGGCTGATGAGGGCGCCGAAGATGAGCACCGGCACGAGGGCGAACTCATGGGTCATTTCGAACACAATCAATATCCCGGTCACCGGTGCCCGCACCACGGCGCCGAGGCAGGCGCACATGCCCACGACGGCGAGGGCCACATGATCGGCCTGACTGAGCGGGTAAACCAAGTGGATCGCGCTGGCGATCGCCGCCCCTACCATGGTTCCAAAGAAAAGAGTCGGAGCAAAAAGGCCGCCGCAGCCGCCGAGTCCATAGCAAAGTGCGGTGGCGGCCAATTTGGCCACCAGCAAAAGCGCTGCGATATGCCAGAGCAGCTTGCCGTCGAGTGCCAGTGACAGGTCCTCATAGCCCAGACTGAAAACGCCCATGTGCCCGGTGTTGACGAAGACGGTCGCCCCAATCGCCCACACCCCGATGCCGCCGAGCATGATCCGGCTCCACGCCGGCAGCCGATGGGGTCGTTTGTTCTTGGCCCGCAGATCGAGTGAGAGTTTTTGAAACCAGCAACCCGCCAAGGCGGCCAGGGCCGCGATCACCGGGGTCAGGGCGTAGCCGATCCATTGGGGCGCACCTTGTCCGTGCAAAATGAATGTCGGTTGTGCCCCCAGCATACCGTGCGCCACGAGCGCGCCGAGGACCGCCGCCAGCAACATGCTGCCGAGCATGCGGCTGTTGAGATCGCCGATGATTTCTTCCAGTACGAAGGGCACGGCGGCAATAGGCGTATTGAAGGCCGCCGCCAAACCGGCCGCCGCTGCGGTCCGGCGTTCGTTTTTCGCGGTGCCGAGAAAACCGGACAACTGTGACGCCAGTCCGCCGGCGAGTTGGACCGACGGGCCTTCGCGGCCGAGGCTGTTGCCGCCGCCGACGCTGAGCGCGCCGCCGATGAATTTCACCCAGACGACCCCCACGGCACGTAGCCAAAATCTTTCCAGAAGGCCAGTTTCAGCTGAGGAATTCCGCTGCCGGCGGCATCAGGGTAAAAACGGGTGAGCAACCAGCCTGAAATACCTGAAGTGACGGTGACGAGGAGAAAGCTGCCGATCAAAAACGTGGGGAGCGAGGCCTGGGTCAGCCGCTCCAGCCCCTGATGATAGATCAAGTGTATCGCCAGATGGAAGAGCACTGCCGCCAGTCCGGCGGCTAACCCGAGTATGACCGTGACCACCACCGGACGTGCCCGTACTGGAATTCGTTGGATGAGTTGAGGAACAAAATCGGCAAGCACCTCACAACAGTTGTAGTCAGCACGAAAGTATCACCCTAGAAACGACGGTTGATCGGGACAAAATAAGGCGGAGGTGATTGGCTGCGTGTTCGATGAAACAAAATATTGGCGCGGAAAATCCTCACCCGCCGGGTGAGCCGGAAAATCGATTGGTCCCGGGTGCGGCGACGTCCGC
>JANYCF010000380.1 GCA_025360455.1 Opitutaceae bacterium | reverse complement strand
GGGACGCCTGCCGCTACTCCGAACGGATTCAACGTAGGTGCAACAAGAGGGCTCCTTTCCCACCTTTACCCACTGAAAACCATCAGCGAGGAACCTCAGAAGTAACCCTACCCAATCACCAGCTCGCCCCCCTTCACCTTGAAGGTGACGGTGGAATCTTCGCTGACATCACCGGCGATGAGGGCGCGCGCGAGGCGGGTTTCCAGATGGCGTTGCAGAAAACGCTTGAGCGGACGGGCGCCAAAGACGGGATCGTAGCCCTTCTCCGCCACCCAGATTTTTGCTTTCGCTTCGAGTACGACTTTCACCCGACGGTCGGCCAATCGTTTGTTCACGTCGGCAATGAGCAGGTCCACGATCTGTTCGATTTCTTCAAGCGTAAGCGGCTTGAAGAGCACGGTTTCATCGATGCGGTTGAGAAACTCCGGACGGAACGTCTGGCGCAGATCCGCCATCACAGCTTCGCGCACCGCCTCCGGAATCTCCGCTCCGGTCACACCCTCAAGCAAGTGGCGGCTGCCGATATTCGAAGTCATGATGATGACCGTGTTTTTGAAATCCACGGTGCGACCCTGCGAATCAGTGATGCGTCCGTCGTCGAGCACTTGCAGCAGCACGTTGAACACATCCGGATGCGCTTTCTCGACTTCGTCAAAGAGCACCACCGAATACGGTTTACGGCGCACGGCTTCAGAAAGCTGCCCGCCCTCGTCGTAACCGACGTAGCCCGGAGGGGCTCCGATCATGCGCGAAACGGAATGCTTCTCCATGTACTCGGACATATCGAGCCGGATGAGATTGGCTTCGGAGTCGAAAAGTTGCTCCGCGAGTGTCTTTGCCAGTTCCGTTTTTCCGACACCGGTTGGGCCGAGAAACAGAAAACTGCCGATGGGCCGGCGCGGATCTTTGATGCCGGCGCGGGCACGGAGAATCGCTTCAGTGACCAACCGGACACCTTCTTCCTGGCCAATCACGCGCTGGTGCAACTCCTCCTCCAGTTTTAGCAGTTTCTCCCGGTCGCCTTCCAAAAGTTTAGTCACCGGAATATGCGTCCACTTCGAGATGATCTCGGCAATTTCCTCCGCAGAAACTTCTTCTTTCACGAGCGTGGTTTTGGTCGGACCAGTCTTCTCGGCTTTCGCGAGTTCTTTCTCCAATTGCGGAATGCGCCCATGCTTCAATTCGGCAATTTTATTCAGGTCATAGTTGCGTTCCGCCTTGGCCATCTCGAGACGTGCGGCTTCCAGTTCCTGCCGAACTTTCTGCACGCGGCCGAGCGCTTCTTTTTCCTTCAACCAGACTGTGCGCAGTGCCGTGGCCTGCTCCTTGGCATTGGCCAACTCCTTGCGCAAATCGGTGAGCCGACGCTTGGACGCATCATCCTTTTCTTTCTGCAAAGCCGTCTCTTCAATCTCCAGTTGCATCACGCGACGCTGGAGCTCGTCCAATTCCGTCGGCAGCGAATCGATTTCCGTGCGGATCATGGCACACGCCTCGTCCACAAGATCAATCGCCTTGTCGGGCAGGAAGCGATCGGCGATGTAGCGGTGCGAAAGGACCGCAGCAGAGACGAGGGCGTTGTCCTGGATACGCACGCCATGGTGCAGTTCATAGCGTTCACGCAATCCGCGTAAAATGGAAATGGCATCCTCGACGGTCGGCTCCTCGACGAGCACCGGCTGGAAACGGCGTTCCAGCGCCGGGTCCTTCTCGATGTACTTGCGGTATTCGTCGAGCGTGGTCGCACCGATGCAATGCAGTTCACCGCGCGCCAGCATGGGCTTGAGCAGATTGCCCGCATCCATCGCGCCCTCGGTCTTGCCGGCACCGACGATAGTGTGGAGCTCGTCGATAAACAGAATGATGCGCCCCTCGGCTTGCTTCACTTCGCTGAGCACCGCTTTCAGACGCTCCTCGAATTCGCCGCGATATTTCGCGCCGGCGACGAGCGCGCCCAGGTCGAGCGCGAAAATGATTTTATCTTTTAACCCCTCCGGCACATCGCCGCGCAGAATCCGCTGCGCCAGCCCTTCGACAATGGCGGTCTTGCCCACACCGGGCTCACCGATCAGCACGGGATTGTTCTTGGTTTTGCGGGAGAGAATCCGGATCGCCCGGCGGATTTCCGCGTCGCGTCCGATGACCGGATCGAGTTTCCCCTTGCGCGCCTGCGCCACGAGATCGATGCCGTATTTCTCCAGCGCGTTGTAGGTGGTTTCCGGATTATCCGAAGTAACCCGCTGGTTGCCGCGCATCTTCTTCAATTCCGTGAGAACCCTCGTACGGTCCAGATTGAAGCTTTCAAAATATTTTTTGAGCGCGGCCGGCTTGCCGCTCCTGATGAGCGCGAGCAGCAAATGTTCGACGCTGATGTACTCGTCCTTGAGTTGTTCGGCTTCCTGCTCAGCTTGGGTCAGAACTTCGTTCAGCGCCTGCGTGACGTAGATTTTGGAGACGTCCACCGCGCCGGAGACTTTCGGGAAACGCTCCAGCTCGCGATTCGCTGCGAGCTGCATGGCGCTTACCGTGAGACCCAGCTTCTCGACGAGGGCGGGCACGATGCCTCCCTCCTGCGCAAGGAGTGCCACCAGCAGATGCCACGTCTCCACCTCATTGTGCGAGCGACGGCGGGCTTCGCTCTGCGCCTCCTGCATCGCTTGGCGCGACATCTCGGTCATTTTTTGTAAGTCCATAGGTTTATGACCAATCTATTGCACGCCGCGTTCCAGCTTATCTCTAAGATTTCCCCTCTGAGCCCGCGCTATTTAGCGTGGCTGATTGTGCCAGTCCGAAACAACCATGTCACAGCCACCGCGACAGCTTGTCCGGCGTGTCTGCCTTGCTGTATCCGGGGTCGCTGACCCGGTCCTAACACACGCCTTCAATCCACCGGGGTCAGCGACCCGGCTACAAGTAATACAACTCCACGCCTCCCTCTCACTTCTTCCGCTTCGGCCGGTTCTTCTTGTCGAGCAGCACGACCGTCGGTTCGTAATTGGCCGCCTCTTCGGGTTCGAAATCCGCATACGCCGCGATGATCACTTCGTCACCCGGTTGCACGAGGCGCGCCGCCGCGCCGTTCACCATCACCTCGCCCTTTTTCTTGCTGCCGATGACGTACGTGGCGAAACGCTGACCGTTGTTGATATTATAAATCTCGACGCGCTCGTGCAGCAGCAGGCCGGCGGCCTTGCGCAGCTCGGGCGCCAAGGCGATGGAGCCTTCGTAATTAAGATCGGCGGCCGTAACGGTCGCGCGGTGGAGTTTGGATTTCAGGAGGGTCAGACGCATGGCGAGTAATTATTTTTTATCGGTCTCACGATTGAGTTGCTCGGCGTATTTAAGACCAAACAGCACGAGTTCAGGGACAACTTCATCAAATAGTTTTTCGTCGTTCAGCATTCGGGAGAACCCACCCGTCGCGACAATGACCGGCTTCGAGTTCGGAAAAGCTTCCCGGATCAGCTCACGAGAAAGTTCACGAATCGCCCCCACATGACCGAAATACAAACCGGACTGGATGCTCTCCGCCGAACTACGGCCGAGGGCCACCTCGGGGCGCGTGATTTCTACGGAAGGCAACCGGGCAGTTTTACTCGAAAGCGATTCCGCCGAGAGACCGACGCCCGGTAAAATGGCGCCGCCAAGATAGTCTCCGGCGGATGTCACGACATCGAACGTCGTCGCCGTGCCGCAATCGACCACGATGCAATCACGACCGGGATGACGTTGCGTGGCCGCGATGGCGTTGGCGATGCGATCCGCGCCGACTTCCAGCGGATTGCGATATTTCACGCGCAGACCGGTCTTCACGCCCGCCTGCAAAATAAACGGCTCGCGGCCAAAATATTTGATCGCCGCCGCGCGCAGCGGATAGGCCACCACCGGCACCACTGAACAAATCGCCACCTTCTCCACCAGGCTAGGATCGATCCCGTTTTCCCTCAGCACGCTGCGGAGAAATACCCCGAACTCATCGGAGGAACCGACAGGATGCGTTGTCTTACGGAACTGACAACGAAGCGTGTTGCCTTCGAATACGCCACCGTGGATCTGAGTATTACCGACATCGAGACAAAGGAGCATGGGAGTAATTTTGGCTTTGTGGATCAGCCTGAGGATTGTGGGTAGGGCGGGACCGCTGGGCCCGCCGCGAGTGTCGGACGGCCCAGCGGTCCGTCCTTACCTTTCAGAGCAGCATGCGAGGATGTTTCCAAACTGAGAATTTCCCCAAGTTTATCCGCCAGCGCCGCACGCGTGGCACAATGCGCCGCCACTGTGCCGTCGGAGCGGTAGATATCGGCGGGAAAATCACAACCCGCCGCCTTGGCCGTGAGGTCGTTGTGTACGACATAGTCATTCTTCGCATGGGCGAAGAGACTCTTCACCGCCGCTAGCGCCTCACCGGCACTCGCGCCATTCGTGAGCTTGAATGCCACCACGGAAATCCCAGGGTTGACACTGCGCGTGCGCAGGCTGTCCACCAATTTGGCGGTGGGCTTCAGCCGCAACACCGGCGAGGCCGAAGAATCAATCTTCGCGTTGGCCGGCTGCGCTTGGCCTGCCACCTCAACCGCCGCCACGGTGAAATCACTCACCGCCGCCGCATGGATCACCGCGTCGAACTGCTCGCCGCCCAGCAAACGCGTGAGCGCCGCATCGAGTTCCGCAAACGAACCGAAAGTTTCTTCGCGACACGCCGCATCCGGCCGGACCGAATGACGCGCCCGCAACAACACGACCTCATGCCCATCGCGCGTGAGTCGCGCGGCGATGCCTGCGCCGGTGGCGCCG
>JANYCF010000260.1 GCA_025360455.1 Opitutaceae bacterium | reverse complement strand
TGGACCAGCCCCAAGCCCAAGTCGGCGAGACATGGACGACGCCGCTATGGATCCACGTCATGATCGTGAGCAGCAGCTTGGAGAAAAATCCGAAATACTTGCCGAACTCCATGACGAGATCTTCGCTGTGTTTGAAGTTAGCTGAGGTGGCGAGGCGCTTATATTCTTTCGGGCCGGCAAAATAACTGGCACCCCAAGTGGTGGAGGCACCGGCGGCGAGCGGGGTGAGTTCGAACTGGGCGGCAGCCGTCACGCCATAGGCCGCGCGAGTTTCAGCGGATGCGAGGGGATCGATTTTGACGCGCTCAATGCGGACACTTGTGCCGGGTTGATCGAGCGTCAGAATGGCGGCGAAGTATTGATTCTTCACCGTGACCCAAGTCAAAGCAGGCATCGTGACCTCGGCACCTTGAGCGTTTTTGTCCTGCCGGGAGACGGTTTTCTCCATGAAGGGCAAAGGCGGGCTCTTTGTGAACATGCCACCGCCAGCCAATTCGTCGCGACGAACAAACTCGGGATCCTTCACGCCGTTATAGTAGCCCACATTCAGGAACATGCCGGTGTCATTTTCATTCAACGGTGCGGCGGTGCCGGCGCTGACGGCGAGCTTGTTGAGCGGCAGGGGCTGATCGGTGAGATTGTGGAAAATAGTTTCGTGGCGGACCTGGTAGTCGTCGCCGCTGGTGCCACCGAGCAGCGTGTAGCGGCGGGTGACTTCGAGTTTGTTGTCGAGCACCGTGCGGTAGACCACTTCGTTGGCTGTTTGGGAAACCAGGGTGTAGCGGGCGTCCTGATCGATACCGGGGAAATTCAGCAGGCTGAGGGCGGGTGCGGCTTGTTTGGCATTGAGCACGTACGGGGCGTCTTTGCCGAGGACGGCCGGATGTTTTCTCAGGGCGACGTGATCGATGGCGCCGCCGGCGGTGGTGAATTGAACGGCCACGTAGTCGTTCTCGAGCGTGAGATAGTCAGCGGGGGCGGAGCTTTTTTCCGGCGCAGTGAATGCGGTGTCGGTGACCGTGCGGGCGGGGCCGGAGGCGGGAGCTTCGTTTTGGGCGAGCGGGCTGCCGCTGGAGCTGGTGGTGATGGCGGGCTTGGTCGGGGCCGGAGCGTACTTGGCGCTGACAAAGAAGCTCGCGATCGCGGCGACAAGGAGGAGGACGCCAATTGCTGTATTCTTTTTATCCATGAGGAACGGGAAGTGAAAGTGAGAGTGAGGGTGAAAGTGAACTAACTGCTATGTCGGACGGCAGTGCAGATTGGTCGGGATTGTTGCGGGACGGGATCGAGGCCACCGGGGTGCCAGGGACCGCATTTCACGAGGCGGCGCATGGTGAGAGCTAGGCCGACGAAGAGACCATGTTCATGCAGGGCTTCGCGAGCGTAGTGCGAGCAAGTCGGCGCAAAACGGCAGCCACAGGTGGGTGAGATGACGACGAGCGCCGGGGAAATCGTGCGTTGATAAATCCAGATCAGGGCGCTGAACGTGCGCGCGGGAAGGGAAAGAAGAAGTCGAAGCCAGCTGGATTGCTTCGTCGCGTTGCTCCTCGCAATGACTGGGGGGTGATTACGCATGGGGCGGAGGCGGGGTGTTGGCCAGCGCGGGCGGCACCAGTTTTTTGCAGGCTTGAGCGAAGCGCTGCGCGGATTCGGCAAACTCCAGGCGGAGGAGCGAGCTGCGGGCGGTGAGCACAAGGTCGAGTCCGGCAGGCACGAGCGACTGATGCTGACGATAAATTTCGCGCAGACGGCGCTTGGCGCGATTACGATGGACGGCATTGCCGACCGCCGCGCGTGAAGCGACCACGCCCACGCGGGGATTTTCGGGCGGACCGGCAGGACGGACACGCCAAGTAATGAGAAAGACGCCGCAATCAATACGGCGTCCTAGCTCGCGCACAGCGCAGAAATCGGCATTGCGCCGCAAGCGTTGACCGGCGGTCAGTCGCATGGTGAGGCGCGGTGCAGCAGACACGCAGGATCTTAGACGACCGTCAGGCGTTTGCGGCCCTTGCGGCGACGATTGGCGAGGACGGCGCGGCCGCCTTTGGTGGCTTTGCGGGCACGGAAACCGATTTTGCGGGCGCGTTTTAAGCGGTGCGGGCGGAATGTAGGTAGCATGGTTGTAGAGGGAAAAGAGGTTCAAAGTCATGGAAGGAGGCGGGGGCTGTCAAGCGTCAGAATTCAGACCCCCACTGCGGAGGGCAAGTTTCGGCTGGTTATAACCCGCAGTTCCTTTTCCTCTCCGGAGGCTTACAGACTCGCTTCAGCCGAAAAATGTGAACAGCCTGCGCACAAAAAATCCTTTGCGTTCCGGGTCTAAAATCAAGACTTTGACGCATGGCCGAGTCATGCAACCCCAAGAAGACCCGTTCACCGGTCAAAAAAGCTTCCTCGACGGCCCTCGACTCCCCAACGCGGGAGGGCAAGCCGCTATTTTGGACGGTCACCGGCAACGACTTCGGGCGCTCGATCAGTTGGGCGAAAAAGCAGAAAAATGCTGTATCCGACCAGATAAAGACCGCGATCTCGTCCTCGTCCAAGAAGACGAAGTAGGCTTGCTGGAGCTCACCGGTCCCGAATGGGCGGAATTGGGCCAGGCGATCCGGGATTTTCGTCGTTGTCTGCCGATTATTCCTTTTGAGGATTTTGGTTTTAATTTGGACGTCGATGACCCGTTTGAGTCCAACACGAACAAACTGCGCCGGATCGGCGGAGGGGTGGAGGCGCTGGCGTTTGTCGATGAGCGGCGTTCGGTCTATAAATTTTTTCACTTTCGCGAAGGCGGGGAGGTGGGGGCGACGTTTGAATTTACGGCCGGCGGCGAAGGCGGACAACTGCAGGCGACGGCGGTGCCTGGTAGCTACCGGATGCTTTTCGAGAAACTTCTGCTGACGCATATCATTGGAATGCCGACCGAGCTGGTCGGTATCACGCCGGAGGGGATTTTGGTGGCCAAACAAACCTTGGGTCAGGCCCTCGCCGATAAAACTGACGTATCAGGGCTCGATCCGCAGTGTTTGATCCCGTTGCCGTCGCGGTTTCTGCGGGCAGATCGCGATCATCCGCGGTTGGTTTTTTATGATGACGAACCCTGGTTGGTGGCGGATACGCATGATCGTAATGTGGTCATCGCCGAGGATGGTTCGCACCGCGTGATTGATTTGGTGGCGGCCCCGATACCGCACGAGTGGCTGGAACAACAAACCTTGTTTCACGATTGGATCGAGCGGGCCCGGCTCGATCCGCATGCCGATATATTCGCGCCGGTGCACGACGACGAGTTGTGAGAGGGGGCGGCGGACGTAGCCGCGCTTGAGCGCAGCGAAAGCGTGGACTCGAGGCCACGTTTTCGGCATACGCCTCAAACTCAGCTATCCCACAAAAAAGCAGCGACTACTGGTCGCGGCGAAAACGTGGAGTGCGGGTCAGAGCGACCTCAGCTCTTTTTATCGCTGGCAATGAAGGCGAGGACGTTAGCCGCCTGCTGGTCGGTCACGCCGGTGTCTTTATAGACGATCTTTCCGCTTTTGATGACGTAGCATTCACGCGAGGCCATGACGAGAGCGGACTGGCCAAAGGCTTTCAGCACGGTCTTTTCGGTGTCGGCGATCAGTGGGAAAGGAAAGTGATTCGTCTCTTTAAACTCTTTCTGTTTCTCTACGGGATCGGTGCTGACGCCGATGACTGTGGCGCCCTGTTTGGTGAGTTCAGTGGCGGCATCGCGGAGCGAGCAGCCTTGTTTGGTGCAGCCGCCGGTGAGCGCCTTCGGATAAAACCAGACAACCGTGTAGAGGTTCTGCTGATAAACCTCGCCCAAATTTAAAGTCGCACCGGTATCAGTAACCCCGCTGACCTTGGGTGCAGCATCGCCGACTTTGAGTGGTTCAGCCGAGGCGCCGGTGAAAAAAGCGAAGAAGGATGCGAGCATAAGAATAAGGGGAAATGGTTTCATGCGTGATGACCTTAGTCGGGGAGTGGTTTTTCGCAAGTGAGGGCTGGCAAAAATAGAGGGGGCAGGGCGACCATGCGCATTGGGTCTGGTTCCCTGCGTCATAAAAATTTCTCCCGGAACTTTGTTCGTCAAACCGGGTTCAACGGGGATGTCGGCCTGTGCTGTCTTCGTGACGGTGCTGGCGGACAGACCAAACCAAACCAAGACCATGAACTACAAAACATCATTCAAATCACTCCTGCTCGCCGCTGGGTGCTCACTCGGCCTGGCCGTTTCCGGGTTCGCCTCGGACGATCCGGTGGTGGCCGCTACTCCTACGTCTACCGTTAATGCCAGCTCGCATGGCGTACTCGGCCAAAACGTGGCCAACCTCGGCTTCAGTTACGTCGATATCAAAAACAGCAGCGTCAATGCCTACGCGATGAACCTGACCCTCAATCAGGCGATTCAAACCGGGATCGATACTCTATTCGAATATAATTATCTACGCTCCGACGACACCGGAATCGGCCGCATCACTGAGCACAAGGTGAATTTCGGTGGCCGCGCCTACACCAACTACCAGGGCTTCAAGCCCTTTGTTGATGGCGGTATCGGTTGGGTGTGGGAGCGGGCCCCTTTGGGTCTGAGCGATAACTCCTTCCTCCTGTTCGCGAGCGTGGGTGCGGAATTTCAGGCTACGCCTGATCTGACGATCACCCCGTCTGTCCGTTATTGGTATGCGACGAAAAGTTCCGTGGGCGATGTCTGGGAATACAGCGTCAAAGCCAACTACTGGCTCACTGAAAAACTCGCCCTTACCGCCAAGCTTGGCGTGGATGACGATCAGACCATGGAATATGGTCTCGGTCTGAACTACCGCTTCTAAGCAATTATTTCGTTCAGTTAGTGTCAGCCGCGGTGCACGCAGCGCCGCGGCTTTTTTTTGCTTAAAATCTCCCCTGCAACCGTCGGTCAATCCAGGTCGAGGCGATTTGCGTGGTGATCACCGAAAACGTGAAGAGATAAAGTCCGAAACCGATATGGATTTCGGCCACAGCGGCCGATTTCATGGCGACAATCAGAATCGCCACCACGAACACATCGAGCATCGACCATTTGCCGAGCGTGGCGACCCAGCCGTGCAGTTTGCGTAAGCGCGTCAGGTCGTGGGCGCGCTCCAACCAGGTGATGGTGAGCAAGCCAAGTTTGGCGCAGGGAAAAACGAGAGTGAACAGACTCAGCACGGTAAACAGAAAATATTCGCCTTCATGGAAAAGAGTGATGATGCCCCCGACGATCGAGACGGCGTCGTTGAACAACCAAAACTTTTTTACGTGGAAGAACGGAAAGAAAATCCCGGTACCGAAAAGCAGAAAGGCGAAGATCAGCAGAAACGGCACGGCGTAGTTGTGGGCTTTGGACTCGGTGGGCACGACTCACTGCGGCAGAATCGGCCGGATCAGGCAAGAGTGTTGGCGCGATCTTTCTGCTGTCGGGTGATCCCGTCCTACAGATTCGATGGGCCGCAGGATTGCTCTTAGAGGGCGTCTAAAAAGGTAAGGCGTGAACGCTGGGCGCGCCGTTTTGGGTGTGCACTCACTGGCAAAACGCGGCGGTCCCCGCGGTCCCGCCCTGCTACCAATGGACCCTTTTTAGACGCCCTCTTACCAATTATCCGTGCGGAAGGGGGCGGCAGGGAGACCGGCGGAATTGTAGAGTGAAACCGGCGGATTATTCATCCAGGCATAGCGTACGGCAACGGGGGCGGCTACATCCGGAGCGATTACCCGCACGGTGTCACCTTCGACTTGAGCGGCGGCGGCGTGAAAAACTTGGTCGGCCCCGGCGAGCTCGAACCCCGTGGTCGGCGTGGTGCGTGAAGTGAGGCCGGCGGCGTGGGTGAATTTAATCTGCATGACGGCGCCCTCGGTGTGCATGGACTGCACCGTGGGACCGCACCATTCCAAAGTTTTCTGGCCATGGATTTGATTTAATGCAATCAACGCGAGACGTTCTCCGACGGGCCGTTTATTTTTTGGATGCAGATCCACGGCATCGCCGACATCGATCGTGATAGCCAGCGCCGTGGCGGGTAATTTGAGGGCGGATTCCTGGGCCTCGCGTAGTTGAGCCCACTGGCGGCCCGTGGGATCGTTGTCGGCGTAATTGGGCAGCTGCACGATAAAGAAAGGATAGTCGCCTTGCGGCCAAGCGGTACGCCAGGAGCGGATCAAAGCGGGGAGGAGCTCGCGATATTCACCATGACGGCCGACGTTTGATTCACCTTGGTACCAGATGGCCCCGCGCAGGGCATAAGGCGCGAGGGGTAGAATCATACCGTTGAAAGCGCCGCCGGGCGCGTAGGCCGTGCCGGGGCCGATGGGCGGCTGCGGCCAGGGCAGGAGATTCTTTTTTCCTGAGGCACGTTCTTCGTCATCGGCTTGGCGCCAGGCGATATCGAGCGCGGGATATTCAGCGATTTTTTGGGGAAATACTTTGAGCAATTCCAGCCACTTCGCATGGAAGCCGGGCCAAGCGGAAGTTTTTTCCAGCTCGGCCTTGGCGAGCCACGATTCAATCGGCGTCCCGCCCCAGGAACTGCTGATCACGCCGACAGGAATGCCGAGTTTTTGCGCCAGCTCGTTGGCGAAATAATAACCGATCGCGGAAAAATCCCCTGCGGTTTCTGGTGTGGCCGTTTGCCAGCCGGAAGTTTTCACCGACGCGGCAGGCAAGTCAGAAGGGGATTTTTCGATTTTTAAATGACGCACGAGTGCAGAATTCGCGACGGCCACGGCGGCTTTGCCGTTACGGTCCATCTTTAGCGGCCACTCCATGTTCGATTGGCCTGAAGCCAGCCACACTTCGCCCACCACCACGTCATGCAGCGTAATCGTGCTGGTGCCACTCACAATCAGGTCAGCGCCTTCAACGTGGGCTGGCTGGGGGGCGAGTTGGATGGACCAGCGTCCGTCGGTGCCGGTAGTCACCGCCTGACTTTGTCCGCGGAAGCTGACCGTAATTTTTTCCCGGGGAGTGGCCTGGCCCCACACGGGCACAGCGACGTCGCGTTGGAGCACGGCGTGATCGGTGAATGGGGAGGCGAGCATGATTTGGGCGGAGCAGGGGTTGGCCAAAGCGCAGGCGATCACGACGAGTACGCAAATTGCAGGGGAGCGAAAGGAATTCATGAGCGGAGAAAGTTCATAGCTCTGTCCGTGGGACGGAGCAATTCACATTTATTGTTTATACTACGGATTTGCCACAAGGGAGTTAAGGTGTTTATTGGGCAAATATGTTATTCCATAATGTTTATTTCTGGCTGAAACTTGAACTCACTCCCGCTCAGCGCGCGGAGTTTCGCCGCGGAGTCGAGACACTCACCAAAATCAAGAGTGTCGAAAAAATCTCCATTGGCGTGCCCGCCGGTACGACGCGCCGCCCGGTGATCGATTCGAGCTACGATGTGGCGCTGATTGTCGAGTGCAAGAATGTGGCGGCGGAGGCCGCCTATCAGGTGGATCCCATTCACTTGGCGTTCGTGGAAAATAACAAAAAATTCTGGACCCGCGTCCAGATCTACGACTCTGAGTAAGGCGGGGTCTCGTCCCGTAGGGCCGGCGCTTGTTGCCGTGCCGCGATGTTCAACGGCAGCCCGACTACCTCAATCAATCTCATCATGCCTCAACTCGTCGGCCAAGTGGTCATCGTGACCGGTGCGTCTTCCGGCATCGGTGAGGCCACCGCCCGCCGCCTGGTCCGGGCCGGGGCGAAGGTGGTTATCTCCGCCCGGCGGCAGGATCGGCTGGCCGCGTTCGCGCACGAACTTGATCCTGCCGGGGAAAACGTGCTGTCGGTGGCGGGAGACGTGACGAGTGAGGCCGACCGACAGCAGTTGGTTGCGGCGACATTGGCCAAGTTTGGTCGGATTGACGCGCTGGTGAACAACGCCGGCTATGGGACGCGTGGTCCGGTCGAGATGGTGCCCGTCGATTTGATTCGGAAAAATTTCGAGACGAATATATTTTCTCTCATCGCACTCACGCAGCTTGTGCTGCCGGCGATGCGCGAGCGCGGCGATGGTTGTATTGTTAACATCGGTTCCGTGGCCGGCCGCATTGCCCGCCCGCTCTCCAGTATCTACGATGCGACGAAGCACGCGCTCGAGGCACTGACCGACGGATTGCGCGGTGAGCTGAAACCATTTGGTGTACGCGTGACGCTTATCCGCCCGGGTTTTATTGCCACGGAGTTTATTGAGGCCGCCAACACGGCGTCGAGTGATGTCCTCGCGAACGTCGGCGTTTACGCGCCATTCTATAAAGGACATCAGGACAAAGTGAAATCGCTCCGAAGTGTGGCTGGCGTGCCCGAAGATATCGCGCGCCTAGTCGAGAAAGCCCTGAAGAGCGACAACCCCGCCCCGCGCTACAGCGGCCCCTTTCACGCGAAGATTTTTCTGTTTCTGAAATGGATTTTGCCCAATCAGACTCTGGCTTGGTTTACCCAGTTGAAGCGGTGAATCTTAGCGAGAACCGCTACTGTCGGCAGCGATGAGCTGCAGAATTTTCACCTGCCGATCCGCTTCATCGATCCAATAGTAGATGGCGAAGCCTTCGCGTACGGAGACATCAACTCGGCGATCATGCGCATCCGCTTCGGTATAGTCCGAATGGGCGGATGGATAACGTTCTAGCGCCCTGAAATGGTTCAACAGATTGCGGCGGCGACGGGCAGGCAGTGTCTGCAACAGGGTTACGACCTCCAGATCAATCAGCAGTCGATAAGGCATGAGAGCCGGTCATTCTTCGAGACGTTTCTCTGCGTCTTCGCGAACAACCCATTGGCCCGGGGTGTGATCGTCGATCTTCTCGGCCAGCTGTTGCTTGAAACCGGGATCTGATTTGCGCTCCAGCGCCACCAGATGCGCCGCGAGGTGACGGCGTTCGGCGGGACTCAGTCGCTCAGCTTCCTGTTTTAGCTCGGTCAGGCTCATGAATGAAACGTTAACCACGCTGATCTGGTCGTCAACGGGAGAAACCGGAAGAATTCCCAGCAACGAGGGGAACTACTCCGCATAATGCTGTAGTATCGACCAGCATGACGGAGATCGTCGCCAAAGATAACGGCTGATCAATCGAGGGACTCCTTGGTCGTTGGAACTGAGAGCGAACCTGACCACCAACCGTGTCGCTTGGCGAGATCATCAGATACATGAAAAGTAACGGAATCCTGAATGGGTTTCTCTGTTGCGACATCGGTAATGGTTGCCTTGTCGATATAGATTGGGAGTTCAGTGATCTCACCCGGCGCCAAGGTTACCGGCTGGTATTTGAAAGGAGAGACCATGATGGGGCGTTTGTTTCGTTCTTCCATGAAGAAACCGTAGAAAGTATTTCGCAAATTCTGCGCTCGCGACCCACCAATATGATCGGGATTGGTCGGAACGGTAATTGGTTTGTCGCCGCAATTCTCCAAGTAGACGGAAATCTGCCGCCGATAGATCGGAAAGCCGGTTGTTGGTTGGCCTTCAGAAACGGCCGGACTTAAAATGGTGTAACTCTTGTGCGCTGTGAGCCGCAAACCGGTGGGCTCTGATTTGGATGCCGGTTCAGCAATCAAAGGATGGCAAAGGAGTGACGAGATCAGGAGGAGTAGGAGTGATTTCATGAGTTTGCGCATTGCATTACCGGGTCCTTCGTTGGCGCACGGCTGCAGATTTGGGCAGATTCGCGTAGAAGGCGGCGAGTTTGGGCAGCATGTCTGTCGGGAGATCGAGGGGCAGGGCGGTGGAGAAATCCACGCGGTGTTGGGTGGCGACGGCTTTCGCCTGCTTGGTCGAGGTCACGGCCAGCAAGGCGTGCAGCGTGTTGATCAAGGTGCGCTCGGGTGTGGCAGCGGCGAGTACACTGGCGTGCAGGTCGCGCAGGTAGTGTGCGCAGATGATGACGAGCATGCGGACATGCTTGAGGTCTTGCGGTCGCTCCTTTTTGACGAGGTCGTGCGTGTTGGCGATCTTCGCCTTGAGCAGAATGATGGGCGAGGGGAGGCGGTAGGAACGACCGGGGCTGACTTCCACGAGGAGGGTGTTCGCCAGATCGCGCGGTCCGAGTCCGTACACCGAACGCAGAACCTCGATTCGCAGCTGTTCTCCATCGGGGAGATCTTTGGTGATGAGCGCTACGGCCATTTGGCGGGGAATTCCGTAGTACTGCACTTTCCAGCCTGGAGGAAGCGGGTGACTTTCAATGGAAGCCCTTTCGCCAAACAGATCGGCATCCTTGCTTAGAAACGGGTGAAACTCCTCCAAGCCATTCGTGCGCGGGCGATACAATCGGGCCCAAAGGTTTACCGCTTGGCCGCCGATGATGGGTAGCGAAGTGAGGGTCAGCAGAACTTCGTCAAACTCGCCGGGATCGAGTTGCTGGGGCATGATCGGGGAAATTGAGAATGCTCGGACAAAAGTCGGCCGGTATGAGGATGGCTGAATTCGCGCGGCTGACTTCCAGCGGTGTCACCAGTTTGAGTTCGATGCGGGCGATGTCCCAAGCGCGGGTGGTGTGCTTGTGGTCGGCGACGCGCTCCGGGGTGACGTCTTCCAAGTCCAGCCGCGGGCAACGCAGGTGCGGATCTTTGCGCAACTGGCGTTTGAAGCGGGCGACTTTCTGGCGGAGGGTCATGACGGCAGTGAAAGCTGAAACCGGGACGGCGTCAATCTGCCGGATGGGCCGGCCGCTGGTGGGAAGGCGAGGGGGAAGTTCCTTCCGCCAGTCCCGATCCTGATGATGGCGTGGTCTACGTTGTTGGACCAGCGAGCCCTTGAACTGTTGATTCGAAGCAGGCGAAGGTTGACGGCGATACGCCGGTGATAATGCTCGGATTAGGCCCTTCAATCCCCGCGATGGGTAAATCGACAAGCGATATCGCACTGTTCCAAACGACCCTTATGCATATCTTTTTGAAAACAGGCAGACAAACGTGCGCCGTCGGTCCATGGCTGATCACCTTCTTATTGATGCTACCCGCGACTGGCTTTGCCGATATCGCAACGTTGCGTGAAAAGGGGCCGTTCAGCGGGAGTGCTTTTTCCAATCCCGGGGTGGTGGGCAAAGAGAACGCGGGGCTGAAAGTGGCGATGGTATCGGCCGAGGTGAAAATTAATTTGCGACGCGGCGAGGGGGATCAATTGGCGGCGGACTGCACCGCTGTTTTCCAGCTTGAGGATCATGCGGACACTGTGGCGGGGGAGCGGGAATTTCTGGTGGCGTTTCCGGTTACGGGTTTGAGCTCAAAGGTCGTCACCGGGAGTAACTTTGTGGTCGAGGTTGATGGCGGGAAACCAGCCACCGTGTTCCGCCAGACGATTTCAATTTCCCGCAGGGAAGCTGAACTCAGGGATACGCCCGTCTTCGGGCAGCTTGAAGAGAGGTTCCAGCCAAGAAATATCCGTGACGAAAAAACGGGTTGGATGCCATGGGGTATCAAGCTGGCCGATCAATCGGTCTATCCAAATGCCTACGTGTGGGTGCAAAAAACCACGCCCGGGAAGAAAACGCAGGTGAAGGTGACTTACACGGTCGGGATTCGTCCACAGTCCATCCGCTATTCAAAATCCTACAACAGTTCGGCGGACGATTCGGAAGTCATTCCCTTTGCCGATCTCCAATTGGCCGGATGGGAGGGACAATACTACTTTTTCGATTACGTTCTGGTCTCGGGTTCGACTTGGGACGGTCCGATTGGAAAGGAGACGGTGACTCTGACTGTTGACCCCCAGCTTGGGATAGCCGCAGGAATGGTTCAATGTGATTTCCGACAACCGGCCGCATATCGCTGGAGTGAGCCAGAAACCAAGCGTTCCCGTGGAGAGGGATTCGAACGGGGTGATGATGGCCCGACGTGGACCATCACGGGTGAGCCGAATGAAGACATGCTATTTGTCGTACCGGCATCAGCTATCAGGCGGGCTCTGCCTGCCGCCGCCAAATAATGGAGCGCCCGCCCAATTATTTTCGGCGCTGGGCGGGAGTCTCGTTGCTGGGACTGTGTCACGGTTGCGGCGATTTTAATGCGGGCATTCTGCTGGCTATTATTGGCAGCGATTCCGGTGCGGACTTGGTGATGATGTATCTGCTCTACAACGTACTCGCCTTTGTGGGACAGCCATTCGCGGGGTTGATCTGCGATCGGTTGGGACGAACCTACCAGTGGTTCTACTTCGGTTGCCTGTTGAGTGTGCTTTCCTTGCTGCTGGTTGAGCAGCAGCCTGAACTTGCGATTATCTGCTCCGGGGTGGCATCGGCCTTTTATCATTCGGCCGGCGGTGCCGCAGCGTGGGATCTGGGTGGGAAAAGAATCTTGGCGACGGGGCTTTTCACGGCACCGGGAGTGGTGGGGATTGCCTTGGGGTTGAATTTTGGCGCAATTCTGCCGCCCAGCGCCGTGATGTTTATAGGCGCGACATTGTTGATCGCCCTGCTGGTATTGGTCGGTCTGCTTCACGGCGTCGTGAGAGAAGACACTCCCGGCCTGCATGCCGGCAAGATCGATTTCAGCCTGATCGGCGGCGTTTTCGGTTGGATGATTTTGTTGGCGATAGCCGCCCGCTCCTTTGCGTGGTCGATGGGCCAGCAAGCGATCTTTCCGCCCGGCTACGCCGTGAATTTGGCCATAGCTGCGGCCATTGGCAAAGTGATTGCCAGCGTTCTGGCGGATAAAATAGGTGCCGGCATCATCACGATAATTTCCCTGGTGATCGCGGCGGTTCTTTTGGTCGTTGGTGGAAAGTCTCCGATGTGGTTTTTCCCGGCGGTCACGGCCTTGCAAGCGGGCACGGGCCCGATGATGGCCATGGTGCTGAGAACCTGGCCCCGGTTTCCGGCCTTCGGGAGCGGCTTGGCTCAAGGACTGGCTGTGGCCATGGGTGGTATACCTATTCTCATGTTGAGCGGACTGGGGGTGGTATCGTTACAAATAGCAGTGGGTGCATTGATTTTCGCTGCCGTGATCATGCTGATAATATTCCGATCCAGCCTGAGGCAGGCATTGGTTCGATAAAACAGGGCGTAATCGCGTTCGGCGGCCTCGCTACTCCGGCCCTTTTACGCCAAGCCGCCTGCTGGAATGGGTACTGCGGTTGAAGTGACCGGTGATGGCACGAGCATCATCAGCTTACATCAGGTGATGCAGTGCCGCGTGCTGGAGAAGAATAATTGTTTTGGCGTCCTTGATCTCACCGGACGCGATCATGGCAAGGGCGGTGGCAAAGGGCATTTCAATCACTTCGATCTCCTCATCGTCCACGCCTCCTCCTTGGGAAATCTTCGAATCTTTTGTGTATTCTCCGACGAAGAAATAAAGCAGCTCCGTGACCGAGCCCGGCGACATGTACAGCTCCATAATTTTAGTGACCTCTTTGACCGCATAGCCCGTTTCTTCCTCGACCTCGCGGCGAATGCATTCAGCCGGCGAATCCTTGTCCAGCAGACCGGCGCACACCTCGACGAGCATGCCGGTGGGGTTGCCGTTCACGTAGGTTGGCAGCCGAAATTGCCGGGTAAGAAGAACAGTCCTGGCTTGCGGATCGTAGAGGAGGATGGCTGCACCATTGCCGCGGTCATAGCTTTCGCGGTTATAGGTATCGACCTGTCCGTTCCGCTTCGTGTGCTCGACGGTAAACTTCTTGAGCACATACCAGTTGTCGGAGAGGATTTCGGTTTTAACCAGTTTGATGGCAGGATTCATGGTGGTGAGTCGTGGCAAGTTGCCGATGCGGGGTGCCTGGTGCAATAGATCCGATCGAAAAAACATCTTGGTAGCCGTGGGGTTGCCGTTGATGCCATGCCCACGCACTCGCAACCATTTCGGCGAGATCCGCACGCAGCGGCTGCCAACCGAACGCCGATTTGAACTTTCCGGAATCGGCCACGAGACACGCCGGATCCCCTTCCCGCCGTGGCCGCGCGACAGTCGGAATGGGGTGCCCGGTTATCCGGCGGCAACACGTGATCACTTCACCAACCGAGTAACCCGCGCCATTCCCTAGATTGTAGAATCCACTGCCCGTTGCCGTAAGCGCCGCCAGGTGCGCTGCTGCCACGTCAAGCACGTGCACATAATCACGCAGGCACGTTCCGTCCGGCGTGGCGTAATCGGTGCCGAATATTTCGACATGATCCCTCTGCCCCAACGCCACCCGGAGCACATTGGGAATCAAATGGGTTTCGATCCGATGATCCTCCCCGTGCCGGATGCTCGCTCCCGCCACATTGAAGAAACGCAAGCCGACGCTGATGATCCCGTGCGCCTGTTCATACCAGCGCAGCATCTGTTCGAACATCAGCTTGGAGGTGCCGTATGGATTGATGGGGGCCTGCGGGTTGGATTCGCCCACGGGTATCGCCGCAGGCAGGCCGTACGTTGCGCACGAAGATGAAAACACGAGCCGCTTCACGCCGATGCGCACCATGGCATCGAGCAGATTGACCCCGGCGACCACGTTGTTGCGGAAATATTTTTCGGGTGTCCGCATCGATTCGCCCACCAACGCGCTTGCGGCAAAATGTATCACCCCATCCGGGCGAGTGGCAGCCAGCGCTTTCCCCAGCACCACTTCATCCAGCAAATCGCCCACGATCAGTTCCGCGCGGGCATCAACTGCCGCACGATGCCCTTCGCTGAGATTATCAAACACGGTTACCTGACACCCCGCATCGAGCAGTTCCTCCACGCAAATACTCCCAATGTAGCCCGCCCCGCCGGTGACAAATATCCGCAATCCGGCAACCGCCCCGACATTCATGACCCCGGCGGAACTTCCGCGATCGACGTATACACCGCCTTACCCGCCGCCCTCGCCAAGGTGATCATCTCATCCGCGCCGGCCGAGGGGCCGCCAACGCGGATAACCGCATCAATCCGCCCGATCAGGCGCCGCGCGAGAGGATGAAAAATCTCGTTGAATGGTCCGTCTCCCAACCGCTTCGATCCTGCGAGCTCGATCAAGGGCAGTGCAAGCGCCTCGCCGGTGACTGGCACATGCCCGAGGCGAAACAATTCAAGTGCGACCTCATTCATTTGCCGCAGGTTTTGGGCGATTTTTTGCGGATCATCGCCCGTGTTGGAGCGGTAAGGACCTGCAACTAGGATTAGGAGGGACGCGGCGGTGACAGTCATGGGTTGAAGATCCAGTATGCCATAATTCGGCTGCGGCGAATAACGATTTCTTGATATGGCAACCATCACTTCCAATGATGGGGTAATGGATCCCCGCCTGCTGCCCGACGTGATGGTGTTTTTGGAGGTCGTACGTGCGGGAAGCCTCACGCGCGCTGCCGAACGGTTGCACACGGTGCAGTCAAACGTAAGCGCCCGGATAAAAAAACTTGAGGCGTCTCTCGGTGTTTCTCTCCTCAAGCGCCACGCGCGTGGGATCAAACCAACGCCGGCCGGCGAGGCAACGGTGGCGATGGCCATGCGCATGGATGCCGTTCTCGAGGATCTGCGCTTTACCTTTGGGCAGGGGGCCCATGGCAAGATCGCGAAGCTTCGCCTTGGCGCAATTGAAACAGTGCTCGCTGTCCATTTGCCCCGCAAAGTAGCGGGATTTTTGCAGCACCACCCCTATGTGGATATTTCGGTTCATACAGGGAGCTCAGCGAACCTCCTAAAACAGATCCGCGACGGCGATCTCGATGTGGGTTTCGTTTCACGTGCACCCAAAATTCCCGGGCTGCGGGAATATCAGGTCTTCACGGACGAGCTTGTGATTGTTGCTCCGGCCGCCACTCACTCGCTCGCTCTGTTACTCGCCGGCAATGCGACCAGCCTGAAGATCCTGGTGCAACGTCTCGGTTGTTCGTACACCGAACGTATGTTGAATGTCCTCTCCGTGAAAGCCCCGCGAGCCTATCGCCAGTTGGAACTTGGTACGCTCGAAGGCATCCTCGGATTCGTGGAGGCAGGGCTGGGGTTCGCGGCGATGCCGCGCAGTTTCATCAATACCCTCTCCATCAAACGGAAAGTCGCCCTGCTCAAACTTCCCCCAGATGTCAGTAAACTTGAAACCTACCTCGTTGCTCCTGCGGCAAACGAGGCTCGGGTTGTAATCAACGAGTTCGTCCAATATTGCACGCGGCCAAATCCTCGCCGCCCTACGCAGTCCGCGTGAATCTTGAATTATTGCGGAGCAAATACGGATACTTGCGCAACTGGTGCTAGAAAGCTGGCAGGTCAGAACAGGAAAACAGAGCTGCCTCAATCAGCCCCGAGGCGTTGGGTCGGTCTGCGTTTTGTTCAGGAAATCGTGTAGTTGCGCCGCGAACTTCGGGCCGAAGCCGGGGGCTTCGGCGATTTGTTCGGCGGTGGCGGAGCGGAGTTTTTCGAGGGAGCCGAAGTGGGCGAGCAGGGCTTCTTTTCGTTTCGGACCGAGGCCGGGGAAATCGTCGAGGATGCTTTCCTTGATTTTTCTTGAGCGGAGGTCGGCGTTGTAGGTGTTGGCGAAACGGTGGGCTTCGTCGCGGAGGCGTTGCAGCAGATTCAAGCCGGGATGGCCGAGGGGGAGATTGAGCGGGGCGCGGGCGTCGGGGAAGATGATGGTCTCGTGCTTCTTCGCGAGGCCGATGATGGCGGGCGGCGG
>JANYCF010000255.1 GCA_025360455.1 Opitutaceae bacterium | reverse complement strand
CGGCGGCCACGGCCGTATCGGGCAGATTCGTGTGCGTGAGGATGCGATGAAGATTTTCGACGGCGGCGCGAAACTCCGGTGAATCAGGATCGCGCGGGTAGGGCATTGTGATGGGCACGACGACATCGACCCGGCCCGGATTGGCCGCGAGCAGGACAATTTTGGTGGCGAGAAAGACGGCTTCGCTGATGTTGTGCGTGACGAACACCATGGTGCGCAGCGGATGATCGGGGCTGGAGAGCAGGCGGGCGATTTCGTTGCGCAGGGTTTCGGCGGTCAGCACATCGAGCGCGCTGAACGGTTCATCCATGGCTAGCACCTCGGGGTTGGCAATGAGGGCGCGGGCAATGCCCACGCGCTGTTTCATGCCGCCCGAGAGTTCGCGTGGATAAGAGTATTCATACGCCCCAAGACCCACCGTGGCCAAAACCGTTTCCAGCCGGGCCTGTTGTTCGGCGGGGGGCAGGTGTTCGACCGGTAGCAAAATATTGCCCCGCACCGAGAGCCAAGGAAACAGGGCGAAATTCTGAAACACCATCGCGATGCCGGGTGAGATGCCCGTGAGCGGCGTGCCTTTCCAGAGAATCTCCCCTTTCGTCGGCGCGATCAGGCCGGCCATGATACGGATCAAAGTGGATTTGCCACAGCCGGAAGGCCCGAGCAAGGCGACGGCTTCGTTTGCGCAGATGCCCAAATTGATTTCGGAGAGCACGAGTCCCGCCTCATGTCCGGCCGTCGTGCCATATTCATGGGAGACGTGACGGACTTCGATGATCGGTGTTGAGGAGGGAGACATGAGGTTAGAGGCCAAAACGGCAACGACTGTCGGCGAGGACTTGGAGTTTTTTCCACAAGGTGCGGTTAATGCCAACCACTACCACGGCCATGATCAAGACAGCAGCGGTGAGTTTGGGAAAATCATTGGCGGCAGTTGCCCGACTGATGAAGGCTCCCAGCCCGGTGGCTTGGTAGAGCTTGCCGCCGGCATTCACATATTCCGAGACAATCGTCGCGTTCCAGGCACCACCTGCCGCCGTGACCCAGCCGGTGACGAGGCCGGGAAAAACCGCGGGAATCAGAAATCGGGTCCACTGGCGCCAGCGATCGAGACGGAGCAAGGCGGCGCAGCTGACGATGTCGTTCGGGATCGCGGCTGCGGAGGAGGCGACGTTGAATAAAATATACCATTGAGTCCCGAATAGAATGAGGATGATCGCACCCCATTGCAGCGTGCCGCCCAAGAGCAGGATCACGCCGAGAATCCACGGATAGATCATCGGGGCGGGGAAGGACGCGGCGAATTGGATGAAGGGTTGAAGCCGGCTGGAGAGACGGGGATTCAAGCCGATCCAGATCCCGGCGGGTACGGTCCACAGGGTGCCGATAGCCACGGCGGCCAGGACGCGGCCGAAGGTGATAAAGGTGCAGTAAAAAATTTCCCACCAGGCCGCGCCAGGAACTTGGGTGAGCAACTGAATGAGCTTCGCTCCACCCAACACGATAATGGTTACGAGCAGGCCGATAAATAATAGATAGACGGTTCGGCCGGGTTTGAGGGCAGGGGCGGAAGGGGTGGTGATGTCGGCAGTGGTGGGACCGGGCAAGGTGAGAAAGCGACGGCGGAGTTTGCCCATGACACCCGCCATCACGCCGGCAAAACGCGAGCGGGCGAGCCAGAGTTGGAATGTTGAAGGAGCGAGCACCGCGCCGGCGAAATCATCGAGCTTGAAGCGGCGTGACCAGACGACCAGTGGCCACCAAATGAGCCGGTCCACCGCGACGATGATCACGCCCATCGCCATGATACCGCACACTTGGGCGCGCATGTCGTGGTGATCAATGGCCACGCTCATGTAAGAGCCAATGCCTGGCAGGCGAAAATCTTTGTCGCCGAGAGTTAAGGTTTCACTGATGCTGATGAAAAACCAGCCGCCCGCCATCGACACCATGCTGTTGTAGAGCAGACCTTGGGCGCCGCTCGGCAGCTCAATCCGCCAGAAGCGGTGCCACCAGTTGAAGCCATAGAGATTGCCCAGCAGACGAAATTCTGCGGGCACTGCCCGGAGCGAATCGTGGTAGCTGAAGGTCATATTCCAGACCTGGCCGGTGAAGATGGCCAGTACGCAAGCTAACTCCAAGCCGGTGTTGCTATGCGGAAAAAGCCAGGCGAGGGAGAGGGCCAGTCCGGGGAGAAAACCCAACACCGGTATGCTTTGCAGCACGTCGAGCGCGGGCAGCAAATAGCGACGCGCCCGGTTGTCATAAAAGGCCCACGACGCGACCAGGAGGGTGAACAATAGCGAGAGAAAGTAGGCAATCCAACCGCGCGCCAAGGTGTAGAGCATGTATTTGGGCAAGGCCCGCGGGGAGAGATCGATGATGACGCTGTCGCGCATCGGTTGTTCCCATTGCCGGGCGACGCTGCCGATGCTCACGATCAGTGCTCCGAACGCCAGTAGCACACACCCATCGATCCACCACGCGGAGCGCGGAGCATCGGTGGGGTGGGGGCGGGTATTCACAGTCTGATGTGAAAGGGCGGCAGCGACACGCTCAAGTCGAAAGCGTCATGAGACGGAGTGTATTCACTTGAAAATAAAAAAATGACGCGGACGGCGCAGCGATCATTAAGGATCCGTTGGGATTGTAAGCTTAAGGATTACAATCCGGCCCGGAGAAACCGGGTTATTTGGTGGAAACCAAACGGCGGCTGACGCCGCCCATCAGGGAAGTGTGCTCCAAGACGGAGGATGCGATGTCGCGGGCAGCGGCGGGACGGGCGAGGTGCCGGAGATTGTTGCGCCATTTTTGCCAGAGTCGGGCGTCGTGCATGAAGGCGCGTTGAAGCGTTTCGATGATCGCTGGCGGCGTCTCGGCCAATGCACCGGCTTCGTTGCGACGGAGGAGTTCGTAGTTTCCCTCCTCTTGTCCGGGCACGATTTGGTTTACGAGCATCGGACAGAGGGCGTTGACGGATTCCTGCGTGGTGGCACCGCCGGCTTTGCTGATGACGATGTGATGGGTCATGAGCAGTTCGGGAATACGGTTGGTCCAACCGAGAATCTCAGTGCTGGCGGACGATTGCCGGGCCATGGCTTCAAGCTCAAGTTTGAGCTGGGTATCGCGGCCGGCGGTGATGGTGAGGTGCCACTCCGGATGTTGGAGCAGCGCACGCACGGTTTCAAGGGCACGAGAGCGATTGGAATTGATGATGTACAGAATGCGACGGGGTGCGGCGGGACTGACGGGCTCGGGCGGTTGGAGTGCAGCGGTGCGGTCGGCGAAGTTCAGGGCGACGGGAAAGCCGGAGACCGTCACGCGATCAGCGGGCACTCCGGCCTGACGGAGAAACGCGGCGGAGTCGTGGTCGGTGACGAACCAGCCGTCGGACGGTTGGCGATACCAGAGGGAATTAATTGTGATGGCGTCGGTCACGACCGTGAAGAGCGGGCAGTGGACCAGTCCTTGCGCACGCAGTCGGGCGATCATCCACGCGTAGACGGGGTAGGTGGAGACGAGGGCGTCGGGTTTTTTCTCCGCGATGATTTTGGCCAGTAGTCGCGTGTGACTGGCGAGGGTGCGGAGCAACAGCGGAGCGTTCGGAGAGCGATCGAGCCAGCGGTAAAAGGTGCTCCATACTTTCGGGGCGTGATTGATCGTGCGGATGTAGGCGGTGCGGGAAAGGTTGTTCAGCTGCGGTGCGCGCAGAGCGAAGACATCGATGAGCTCGGCGGTAACGCAGGGCATTTCGTCAAAAGCGGATTTCAGGGCGCGGGCTGCGCTGTTGTGGCCTTCGCCGTAACCGGCAGTGAGAATTAGGACGCGGGACATGGGTGAAAGGCGGGGTTGGCCTGACATTCGGCCTTGTCTGATGTAGGAGCCTGCTTGCAGGCGACACGTGACTTTCGTTGACGGACCGCATTCTGAGTCGCCTGCAAGCAAGCTCCTACAAAAGAATCAGAAACGTCCGTGCAACTCATCGGGCGTGGGCGAAGGCGGCGATGGTGGTGGCGTTGAGGGGGAAGGGCAGGGCGTCTTCGGACGGATCATCGGCGGGTTCATTTTTTGGCATCGGGAACTTCGTGATGAAATCCTTGAAGGTGATGAGCTCGAAGCGACCGTCGTGGTGCTCGACGATCGCGGTGAGCGATTCGACCCAGTCGCCTGAATTTAAATAGTGGATGTCGCCAATCATTTTGTCGGCGGGCGTATGGATGTGTCCGCAAATCACGCCGCGGCAGCCGCGATCTTGGGCGAGGCTGGCGATTTGGTCCTCGAATTTCCCAATGAAACTGACGGCTTGCTTGACCTTCGCCTTGATCGCCTGACTGAGGGAAAAATATTCTTTGCCGCGCAGTTTGCGGAACCAATTGTAGGCGCGATTGAGCTTGAGCAAAAAAGCGTAACCCATGTCGCCGAGGTGGGCGAGGATGACCATGTTTTTCACGACGCCGTCGAAGACATCGCCGTGGAGGATGAGGTAACGGCCTTGCGCGGTTTCGAGAATGTGATCTTCGACCAGACTCAGGCGGTCGAATTGCATCGGGATGAGACGCGCGAGATAATCGTCGTGGTTGCCGCGAAGGTAGACGACTTCGGTGTCGCGTTTTTGCACGAGGGTGAGGACGCGGCGGACAAAGCGCGTGTGGGAGCGGGTCCATTGGCCGTCGCGGGTGAGGCGCCAGCCGTCAATGATGTCGCCATTGAGAATGAGGCGCTCGCAGCGCGTGTGCTTGAGGAAATGAGTGACCTCGTCGGCTTTGCTGTGCGGGGTGCCCAGGTGGACATCGGAGATGATGACGGTGCGGACGTTGAGGGATGATTTGCTCATGGTGTAGAGGAGGCGGGCGCCAATTTTCGATTTTGGATTTTCGAGGCGGGATTGGCGGAGGCGGCGTGGTGTTCGGAGATGGCTTCAGCGAGGTCGGTGGCAAAGCGGTTGATGACGGTGTCCCAAGAAAGTTTTTCCGCAGTGGCGCGACCGGCGACGGCGAGGCGGCGGCGCAATTCCGGCTCCAACGTGAGGCGGATGGCGTTGTCGAAAAATGTGGATTCCTGATCAAGCGGGGCGACGAGACCGTTTTGCCCGTGGCGAATAAATTCGTGGGCGGCGGCGTAGTCGAAGGCGCTCACGGCGAGACCGCTGGCCATGGCTTCGGTGATGACGTTGCCAAAAGTTTCGGTGTTGCTGGCGTGCAGGTAGAGATCGCCGGAGGCGTAGTGGCGGGCGAGATTTTGTCCGGTGTAGAAGCCGGTGAAGACGGCGTCGGGCCGCTGGCGTTGATAGGTGGCGAGCAGCGGGCCGTCGCCGACGAGGACGAGGCGTGCGCGGGGCTCCACGGTTTTGATTGCATCAAAGACACGAAAGAGGAGCGGGTAGTTTTTTTCCGCCGCCATCCGTCCGACATGGAGAACCACCAGAGCGTCGGGTTCTACGCCCCACGAGGCGCGCAACGAATCATCGCGGCGGGTGGGAGAAAATAATTCCGGATCAACCCCGCGGGAAAGCAGGCGCAAGTGGGTATAGCCTTCGGTGGCGAGGCGGGTGAGCAAGTCACCGGTGGGGGCAAAGGTGCGGAGAGTGCGATTGTGCACGTAGCGGAGCCAGGCGGAGACGACGGGTTTGAACCAGCCGATGCGGTAGTCGCGGGTGTATTGATCGAAGTTGGTGTGAAAACTCGAGGTGACCGGAATGCCCATTGAGCGGGCGAGGGTGATGGCAGAGGCGCCCAAGGGACCTTCGGTGGCGACGTGGACGAGATCCGGGCGTTTGAGGCGCCAGATTTTTCGGAGGCGGCGGGAGGCGGGTAGGCCAAGTCGCAGTTGAGGATAACCGGGAATCGGCACGCCCGGGAGCCGGACTTGTCGACAGGCAACACGTTGGGTTTCACTGTATCGGGGCGACTCGTGCCGTTGGCGAGGGCGGATGATCGTAATGTGGTGGCCGCGCGCGGCGAGGCCGTCGACGAGGCGACCAAGCGTCATGGCGACGCCGTTTATTTCGGGAGCGTAAGTTTCAGTGATGAGGGCAAGATTCAAGTGTTGGAGTGCCCGGTCGGTGGTCGGACCAGCCGTCGAGCGTCCCCAGAATGCCCGGAAATTGTGTCAGAATCGTGACAGCGGGGTGACGATCCCGTGAAAGCGTTAAAAATTTCACCGAAGGTAGCGAAAATTGGAGTTGCACCCTCCGTCAGGCACTTTTTAACAGTTAACTTTTATATCCATGCCATCGCACGGGCCGAAGAGGATCTATACTCCTCAATCTCTGGAATTTTGGTTCGACCGGCTTGAAGCCGATTGGGAAGGACAGTTTGTGCCCGATCACGTCCAGCGCGGGCACGAGATGTATTGCAACAGCGAGATCAAGGAGATCGAGCTGGGCTCCAAAGACGCCATCATTCACCGCAAGATCGAGAAGCGCGAGGAATACGCCGTGATCGAGTGGGATGGGGATGTGATGAAAGTCCGTTCGTCCTCGACCGATCCTTTGCTGGCCAACGCCATCGCAGTCGCGGGTTTGCATGAGATCGAGGAATTGGTCGCGGATGAGATGACTTCCAAGTTGCCCGGGGTGGTGCCGACTTTGGCGCCCGCCGCGGAAGCGCATGAGAATGGCAACGGCCACAGCGCGAAGGCCGACGGCCCGACCCGTGATTTGCTCCTGAGTTTTACCGCGACAGGGGAAGGGCTGACTTTTCTCGCGTATTGGAAGCAGGGGAAGAACCGCATCCCGGCGCTCGGCAATGCCACCACGCATCCGACCGCCAATGAACGTGCCAAGCTCATCGCCCTCGCCAGCTACGCGCGCAAAGCCCACTTCCGCTACAACCAGACGACCCATGCTTACTCGATGGAGTCGTTGGTGGATATTCCGAGTTTCCTGCGCGACGTGATGCCGCATTGGAAAAAGCAGTTTCCCTTGGAAATCGATGGCAAGGTGGACGCGCTGAAACACGGTGCACGTACAATCGAAGTCGAAGCGGTGGCGGAACATCGCGAAGGTGCGGGATTGAACTTGCGGTGGATTTTCCGCGCGGGTGAAAAACTGCTCACCGACGAACAAGCCGCGGCGCTACTCAAGCACGGCCGCACGCCGGTGCTCATGCCTGACCTTGGTATCCTGACGATGGCGCCGGAAAAATGGGAAAGCATCCAGCAATGGCGGCGCTCCTTGGAGGACGCGCAGGGCGAAGGCGCACTGCAACCTTACCTCGTGTTTTCATTGTTCAGCGACAGCCGGATTAAGGTTACGCTCGGGCCCGAGATCGATGCGTGGCGACAGAAAGTGCTCACGATGCCGACCGAAAGTCCCGTACTGCCCGAGTTCTTGCGGAATTATCAACGCAAGGGTGTTGAGTGGATGCATCACCTTGCCGATACGGATTGCCACGGCTTGCTCGCCGACGAAATGGGGCTCGGTAAAACCGCGCAAGTGATCGCGCTGCTGTCCGTCCGGCAGTTGCCCGGATTCCCTCATTTGGTGGTTTGCCCGGCGAGTGTGGTGCCGGTGTGGCGCGAGGAAATCGCCCGCTTTTTCCCGGCGGCGAAGGTGGACACGCTGAAATCGGGCAATGATTTCACGACCAACAAAGCACCGGTTATCTGGCTGGCGAGCTACACGCAATTGCGCAAGCACCGTGCGCTGCTCGGCGAGGTCACTTTCGGTTACTCGATTCTGGATGAGGGACAGTTCATCAAGAATCCCGATGCGAAAATCACGCAGGCGTGTTTCGCGATCAAGGCGAAGCACCGCATCGTGATGACCGGCACGCCGCTGGAAAACAAGCAACTGGATCTCTGGTCGATCTTCCGCTACCTGTTGCCGGGGTTGCTCGGTTCGCGCGTGGCGTTTGAAGGCGCGCTGAATCTGGATCGCGATCGCACGATGCAGCGGTTGCGGCAACAACTCACGCCGTTCACGCTGCGTCGTACGAAGAACGAAGTGGCGAAGGAATTGCCCCCGAAGGTCGAGATGGATCTGCTTTGCCCACTCACCGAAGTGCAACGCACCGAGTACGCCCGTATCTGCAACGAGGGCTTGGCGCGGTTGGGTGAGGATATTACGACGGCGATGAAGGAAAAATCCTTCGGCTTCCTCGCACTGCTTACGCGCTTGCGCCAGGTGTGTTGCGATCCGGATTTGCTGCCGTGGTTGAATTCGCCGTTGCACGATAGCGGCAAGCTTCAGTTGTTGATCGAGAAACTGGCGGAGATCGTGAGTAGCGGCCACAAGGTCGTGATCTTTTCTCAGTTCGTTACCCTGCTTGATCGGGTGCGCAGCGCGCTCGACGCACATTATCCGGATTTGCCGCGTTACGAAATCACCGGCATGACGCTCGACCGGCAAAAGCCCGTGCAACAATTTCAGACGGCGCAAGGCGCGGCGGCGATGCTCGTGAGTTTGAAAGCCGCAGGCACGGGCATCACGTTGCATGCGGCGGATTATGTTTTTCTGCTCGATCCGTGGTGGAATCCTGCGGTCGAAGATCAGGCGATTGATCGGGTGCACCGCATCGGTCAAACGAACACCGTGTTTGTGTATCGCATGGTCACGGCGGGTACGATCGAGGAACGCATCCAGGCGCTCAAGGTGGACAAGCGTGCGCTGTTCAACCAAATCGTCGGCGGCACCGGCGGCGACTTCGAGTGGTCCAAGCATTTTAATTCGTTACAAAGTCTTATTCAGCTGACCGCGACAGTGACGGGAGAAACGGAGTTGCTGAATGCAAGTGTGGCGAAGGTGGCTGTGCCGGTGTGAGGGTGGGGCGACGCCCTTCCTATAATGACCGGATGGGGAATGTAGCGCAGGCTTCCAGTCGCCTTTCCCGATGGCAGGCAGGATGCCTGCGCTACTTTCATTATCCACGGCATGCGCGAGATTCGCGGTGAAACCGCTTTGAAGACGGCTCGTCAGGGACGACTCGCCCTACTGTTGAGGCAGTCGAAAACTGTGTCTTTCCCTGTTCGTAACACAGCTGTCACGAAACCGTAACAATTGTCGGGTAAATTCTGTCCGTGCCTCGGCTTCAATCACCGCAGCACCTACCAAACACCAGTACTACACAGGACAGAACCCATGCTTAAATTAAAATCCAAACTCCTCACGACAGCGGCGTTCCTTTTGGGCGCCGGTCTCGCCCTCGCCCAAGACAGCGGCCCACTGATCGATATCCTCGTCAAGAAAGGTATCGTTAATGACCAGGAAGCCGAAGAGCTTCGCGCCGATCTGGTGAAGGACTTCGTGGCGAATACTTCCGCCGGAAAATTGAACCTCGGCTCAACGCTGACCGAACTCAAAATCGGTGGCGACGTCCGTATCCGCTATGAGGATCGTACCGGCGAATTGAATACCGGAGATCGCCAGACGCGTGATCGCTTCCGCTATCGTTTCCGCACTTCGCTGACCGGCAAGTTGGTTAATAACTGGTCGTTTGGTATCCGTCTCGAAACCGCCACGGGCAGCCGTTCCAGCAATGTGACGATGGGTGATGATGCCGGTCCATTTGCCAAAAACAGCGATACCGTGAATGTGGGGCAGATTTATCTAAACTGGACGCCCACCCCTGAGTGGACTTTTACGGCGGGCCGTATGCCGAATCCCTTGGTCACAACGCTGATGGTTTGGGATGGCGATATTAATCCTGAAGGCTTCGCCGAACAATATCGGCATCGCTCCGGTAAGAATGAATTTTTTGCCACCTTGGGCCAGTTCCTCTACAGCACTTCGGGCAATCAAACCCCGTTCGGCGCTCCTCTCGTCGCCGGCTCGAAAGATCTGTACATGATGGCGTGGCAGGGTGGCTATAAATACTATATCAATGGTGCGACCCATTTTTTCCAGGTCGCTCCGGTCGTCTACAATTACCTGCAAACCGATCAGCGCCGGAATACCGCCGCCTTTAATGCCGTCCTGTCGCCCACGAATGATACGGCAGTTAACAACCTGTTCGTGCTCGAAGTCCCGATGGAATATAATTGGGTGGCGGCGGGCAAACCCATGAAGATCTTTGCGGATGTGGCGATGAACTTTGATGCCAAAGCTCGTGCGACCAAGTTTGGCAAACCAGCCCTCGATGGTGAGGACAAGGCTTACCATATCGGTTTCCAATACGGCAAAGCTGTCAACAAAGGCGAATGGGATGCCCGCATCTTCTATCAATCAGTGGGTGCCTTTGCGCTCGATACCAATTTGGTGGATTCCGACCTCTTCGACAGCCGCACCAATATGCAAGGATGGGTGGTCGGTATGAACTATGCGCTCGGTGCTGCGACGCAACTCAGCCTCACCTACGGCGATGCGACACGCAAAAACGACACCATCATAGCACCTGGCGCGGGGGACATCGGCTCGCATAACGCTTTGAATAAATTTCGCGTCTTTCAAACTGATCTTAACGTCAAATTCTAAGCTCTATTTTACTCCTTCATGAAAACAATTATCCTTCTCGCCACTGCGCTCTGTGCTACCGGCCTCGTCCATGCGGAAAAACTGGTCATCAAGGGTTCCGATACTCTTGGGGCCAAGCTCGTGCCGATGCTGGCCGAAGATTACAAGTCACGCAACCCCGGCACGACGTTTGAAATCGCCGCCGAAGGTTCGACCACCGGTATCGCCGCCATTACTGATGGTACCGCGCAGATCGGCATGTCGAGTCGCCGCGCCAAGACCACGGAAGTATCGGCGGCTACCGCCAAGGGCATTACGTTAAAACCCATGATCGTAGCGTTTGATGGGATCGGCGTGATTGTTAGCTCCAAGAATCCTTTATCAACCCTGACCAAACGACAGGTCGAGCAGATCTTTGCCGGTGATATCACCGATTGGAGCCAAGTAGGCGGCACGGCCGGCCCGATATCCATCTACACCCGTAATACGGCCTCTGGTACTTATTCGGATTTTAAGGACCTGGCCATGAAGAAGCGCGATTATGCTTCATCCTCGCAAAAGATGGCGGGTAACGAGCAAATCGCGGCCGAAGTAGCGAAAAATGCCAACGGCATCGGCTATGTCGGTCTCGCCTACTTGGCCGATCCAGGGATCAAGACTGTTTCTGTTGAAGGTTCTTTGCCGACGGAGGAGTCGGTGATTGCGAAACAGTATCCGTATTCCCGCCCCACGTTCTACTATACGAATGGCGAGGCTACGGGCGAAGCGGCCAAGTTTGTGGAATTCACGCTGAGCGATGAGGGGCAAAAAATCGTCCGTAAGGTCGGTTTCGTGCCTGTTCGGAAACTGAACTGATTTATTCAATATTAAGTGTGTGTGTGTAACGCCGCCCGCAGACCTATCCGGCTGCGGGCGGTTTTTTGTCACACAACTGTAACCTAGCTCGATTGACCGACCCTTTTGTCGAGACCGATGCTTTCAGTGCACCCTGAGATGTTCACCGCCACCCAAAGTCCACCGACTCCCCGCCTAACCACTCAGCAGGCCCTGCTGCGTAAGCAGCGTGGCTGGTTCTTTGGTCTGAGCGGCGATCAGTTTGTGAAGTATGTGTTCCAGGGAAATGCGGCCATATCGATCGTGGTGTTGGCCTTGATCACGTTCACGATTTTCAAAGATGCGGTGGGTTTCTTGCCGGCCAACCACGACAACCTCGTGATCTATCGGCAGGCGGGACTCGAGTATGTCGATTTATTTCGTGAACAAGTCACGGCCCATAGCACGATCTCCCGTTATCTCGCTTCCGTGCGGGCCCAGCAGTTTGCGAATTTGACGAAGACGCAAGGCCTACCCGTGGCAACCGCTCAGGCCCAGCTGGCCGCCTTTGATGATTTCGCCAACCGATTTGCCGACACTTTGAGCGAAGAAGAAACGATTCTCGGCAACATGACCGAATTGGCCACAGCCGTGAAAGATCGGCAAAAGGTGGCGCAGGATATGGCCGAATCAAAGCGGAATTTGTTGAAGGCTAAGCAAGGCGCGACGCCGGCGCGGGCCGCCGAGCTTCAGCGACTGGCCGATGCCACACCAATCGAGGTCCTGAATTTCAAGGAAGAGATCAAACCGTTGCTTGCACTGGGGGCGGAAATCCATGCGGCGAATGTCCGACAGCTCGCGGCCATGCAGCAATTGGTGGACGCTGCGCCGAAATTTTCCGACTTAGTCCTGACCGAAAAAATGGCGAAGGTTTCGGTCTTTGTGGGCAATTATGCCGGAGAAGTGGCTGTTGCAGAAAAGGCCATGGCTGCATGGGAGCAGAATAAACCGGTCGGTTGGCTGGAGTCTTTTAATGCCTTTGCCTTCGGCCGCCAATGGATCACGGCGAGTTTTTGGCAGGACTGGTATGGCGTCATTCCGTTGTTTACGGGATCGCTGCTCATTGCCTTTCTCGCCTTGCTGATGGCAATTCCACTCGGCGTGGCGGCAGCGATTTACGTGAACCAGCTCGCTCGTTCGGGTGAGCAGATGGTGATCAAGCCCTACATTGAATTTATCTCTGCCATCCCCAGCGTTGTGCTCGGATTTTTTGGCATCGCAATGTTGGGTGAAACATTGCGCCGGCTCTCGCAGCTGCCTTCACTCAGTTGGGTGCCGGGCTTTCCGTTTGCTGAGCGGTTAAACGCGACGACGGCGGCCTGTCTCCTTGCCCTCATGGCGATCCCGACGATTTTTTCGCTGGCCGAGGACGCACTGAACAACGTGCCGCGTTCTTTCCGGGAAGCCTCGCTCGCTCTCGGAGCGACGCGCTTGCAGACGATCATTCAGATCACGGTGCCGGCGGCGCTCTCGGGAATCATGGCGGCGATTCTGCTCGGGTTCGGCCGAGTGATTGGCGAGACCATGGTCGTGCTGCTTTGCGCGGGTAACCGGATCGCGATCCCCGACGTGGGTTCAGGCCTCGGAGTGATCTTCCAGCCGGTGCACACCATGACCGGAATCATTGCCCAGGAAATGGGTGAGGTGGTCCGCGATAGTATCCACTACCGGGCGCTCTTCATGATTGGGGTCGTCCTTTTCCTGATTTCTCTGCTGGTCAACTGGCTCGCCCAAAAGGTGGTGCGCCGCTACCGCATCGCCGCCTGATGAGCACATTTTCAACAATTCTCGGATCTCAATCTCGGTGGGTAGATGCCATGAGGCTGAATATCCTTATTCCGCCGGGCATGGCCGGCATGGACCTATCGCAGCGGCGCGTTAGGGATAACGCGCCCTACCTTCTCAGGCGCTCTGGTAGCCGCGTTGGAGCGCCAGCGACAACGTGGACGAGGCGTGGATGCGGCCACGCTTTCTGGCCAAGCCCTCAAGCGCGGCTACGGGATGCCACTGTAGGGCCGGCGCTTGTCGCCGTGCCGCGTTTGAGTGCCGGCGTGCCGACAAGCGGCAGCCCTGCAAATTCGAAACGCCGCCCTACCTTTCAAACAGGAGTACCACGATGACTTCATCTTCAATTCTTTTCGGCCGGCCTACTCTGGCTAAGCGGATGGAGCGGGTTGTGCTCTGGGCGTTGCGTCTGAGTACATACTTTGTGCTGCTTTGCGCGGCCACGATTTTCATCGACATCGGTTGGAAAGGTGGCGCGGTGATTTTCAAATCCTCGGTGCCGTTCATCAATGTGCCGTTCCTCACTGATGCGCCGGAGACTTTGAACGTTTTTGAGCGTGAGGGGAAAAAAATCACGATGGGTGACCGGGCTTTTCGCGAATACAAGGCGACCCACGAGGCCGAGTTGAAAAGCGTGCGGGTGGAGTCTTACGTTTATTCTGCCGGTGGGATTTTCCCGAATATTGTGGGCACCGTGCTCCTCGTGGCAGGTGCAATTTTTATTGCGCTCGTGTTGGGTGTGCTGAGTTCAATCTACCTGAGCGAATACGCGACCGATGGTCCTTTCATCCGCTTTCTTCGGCTCTCGATCGTCAATTTGGCCGGAGTGCCGTCGATTGTCTTTGGTCTGTTTGGCTTTGGTATGTTTGTCATCGCTTTGAACTTTGGAGTCTCGCTGCTCGCGGGTTGGCTGACCATGGCGTTTATGGTGCTGCCCATTATTATCACAGCGTCGGAGGAGGCGTTGAAGGCGGTGCCGAAGGGTTATCGTGAAGGTTCACTCGCTTTGGGTGCGACCAAATTTCAGACCATCATGACGAATGTCGTGCCGTATGCGCTCCCCGGCATTTTGACTTCGTCCGTCCTCGCCATCGCGCGCGTGGCCGGCGAGACGGCTCCGATCATGTTTACCGCCGCCTATGTGATGCGCGACGAACTCCCGTGGCAGGTGCAGAAATTTACCGACTTCTTTTTCCAGGGCGTCATGGCGCTGCCGTATCACATCTACGTGGTGGCCTCTAAAATTCCGCAGAACGAGTACACGCGCGATGTCCAGTACGGCACGGCGTTCGTTTTTCTTTTCACGGTCGCGGCCATCGCGGCAACCGCCGTCATTCTCCGCACCCGTCTGCGCAAAAAATACAAATGGTAAGCACCTTACTCAACATGTCCGAAGTTCCCTCTTCTCCCTCGGTGCGTGCCATCACGGTCACCGCCCCACTCCCGTCGGCGCTCAACCCTGCCGTTCGCGCGGCCATTGAAATAGAAAATATAGATTTTTGTTATGGCCCATCGAAAGCGCTGCATGGCATCTCGCTGGGTATTCAGGCGCGGGAAGTAACGGCTTTTATCGGGCCCTCGGGGTGCGGGAAAAGCACCTTGCTGCGGTGTCTCAACCGGATGAACGATCTGATTGAGGGCGCACGGGTCACGGCCGGGCGGATCCAGATCGATGGCGTGGATATCAACGACCGGCGCGTGGATGTGATCGAACTGCGCAAACGCGTCGGCATGGTGTTTCAAAAATCCAATCCCTTTCCCAAATCTATCTACGAGAACATCACCTACGGCTTGCGGATTCAGGGAGAGAGAAACAAGTCCCGGCTCGATGAGATCGTGGAAAAAAGTCTGCGCGGCGCGGCTCTCTGGGATGAGGTGAAAGACCGGCTGCATCAGAGCGCGTTGGGGCTTTCCGGCGGACAGCAACAACGGCTCTGCATCGCTCGCGCGGTGGCGGTCGAACCCGAGATTATTTTGATGGACGAGCCGTGCTCCGCGCTGGATCCCATCGCTACGGCCAAGGTGGAAGAATTAATCCATGAGATGAAGAAGCAGTTCACGATCGTGATCGTGACGCACAATATGCAGCAGGCCGCGCGTTGCTCAGACCGCACGGCGTTTTTCTATCTCGGCAAATTGATCGAATACGCCGAGACTCGCACCATCTTTATGAATCCGGCCAATCCCCAGACCGAGGCATATGTCTCGGGAAGATTTGGTTAACCAAATCTTCCCGTAGCGGGTAGTGAGCATAACAATCCGCCAACTTCTACTCGCTACCCACTACCCGCTACCCACTCCTTCTTTAAAAACCATGAAACGTTTCTTCGATACTGAACTTGAAGCCCTCCGTACGCATTTGCTCCAGATGGGCGATCGCGCCATTGAGCAGACCCGTTTATCTCTGCGCTCACTGATGGAGGCGGATCTCGCTCTCGCGGATAAGGTGATCGCGACCGACGACGATATTGATAAACTTGAGATACAGATCGATGAAGAGGCGATTCGTTATATGACCCTGCGCGGTCCAGTGGCTTCGGAATTACGCGTGGTGATCGTCGGCATGAAGGCGAGCCATGATTTGGAACGCGTGGGTGACGAGGCGACGAATATTGCCCGCCGGGCGCGCAAACTGGCGATTGAACCGAAGCTGGAGCTATATGCCGATATCCCGCGTATGGCGAACATCGCGCTGGAAATGTTGCGGGACGCGCTGGATTGCTTCGTGCATGAAGATGAGCAAAAGGCGTTGGCGGTGATTCGCCGGGACTCGGAGGTCGATAATATCAACCGTCTCGTCTATCGCCGGCTGACCAGTTATATGATCGAGAAACCCGACACAATTGCCCGGGCCTTGGAGCTGATGTTTATTTCCAAGTCTATCGAGCGGATCGCGGATCACGCCACGAATATCGCCGAGGAGATGATCTACTTGGCGAAAGGAAAAGATGTGCGCCACACCGACGTAGCCAAGTTATCTGCGACGCGGGTCGAGACGAATCCCCCGATGTGAGAGGGGGAGTGAGAGTCGAAAGACGAGGAAATGTGAGCGTGGCAGGACGCAGGAAATAGTCACCGAGTGGAGCGCGACGAGGGCGCGCTACACTAAGCTCTCAGCATAAATGGTAGCACGCCGCCCAAAGATCCGAACTGCTTCACGTAACCGGTAGTGTCGCCGGCAAGGGGTGATGAAATTCTTCAAGGAGGAATCAAGATAGAGGCAGGCGTTGCACCAGGGATCGTGCTTGCCCGAGCGCGGTGAGCCATTGGGTTTTCCAACCAGTCAGGTCAATCGGTACGGTCAAATCGAGATCGGCAAAGTCATCGGTGCGGACGCGACCTTGGCGAGCGAGTTGCTCCACCAAGCCTAGCGGACTGTAACCGGGGTCTTGGCCGACTGCCGCCCAACACAGAACACCGAGTGATAGAGGATGACGGTCGAGATGGAGCACATCAAGATTGTCGCGAGCTTCATCACGTCCGGCCCGAGCGTGAACTTTGTTGATCGCCAAATCCAGCGGATGAATCGCGTAGCCCACTTCGGGGTCGGGCCGAGGGCAATCGTACCATTTTGCTGGAGCTGAACCACGTTGGCGCGCAGCGACAACGCGGCTACGTAGCCGCTGGAGAACCCGCATCATCGCAGAAAAGTCGCAGCTTGAATTTCAGGGCTTGAGTGTAACGAGTGTCGCTCCCCAGCCGCCGGAGCGTGCATCGCCGAGCCGGAATCCCGCCACTTGGGGCGAGTGACGCAACCACTTGTGCACGGTCTCGCGGAGTGTGCCGGTGCCCTTGCCATGGATGATGCGGACGTCGCGCCGGCCGGCCTGGGTGCATTCTGTCAGGTAGCTCTCGAGCAGACTGGCGATATCCTGCGGCCGAAAAGTATGCAGATCGAGTTCCCCCGTGATGGGTATGCGCACAGGAAGTCCATGGTCCTGCTCCCGGCGGGCGTGATTCCTTTCATCTACGGTCATGGATACACGATAGCGCGAAGGCGTTTGCTGACAAAAGAAAATCGGGATTTCACTGCAGGAGCCTTTGCGGCGAGATAGGTTGGCTCAGCCTCAGGCATGACCATGACTTTCTGCTGTACCTAAAGCATCGCGCAAGCGGACAGCTTTTGCCTTTTTTCTACTCAGCTTCGTTTCTCCCTCCTCATGCTGCACCTCAATCAAGTTACCAAACGTTACGGCGCGCTTACCGCGCTTGATGGCGTTTCGCTTCACGTCGCTCCGGGTGAGTTTTTTGCCCTGCTCGGGCCCAACGGCGCCGGTAAATCCACGCTCATGTCGCTCGTGGCCGGCCTGCGGCCCGTCGATGGCGGCGTGCTCACCCTCGATGGCGTGGCGATTACCACGGCGGATCCCTCAACCCGGGTCGCGCTGGGTCTCGTGCCGCAACACCTCGCACTTTATCCGGAACTGAACGCGGAGCAAAATCTCCGCATCTTCGGTGAACTCTACGGGCTGCGCGGTCCGTTGCTTCGTGACCGCATCGAAGAGGCGCTCGCTGCGGTTCAGCTCACTGACCGGCGCAAAGATCAGGTAAAAACTTTTTCCGAAGGCATGCAGCGCCGACTCAATCTCGTGGCTGCTCTCCTGCATCGCCCGAAATTTCTCCTCTGTGATGAGCCCACGGTCGGCGTCGATCCCCAATCGCGCAATGCCATCTTCGAATATCTTGCGCGGCTCAACCGCGAGGGGCTTACGATTGTTTATTCCACGCATTACATGGAGGAAGCGACGCGGCTTTGCTCGCGCATCGGCATTATCGACCACGGCAAAATTCTGGCGCTCGGTACGCTCGATGAGTTGCTGACGAAGCTGCCTTTCGAGGAAGAAATCCGGTTTCCCTCCGTTGCGACAACCACCGCGCTCGCGGCCCAACTTTCGGCCTCCGGTGAATTATCCACGTTCGACGGTACGCACCGCTTCCGCCCCCGTCCGGACTGCAAACTCTCGGCGTTCTACACGCTGACCGAGTCACTCGGTCTGCCGGCGCGGCTTTTCACCAGCCAACGGCCCACACTCGAAGCGCTGTTCCTCCACCTGACCGGCCGTAACCTTCGCGAATAAATTTCCCCATGCGCACCATGCTCGTACTTGTCCGTAAGGATTTCCTGAATTTCTTCCGCAATAAGGCTGCGGTCTCGCTCACCTTCATCGTGCCGTTCGCGATGATCTGGTTGTTCGGAAATATTTTTGGAGTGAATAAAAGCAGCTCAGGCCCGGCTGGCATTCCACTCGCCGTGGTCAACGCGAGCGACAATCCCGCCGCCGTGAAACTGGTGGAGGCCTTGCAGGCGGAAAAAAGTTTTCGGGTGCAGACGGAATTTATCAATCCCGATAAATCGACCCGTCCGCTCACCGAGGACGATCTTCGCGCGATGCTCCATCAGGCTGGAGCGGAAACGCATTTTGCCGTCGTGATCCCGGCCGATCTCCTGAGTGCTTCCGGCTTCGGACTGCATTTGAAAATCCTCTCCAATCCCCGGAATGAAATCGAAACGCAGACGGTGAACGGCATTTTGCAAAAAACCATTTTCACCGGCATCCCCCAGCTGCTTGGCCAATCGCTTCAGAATAGCACGAAATCTATGCTCGGGGCTGAGCGTTACCGGCTGTTCAACGGTGCGATTGCCGGTGCGGTGAGCAAGGCGTTCGGAGGCGACAAGGAGCAAATCCAGCGTGCCATTGAAGCGGGTGATTTTGGCTTTGGCGCTCCGAGTAAATCTGGTGGCCCTGCGGCTGCCACCACTGACGCGAACCGTTCGTCGCCCGATTTTCTATCCCGCCTCATACGCATTGAGACCGAGCAGGTGGTCGGAGCCGAGGTGAAAAGTCCGTTTGCCACCAGTATCGTGGGTGGTTGGGCCATGCAGTTTCTGCTCTTCGCGGTCAGCGCCTCAGCGGCGGCGTTGTTTCGCGAGCGCGACGCCGGTCTGTTTCAACGGATACTCGCGGCCCCGGTGACCCGCGCACAGATCCTCTGGGGAAAGTTTCTTTATGGGGTGAGTATCGGCCTCTTTCAGCTGCTCGTTTTGTTTTTCGCCGGCCGTCTGTTATTTGGGATCGAAGTGGAAAAACATCTAGGCCTGCTCGTCTTGGTCTGTCTTTTCGCGGCCGCTGCCTGTACCTCCTTCGGCATGTTGCTGGCGGCCATCGCCCCGAATGCCGAGGCGGCGAACGGGATGGCTACTTTCCTCATCATGCTGATGAGTGCGCTCGGGGGGGCGTGGTTTCCGATCAGTATCATGCCGGCTTTCATTCAGCAGTTCAGCAAACTCACGCTGGTTTACTGGTCGATGGAGGGCTTCAGCGCGGTGCTTTGGGCGGGCAACAGTTTTGTACAACTCCTGCCGATTCTCGGTATTCTTGGTGGCATCACGGTCGTGGTGATGAGTATCGCCGTCTGGCGGTTCAACCGCGGGAAAATCTTTGAGTGAGGTAACGCAGACACGTTGTCGAAAAACTTTCCGGTGGTGGAACCCGGCCTCCGGACGGGTGGGATTGCCGAGCGTGCGAGCTTGATGTCTGTAGCGCAAAACCCGGCAGGCAGGGACGCCTGCCGCTACTCCGAACCGATGCAACGGAGAATAGTTTTACTCAACGGCTGGGGGCCTCCGGACGGGTTTGTTCGTCGCGCAAGAGAAAATCCAGCCAGAGGCCGGGTTCCAGCAGGATAATACATCCATCTGCTTACTCCATCGCCGGAGGGAAAGGCGGAATTTTATCTCCGGTGGTCGTGGGTGGCTCCTGGGGCACTGATGCGGCGGGCTTGGGGAGGGTCTTGGGCGTCGGTGGTGGTTCTTCCATTGCTTTCTTGATTTCCTGCTCCACACCGCTCGTCGCTTTTTTCACTTCCCGCATCGCTTTGCCCATCCCGCGGGCCAATTCGGGCAGTTTGTCCGCGCCGAAAAGCAGCAGGACGATGAACATGATCATCATCAGTTCGCCGCCACCAATACCTTCAATGAATGCTAGGGACAAAGACATGGATGGATTAGAGTGGGTTGGGCGAAAAAGTAACGGAAAAAGTGTGCGGAAAAGCGAGGCAATCGTGTAGCGGCAGACCACGGCGCCTGCCGGGGTTTGGCAATATCTGCCGAATCAAAACCACAGGCCCGGATGCTTGTGCTCTACGATTCCCTCACGCCTACCTTAGCCAATCGAGATCTCCACCAGGAATTTCTGCGTCTGTCCTGGGCCGACCAGGTGCAACCCCATTTTATTCTCGGGGCTGTTGGGCGGGCCCATCCAAGGTTCGACACAGTAATAAGGGGCTTTGTCATCGGAAGTCCATGTGACGACCGCCGCATCTTTGGCCGTGGTGTTGGTGAAGCCGGTGTTGAACTTCAGGCGTTGGCCACTGGGTTGTTCGGTGACGGAGAAGGTGTGGCCACGCAATCCGGTGTGGATCGTGTCAATGAGGGCCGGGTTATCCAAAGTTTCCCTCTGGTTGAGTCGGGGCCCATCGATGAGGCGACCGCTCTCCATGTGTTTCAAAGTTTTGGTGGCGGGCACATCGAGCAGGTAATCCTTGCGCTTGAGACCGGTGCTCCAAGGCAAAGTGAAATAGAAATGGTGCCCGGCTGACCACGGAATGGGCGTGGTGCCGCGGTTGCTCAGCTCCAGCTCGACGTAGAAGCCCGTTTTCTCGAACCGGTAGTGGACGGTGAATTCGTAGTCGTACGGATAGGAAGCCTGGGCTTCGGCACTGGGGACGAATTGCGCGGAGAAACCACCCTCATCGAGCCGAGTGATCCGAAAATCGCCCTGTCGCGCGTAACCGTGCATCGGCATGGGCCGGCGGATGCCATCCTCTGCGCTCCAGTAGTGGATATCGCTGTGATC
>JANYCF010000071.1 GCA_025360455.1 Opitutaceae bacterium | reverse complement strand
GGCGTCGGCGGATTGCTCTTCTCCAACTTCTCTCTCCCATCTTCCACCTCCTACGCGTCAGCGTTTGACGGCAACGGCAACGTCATCGGATTAGTGGACATGGCGACCGGCGTGAAGTCCGCGACCTACGACTACAACGCCTTCGGCGAAACCATCCAGAGCGACGGCGTGGCGTCAGTGACGAATCACTTCCGCTTTAGCACAAAGTACACGGATGATGAAACCGCGCTGATTTACTACGGCTATCGTTTCTATCAGCCGTCAACTGGGCGCTGGCTATCCAGAGATCCGATCAAAGAACGAGGTGGAGTAAATTTATATGCGTTTGTTGCGAACAATTCGATCAACGCTATCGATTTCTTGGGGCTAAAGAAGAAGGGGAAAATCGAGGTGGAGATGCCAGGGTTTGGGTCCCCCGAAGGGGACCAAGAAATGCCCGACGAACCAGAACGGACGATAGATAATGGGCCTAAATCCTGCAAGGAATGTGAAGAGCGGGTGAAACTGAGGCAAATTGACATCAAGGAGGTGGATTTCAGCTGGCTTGCGGCCGTTCAAACAATGTTTAGGGATGAACCTACTGCTCAGGAAGGCAGTCGTTTTGTGCTTCAACAAAATGAGTGGGCATGCGTGAGAAAAAATGCAGTGCGGACGGGCCCAGACGAGGCTTCGACAACATGGAGAACAGGGAGTTATCTGACATCATGGACTTATCATACGATAGATATCCTCGACTGGAAATACCAGTAACCCAAAAAGGTGACAAATGAACCGAATTGTTTCTAAAATCCTAATGATTTTGCTGGGCGTTCTGCTCTGTATTGGGGTGCAGATAAGTTTGCGCGTGCTTCGCAATTACCCGAATTACTCGAAGCACTTTGGCGCAATTCGCAGAGAGGGCATGACAGAGAGTGACATTGTAATATTGAAGAAGATTCATGAAGCGTTTGCGAGAGACGACCACAAAACTGTTAACGAGATTCTTCAGATCAAACCTGATGAGATCGAGTTGGTTGTCAGAGCGTGCCCCGTTTATCCTGATGGATTTGTGCCCGTCGCCCGTATCTTCATAAAAAATATCTCTAACCGTCCGGTGGTCATTTTAGAACCGACGGTCACCAGACTTACGTCCCCATCGTACAGCAATCTCGGTCGGTTGCGTGATGATTTCTCCGTGCTTTGGTCTAACGCCGGTCGTCCAAACTGGTGCCATACCCTTGAGCCGCATCAGGTCTTCGCGCTTCCTATTACAGACTTGGCTGTTGAAGGTACAGGGTTGCACGAAGTCAATTTCACACTGAATACGCCCCTCTACGAGGAGGTCAGTGAAGACCATATGAAGGCAAGGTTTCTAAAGGTCAGTGAGAAAACTGTTGAGTTTAAGATTGAAGAAGAGGCCGAGCAAAACTGAAGTCCAGCAAATGACGTCACGTCTTGACTCTTGACAAGCTGCCCTCTCAGCCGCGTGCGCAACGTTCTCCAAAGAACCAGCGGCACACGACGCGCCAGCAACGCTGTCACGCCGTCTGCATCCTCCCTCCAGCCGCGTGCCGCGTCTTCCGGTCCGGTGGAGAGCAGCCCCGCCCGCGCCGGCGCTTGTGGCCCGAAGGATCGGGCCACGGGCCGCTCGTTAGCACTCGCTCCGCGTCCGGCGTAGAGTGCCGGGCGGGGACCCCGCTCCACCCGTCGGCTCCCGCCCTCGCCTCAGCCGCCGCAGACGGCGGGTCGGCGTGGCGCTCCGCTTCGCGTCGGCCTCGGCTCCGGTCGCTGCGCTCCCTCCGTGGGGGCCGCATGGCCCCCCGCTCCGCGAAACCGCGGGCTCGCCCCGAGGGGTCGGGGCGACCAACCGCCCGCGGAAACAATCAACGCGGGCCACTCCGCGCCGTTCGCTCTGCTCACTCTGCTGCGTTCAATGCCGGCACGCACGCCGCCGCCATCGCTCCACCGTTGAACGGTTCCGCGCTGTCGTCGCCGACCGTTCCGGCGTTGCGCGCTCCGCTAAATCCGCGCGCCCTACGCCTCGCGT
>JANYCF010000234.1 GCA_025360455.1 Opitutaceae bacterium | reverse complement strand
GGTCAAAAACCATAAACAGACGGGAATCTGCGTGCTGTAGAAAAGCTGTCCGGGGAGAGCGACCATGCAGTCCACGAGATCGGCTTCGATGAGGGCTTTGCGGATCTCGCCTTCGCCGGACTGGTTGGAACTCATGCTGCCATTGGCGAGGACGAAGCCGGCCATGCCGTGGGGCGCAAGGTGGTGGATGAAGTGCTGCACCCAGGCGAAGTTGGCGTTGCCCTTGGGTGGGACGCCGAACTGCCAGCGCACGTCGTCATCCTTGCGGAACCAGTCGGAGTCGTTGAAGGGCGGATTGGCGAGGACGTAGTCGGCGCGGAGATCGGGATGGAGGTCGCGGCGGAAGGTGTCGGCGTGCTCGGGGCCGAAGTCGGCCTCGATACCGCGCAGGGCGAGGTTCATCACGGCGAGGCGGCGCGTGGTGGCGTTGCTCTCCTGGCCGTAGATGGAGATGTCGCCGAGCCTGCCGCCGTGGGACTCGACGAATTTTTCCGACTGCACGAACATGCCGCCGGAGCCGCAGGCCGGGTCATAGATGCGGCCTTTGTAGGGAGCGAGCATCTCGACAAGGCAGCGCACGACGCAGGACGGCGTATAGAACTGGCCGCCGTTCTTGCCTTCAGCACTGGCGAAGCGGGTGAGGAAATATTCGTAAACACGACCAAGCAGATCGACGGAACGATGCGTCTTCTCGCCCTCGCTGGCAGCGGTGAGTTCGATAGTCGCGATGACGTCGATCAGCTCGCCTAGCCGCTGCTTATCGAGACCAGGCCGGGCATAATCCTTCGGAAGAACCCCCTTGAGCCGCGCGTTATCGCGTTCGATGGCGACCATGGCATCGTCCACAATCTTGCCGATGGTCGGCTGTTTGGCGCTGGCCTGAAGATACGCCCAACGTGCAGCGGGCGGAACCCAGAAGACGTTCTCGGCTTTGTATTCATCCGGGTCCTCGGCATTGGCACCCTTGTAGTCACCTTTGCCGGCGACGAGTTTGGCGCGGTGTTCCTCGAATGTGTCGGAGATATATTTGAGAAAGATGAGCCCAAGGACGACATGCTTGTATTCCGCCGCGTCCATATTGTTGCGCAGCTTGTCGGCGGTGAGCCAAAGCTTGGCCTCGAAACCGATGGTGGCGGAGGACTGAGCGGACGCAGGGGAAGATTTAGCGCGGGCCATGGGGATGCGAGAATAACAGCGGTGATGGATATGGACGGCAAGTGCCGACCAGAAGTTTTTGAGGGCAGTTGCGAATTTTGCAGGCGGGGTTGCCCTGCCAATGGATCCTCTTTAGACGCCCTCTCAACCAAACCGGATAAACCTCACGCCAGCTGGCGGCTGAGGCGGCCTTTGTATTTTTTGCCGAGCTCGCGGTTGTACTCGATGGCGTTGGGCATGTTCTGGCTGCGGAGAATCGGGAGATGATGACCGTTGGTTTTTAACCACTCGATTGTCTCGAGCATCAACAGATTTAAAAGCGTTGCACCAATTAGAGTCGAGGTGGGGCCGGCGTTGATGGTGTCGGTCACAGGCGTGATGGCGTCGCCGGGCAAGCCGAGATTATCAAGCGTGTAATCCGCGATATCGTGGAGCTTTTTGCCGCTGGGATGGACGGTGACGGCTAGCTTGGCCATCTCGACACTGGTGAGGGAAATGACGTTCATGCCTTTCTGCTTCGCATACAGCGCGACTTCGATGGGGGAGGAATTTTTTCCGGAGTTGGAAATCACGATGATGGTTTCACCGGCGAGCAGGCCGTATTGGCGGTCGTAGCGTTCGGCGAGTTTGGTGCCGTAGCCGACGAGGTTTTCGATGAAGCCGCCCGTGGAATCGAAAATTCCGCTGACGCAAACGAGTCCGCCGGCGCGGCCGATGATTTCGCGACCGATGACTTCACTGTGGCCGCTGCCGAAGGTGTGGATCACGCCGCCAGAGGCGACGGAGGCACCGAGGAGGGCTCCGAGTTTTTTCAGCGTAGGCGCGTTGACCTCACAGGCGCGAGTGAGCAGAGCAGTGGCGGTGGCGTAATACGTGTCGGCGAGAGAGGGCATGGGGGGAAACTAAGTGCCAAGTGCCAAGTGCCAAGTGCCAAGTGCCAAGTGCCAAGTGCCAAGTGCCAAGTGCCAAGTGCCAAGTGCCAAGTGCCAAGTGCCAA
>JANYCF010000221.1 GCA_025360455.1 Opitutaceae bacterium | reverse complement strand
TCCGCACACTGGCGCCGCCGTCTGCGCCACCGAGTGGCCGCACCCGTACACCCGCGAAACCGCCGCCTTCCCTGATCAATGGACCCGCGCCTCGAAATTCTGGCCCAGTGTCGGTCGGGTGGACAATGTTTATGGGGATAGAAATCTGGTATGCTCGTGCGTCGGTATGGCGGCTTATGCCGAAGCGAAAGCCTAGCCTTCGGCTCGCTGCTACCTTTTATGCTCCCGCCGCCTCAAGGTAGCGGCGAGCGCCAATGAGCCGACCCACGTCTCTCCCCAATCCTCCCTTGACCCCAGGTGTCACCAGTTACACCTTGGCCGCATGAAGACGATTTCGATCAAAGAACTCCACGCCGCCACCGGCCACTGGGTGCGTGCCGCGAAAAAACAAACCATCATCGTCACGGATCGCGGCGAAAAAATCGCCACCATCAAACCCCACGTTGAGGAAGCCGTGCCCCGACCTGTATTCTCCGGACGCGACTGGTCCAAGCTGCCGAAAATAGATTTCGATTCGACGGCGATTATTTCAGAAGACCGGGAACGCCCGTGATCTATCTCGATACTTCCTATCTGCTAAAGCTCTATGTCTTCGAACAGGGTTCGGGGGAGGTTGCGGCTTGGCTGACTGGAAAAAGCGGCCTGCTTTGCGCGCGACACGGTCGGCTGGAGTTGGTTGCCGCCTTCAAACGCCATCAGAGAGAGAATCGCCTCGATGCCCGCGGATTCAGACAAGCCATGACCCGACTGGAAACCGACGAGGCGAGCCGACTGATCGAGTGGTTGCCAGTCGGCAATGCTTTGATCGATACGGCTTGTGAAAAAGTCGCCACTATTCCGGCCGCCATCTATCTCCGCGCTGGGGATGCCCTCCATCTCGCCGCTGCTGCGAGTGCCGGACTCAAGGAAATCTATAGCCACGATCGCCATCTGCTGGCCGCCGCGCCGCACTTCGGACTCAAAGGTATCGACGTGATCAAGTCGTCCTGAGGACCCGCCCGGTCGGCCACCCCCTACCAACGGCCCGTGCCTCGCCTTTCAGATTGCCTGCGGCGTCAGCGATGGCTTTTGCTCCCCGCAGCGGGCCAGCAAAAAGTTTAATACCACCCAGTCAGTCTTACCCCGCTGTTCGCCGGTGCGCACAGGCATCGCGACGCCCATCCCACAGGAAACCCACGCCATGACCCTGCCCACAATCATCGATGTCGCCATTGGCCTCGCGCTGATGTTTTTCATCCTCTCTACCCTCGGTTCGGTTCTCGCCGAATTTGTCGCCGCCCACCAAAAATGGCGCCATAAATTACTGCGGGCGACGGTCACCCGTTTGCTCGAACCGGAATCTACACAGCAATTCTGGACGCACTCGTTGATCTTGCCGCTCTTCATTCGTACTCCCCGTAGTATTGTTGCGGCAAAGATGGCCACCGCCGCGCCCGCTTCCGCCGCCGCGCCGCAGGCGAAACCGGGAAAAAACACTCACTCCCACTTCCCGGCCAAATCCAAATGGACGACCGCGGTCCGTCAGCGGATCACAAAAATGATCCGTCCTTTTCGCGTTCAGACCGCCGATTCGCCCGCGTATCTTGAAGCAACGCACTTTGCCAGCGTCGTGCTCGATCTCGCGACCGGCCAAGGTGCCATCGGCAGAATGCCGTCGACCGCTGCCGCCTGGGAATATTCCATCCGCACCTATATCCCGGCCAAACCCGGCGAAAACAATGACCTGCAGGACCGCCTGCTCGCCCTGCTGCGCCAGGTGCCGCCCGATGTCACCGATTTCCGCGCCGCCTTCAAGGAGGCCATCGCCAAGTGGTACGATACCGCCATGCTGCGAGCCAGCGGCGAATACCGCCGCCAACTGCAAAAAGCCTTGTTCTTCATCGGCTGTATTCTTGCGGTCGTATTCAATGGCGACGCTCTCCGAGTCACCACTGTCCTCTACCAGAGTCCGACCCTCCGCGCGCAAGTTGCCCAGCAGGCTGAAACGATGGTGCAGGCGAATACCCCGACCACCTCGGTCGACCCGGATCTGAAAATACAGCTCAAGGAAAATATCGGACAACTGCGCGATCTGACCAAAGTCGGTTTTCCCATCGGTTGGGCTCCAGTCTGGCGGGATAATTTCATCTACAAATCTGACGATCCCGCAGCCGCGCCCGGCCTCGTAGCCTACTTCGCCAAAATCGCCGGCCTCTTTGCCAGCGCCCTGGCGGTTTGTCTCGGTGCGCCCTTCTGGTTCGACCTGCTCGGCCGTCTCGTCAAACTTCGTTCATCAGCCGGTGCCGACGCGGAAAAGAAAAAATCCGATAGCATCCTGACAGCGCTTGGAGTCACCAGTTCAGACGGCGAGGCCACTGCCATGATCGCGACCACCTCAGGCCCCGTGCCTGTCGTCACGACATCACGCCAGCTTACCTCGTTCCTCGATGCCTTGAGTGCTGTGCCAACCCAATTCAACACTACTCGTGCCTACTGGCTCGCCCAAGTAGCCGACCGCGCCTACGAAACCAACCGCGACACCGCCCGGGCCTGGCTCTTGCAGCAAGGCCAAACCAACGTGCAGTTCTTCGACCAACCCGGCACCAACACCCAAGCTTTTCTCTCGTGGGGCAACGGAGTCGCTCTCCTCGCCTTCCGCGGCACCGAACAAAATCTCACCGACTGGACGACCGATGCCAGATTCACCGCCGTCGATGCCAGCGTCCACGGCCTGCCCGGAAAAATCCACCACGGTTTTGCCGGCGCACTCGAGAGCATCTGGCCTCCCCTTCTCGCCGCGCTCAATCAAATCAAAGGCCAGCGCGTTCTCTTTCATATCACCGGCCACAGCCTCGGCGGCGCTCTCGCCACCCTCACCGCTCTGCGCATCGCCCGCCTGCGTATTTTCCCGGTTCAAAGTGTGCATACCTACGGCAGTCCGCGCGTGGGCGACGAAACCTTCGTCCGAGAATTCGATGCCTCATTCTCCGGCCGCGCGTTTCGCATCGTGAATAACGAGGATCTCGTCACCCGCATTCCACCGCGTGAATCCGGTTACGAACACGTCAGCGAAATCATCTACATCGACGAGGCCGGCCGCATCCAGCGCGACATCGGCTACTGGTATCGCTTCCTCAACTTCGTCACCAACGCCCTCGAAGATCTCAAGAAGGCGCTCCAGACCACCGTCAAAGATCACAGCATGACCCTCTACTGCGGCCATCTTGAACGCGCCGCCCGCAACCCCGACAGCGTCGTCTGACGCCCACCCACCATGATTCTCCCCGGCAACGCCTCGCTCATCCTTTCGGCCGTCCAGCAGCTCATCAAGCTCGGTGGTCGCATCGACGCTCTCCTCGCCAGCAAGACCGCCGTCCAAGCCGACCTCGTGCTCGGCATGCCGAAGCTCAAACTCGCGAATCTCTCCACCCAGGTCGCTCTCGCCAAAAAAACCCTGCTCGCCACCACCGGCCATCAGCCTGATCCGTTCGGCGCCGATCGCATCGCCCTCCAGCAACAGGTCAATCAACCCCAGCCCGACGCACTCTTCGACACACTCTTCGCCAAATATTTTCCAGACGCCGCCAACGGCCTGCTCATCAGCCCCGACGCCGCCTACCTCGCGCAATTGCAGGAAGCCTTTCCCGGCCTCAATTGGAAAGACCCCGGCGTCCGCCTCGCCGCCTTCGCCCTCGCCTCCGGCACCGACGACCAGCAGGTCAGCTACAATGCGCGCATCGCTCTCGCCGTCGCCGACACCGTGCTCGAATTCGGCGCGGAAAACACCGCCCTCTTCGTACGCGACGAAAAACTCCGCGGCCTCACGCAGCTCGTCCTTGAACGTTTCGCCGCCCCGGAGTGGGACAAATTCACCAGCTGGAATCCCATCCTCCAGACCGCGCTCAAAGCCACGCTCAACGCCGCCCTCGATATCGGCGAAGAACTCCCGGCGGAGAATCCGTGGCTCGCCGGCGTGCTCGACGCCCTCATCCAATCACGCGCCGCCGCCGCGAAACCCGACGACTACCTCATGGGTCTCGTGCACGGCGACGGCTTCCGCTCGTTGCTCTCCAAAGGTCTGCTCATCGCCAGCGACAAACTCGACGACGCCCAGTCCGACAACTTCCGTCTCATCGCCGCTGATATCCTCAAGGCCGCCGCTCCGCTCGTGGAAGATCCGGCCAACCCGAATTTCCGCGCCTTCTTCAACGATCATTGGGGCGACCTCCTCCGCGCCGGTCTCTCATCCGTCGATCAACATGGCGATGCTCTGCTCTCCGGCGCAAATCCGCTCGTGCGCGATGCGCTCAAGGCCATCGTGCGGCAACTAGCCACGACGCCCGATCCCGGCTTCCTCACGAGTGAGACGCTCTACAAAATCACTGACATCGCCATCTGCATCGTTGCCGATAATCCCGGCGAAATTCCCGGCCTCGAAAACAAGCCATGGCTCAAAGAGTTTATCGCCGCCGCTGCGCAGACCGCCAAACAGCTCACCGTCAAGAAACTCTTCACCACGGCAGCCGCCGAAGCGCTCGTGCTCGACGCCGTCGGCGTCCTCGCCCAACACCCCGATCTTATCGTCAAGCAACAGGGCCTGCCGCTCACCCTTGCCACCGATGTGCTCACCGCTGTCGCGCAACTCAAGCGCCTCGATGCGCGTTTGATTGGCGAGGCCGCTCTCCGCGCCGCGCTTGGCGCTGTCGGCTCCGACCCATCGCTCACCGCCGGCAAGTTCGGCCCGGCCATCATCGCCGTCACCGGCAAACTCGCCGAACTCGTGGGTCAGGGAAAGTTCACTGCCGCCCAGGCCGCCGAACTCGCCGCCGCAGCCATCAATGCCACCGCCCGCAATCCGCAACTCTTCGCCGGCCTGCAAAAAGACATTGCCAGTCTCGTCATCGCCACGGTTCAGGAAGCCATGCCTGACAATCCCGCAACACCATGGATGAAACGGCTGTTGGTTCCGATTATCCGCGAATCTTTCCTCTCCGTCGCCCGCTCCGGCGGTCCCGCCGCCGCCAATCAGCCCGTCGCACAATTCAAAGCGTTACTCACCGGCGTGGTCTCCGGCGGGCTCAAACTGGCTGCCGACGAACTCGGCCGCAGTGTCGATCTCGATGGCATTCCGCCCGTGCTCGGCGGACTCATCACCCGAGCCCTGCGCGGCGACCTCAAGAACTTCACGCCCTCCTCCGCCGACTTCGCCGCAGCATTCACCGCCCTCGCCCTCGCTCGCGTGTGAATTTTCATTTTGTAGGAGCCTGTTTACAGGCGACCCGGAACGCCCGCCCGTCATTCAAATTTCGGTCGCCTGTAAACAGGCTCCTACACCCAAACCAATCCCTGCCAAACCCAGAACGCCCATGAACCCACTTCGCTCCCCTGCGCAAAAGCGCCCCAACCACCGCTGGCTCTGGCTCGTCGCCTCCTGTGCCCTGCTCCTCAACGGCTGCATCAGCAGCACGGAAGTGAAGAGCATCGTGACTCATTCCAATTATGAGATGCTGCTCGCCGCCGATCCCGCCCTCGGTGTCGCCGGCCTGCAAACCGACCCGGCCGCCGGCGGCAACCAGAAGGTCGACGAAGCCGCCGCCCGGATTGAAACCTTTCTCGCCCAGCATCAGGACGATCCCGCGATGGTCAGCGCGCTGCGACTTCGCCAAGCCCTGCTGTATTTGAACCACGGCCAATTCTCCCTCGCGCAAAATGCCTTTGCCGAAGTCAAAGCCACCGACCTGCACAGCGCCCGCGACAAGGCGCTCTTCGCCGTTCAACCCCACCTGCTCTGGTGGAATCAAACTGCAGCCATGAATCCCGCCGGCTTCTTCGCCAGCGAGAAAGCGAAGGCCGAAAAAGCGATGTCCGCCCTGCTCGCGGAAACCAAAGCCAAGGATCTCCCTCCGCCAGATCTGCGCGACTACCTCCTCGAAATGCGTGCCTGGATCGGCCTCAAGCTCGGCCTCGCCATCGCCGATCCTGCCGCTTCGCGCGAAACACTCCAGAACGCCGTAAATCCCATCGCCGAAAGTTTCACCCCCGCCGAACTCACGCTCCTCACCACCACCACGTTCAAGGACGCGAAGCCCTTCGACCTCTCCACCCGCCGCGTCCTCCGCACCCGTTCACTGTTAAGCACACTCGCCCGCCTGACCGCCAACGCCCCGAACGCCACCCGCATCTTCAATTCGCCCGCTTTTCAACGATACTACGATACAGCCCCCCGGTAATGGCGGCGCTACATCAAGGCCGGAGTTGAACTCCGGCAGAGTCGCTCTATCGCTTGACGCAAGCCAAGGTCCTATCGAACGCCTCCCTCACCTCATGAAAAAAATCAACATCCCCGCCTTGCCCGAAGAGGAACAGCAATCTCCCACCGGCAAATATCACTCGTTCTGCAAAAACATCTCGCACGCCTTGGGTGCTCCGCGCGACATCGGCCAGTGGGGCGGCGGGCATCCCTTTGATCTCCAAATCCGCCGCGTGCCGCCCGGCGCGGCGGTTTGTCCGCAACACGCGCATACGGTTCAGTTCGAATTGTTCGTCGTGATCAGTGGCACCGCCACTGTCCGCACCGATGACACCACGCACACGGTGCAAACCGGCGACGCTTTCGTGCAACACCCCGGCACGGCACATCAGATCATCAACACCGGCACAGAGGATTTCATTTTCTACGTGATCGCCGATAATCCTCCCGCTGACAGCACGTATTATCCGAATTCGAATAAGTGGCAGATAAAACCCCAGAAAAAACTCTTCCGCATGACGGAAGTTGATTACTTCGACGGCGAGGAATGAGCGGCGGGCGTCTTGCCTTGAGGTAGGGCGAGTCGTCCCTG
>JANYCF010000146.1 GCA_025360455.1 Opitutaceae bacterium | reverse complement strand
CGCAGCCGTTCCCGCCATATCCGCGCCGAGGAACTCGCCCACCTCAAGCCTCTCCTCGCCAACTTCAAGCGCTTCCGCCAACTGGTCGATCGCTGCGTCGATCTCTCGATCAAGCTTGCCGACCGTCAGACCGAATTGCGTCGGGCCGCCCCGCCAAACGTAACCTGACCGCCGCTCAAGAACTCGGCACTCTCAAGCATATCAATAAGGCTGTAATTAACCAGATCGGATGGAGTGAAGGATTTATTGCGTGAAGTGATGGAACTATATCTAAAGCATCTCTCACAGACCGAGCGCGACTCCAACAAAAAGGTCGCTGGGCGCAGCGGCCAAACGCATGGCCAAGGGGAGACAGTGACGCGCACGCAACTCCAGCGCATGCACAAATCCATCAAGGCCGCTGGAGTCTGATGGTTCTGCACCAAGCTTTCGCGGCATTTGCGTGTTTCGCGGGCGCTCTGCTTTTAAGCCTGTTTCCGACCTCCTGAGCACGGAAATAAGGTTCGCCTCTCCCGCGCTTGACTCTTTCGTAACTTTTGAGGCACAACATCCCTTCACCACTAAAAATCTATGGGACAACAATTCAACAAAGTCATCAAAAAGAAACGCCGCATGGCCCTCAAGAAGCGCCGCAAGGCCAAGATTAACGCCGCCAAGAAGAAGAAGTAAGGTCGCGGTCACCGCTTCCTCTTCCCCCGCGCCCGCTCCTTTGCGGGCGCATTTCATTTATGTCGATCAAGGTCAGCCTCATCTCCCTCGGTTGCGCCAAGAATCTCGTGGATAGCGAGATCATGGTCGGTCACCTGCACCAAGCGGGCATGACCGTGATTCCCGAGGCGGACAAAGCAGACGTCGTGATCGTCAACACCTGCTCGTTCATCGATTCCTCCAAGGAGGAATCTCTCAGCCACATCCTCGAGGTCCATCAAAGCCGCGGGATGACCAAACGCCGCAAGGAACAGAAGCTCATCGTCGCCGGTTGCATGGCCCAGCGTTTCTCCAAGGATCTTTCGACGTCGCTCCACGACGAAGTCGACGCCTTCATCGGCCTCGACCAGCTGACCAAGGTCGCCCCGATCATCGAGGAAATCTACGCGAAGGAACGCGGCAAGAAAGACGCGCCGGCCAATTACATCGAAGGCAAATCGACCTACATCCCCGACTACGACACGCCGCGTTTCCGGCTGACGCCGAAACATTTTGCCTACATCAAGATCGCCGAGGGCTGCAACCATCCCTGCACCTTCTGCATCATTCCCCAAATCCGCGGTCGGCATCGCAGTCGCACCGTCGAGAGCGTGGTCGCCGAGGCGCGCCAGCTCGTGAAGGAAGGGGTGAAGGAGATCAACCTGATCTCCCAGGACACGACTTTTTTCGGCATGGATACTTGGGAACAGCGCCCGAACCCCCGCACGCCGGTCGATTCGTCCCGCGGCACCGCGCTCACCACTCTCCTCCGCCAGCTCAACGCCATCGAGGGAGATTTCTGGATTCGCCTGCTCTACACCCACCCGGCCCATTGGAGTGACGAGCTGATCAAGACGATTGCCGAGTGCCCGAAGGTTGCCCGCTATATCGACATTCCGCTTCAGCACATCAGTGACAACATGCTTGAACGCATGCAGCGTGAGACGAGCGGTGAGTACATTCGCGATCTTATCAAGCGCATCCGCGCGGGTATTCCCGGCATCGCGATCCGCACCACTTTCATCGTCGGCTTCCCCGGTGAAACCGAAGCCGATGTCGCCGAGCTCTGCACCTTCATCAAGGAAACCAAGTTCGAGCGGCTCGGCGTATTCCGTTATTCGCAGGAAGAAGGCACGCGCGGTGCCAAGATGCCCGACCAGATTCCGCCCAAGGTGAAGGAAGCCCGCTGGCACCAAACGATGGCTCTCCAGCAGGAAGTAGCCCGCGCGGTTTCCAAAGATTTTGTCGGCAAGAAATTACGGATTCTCGTCGAAGAGCCCGGCGTCGCCCGAGGCGAAGCCGATGCCCCCGACATCGACGGCCGCGTCTACGTTTCAGAGAGTCTGCCCGTCGGAGAATTTGCCGACGTGAAGATCAATTCCTTCCACGACTACGATCTCATCGCGCTCCCGAAAGGCGACCAACCCGTCGTCTACAAAGTCGCGAAGCAGGCGCAGTGAGGTAATCCCAAGTTCCTGCGTGTAGCCGGGGTCGCTGACCCCGGACCGGTCTCAGCGAGGCTGGCTACATCCCAGCAAAAGTATATGACTCGCCCCACTCTCAAACCGTTGCCACGTACTTCTGAATAATTCCGTCGAACGAGCCATTCGTGAAAAACACCACGAGCTGAGGCTTGCTCGCGACAATCACTTTGGTGCTGGCGACTAATTTCGCCAGAAGCGCCGTGTTACTCTCGGCCGTGCAGGCGTGCACACCTTGTGTTTCCAAATGCTGGATCACCGCCTCGGCATCAAAGCGTTCGTCTTCCTTCATTTTTGCCGCGTTGGCCACGGCACCGAGGTAAACTTCATCCGCCAACGCCAATGCGCGCATAAAGGCGGCCTGCATCACCTTCGTCCGCGATGTGTTACTGCGCGGCTCAAACACCGCGAGGATGAGATGCCCCGGAAATCGCGCGCGAAACGACTGTAACGTTTCCACCAGCGCCGTCGGATGATGGCCAAAATCTTCGATGACTTTTAGCGTGGGCGTGTTCACCAATATTTCCTGCCGGCGCTTCACCCCACGAAAGCGAACCAATGATTCGAGTTTCAATTGCGTGGGATTGTCGGGATGAAGCGCCAGTCCTGCCGCACACGCCGCCATCGCGGCATTGCGCGCATTGAACAACCCCGGCTGCACCCACTTCACTTCTGCCCACAGGGCCCCGCCCCAGCGCAATTGAAACGATGAGCCACCCTCGTTCTCCGCAAAATTTGTAATCCGCACATCGTTCCCCTCGCCCGTACCGACCCGCACCACGCGCGTCCAGCCCAGTGACCCGAGCGCCCGCAGATTATCATCGTCACCGTTTAGCACGATCCAGCCGTTGCGCGGCACGATGCGCGTGAGATGCAGGAAGGTCCGCTGCACATCCTGCAAGTCGCGAAAAATATCCGCGTGGTCGAACTCGAGATTATTCAGCACGGCAATGTGCGGCGCATAGTGGATGAACTTGCTGCGCTTGTCGAAAAACGCGCTGTCATACTCGTCACCCTCGATCACAAATGGATCGCTCACCGTTCCGAGATGATTGCCCACCGGCGGATCGAGTGGCACACCGCCGATCAAAAAACCGGGATCGCGGCCGTTCTCCCGCAAGAGAAATGCCGCGAGTGAAGTCGTCGTCGTTTTCCCATGCGTCCCCGCCACCACAATATTCTTACGCCCCTTCAGTACGAAATCAGCGAGCAAGGCCGGCAACGAGGTAAAGGTAATCGCCCGGGTCTCGAGCAACCACTCCACTTCCACATTTCCCCGCGACATAGCGTTGCCGATGACCACGAGGTCAGGCTGAAGTTGCGCCAGTCGAACCGGGTCGTAGCCCTCGTGGAGAGCAATGCCGGCTTCGGCGAGCACCGTGCTCATCGGCGGGTAAACCCCGGTGTCGGCGCCGAGCACGTCATGCCCGGCGGCACGCGCTAAAAGCGCTGCATTACCCATCGCGGTGCCGCCAATGCCCATGAAATAGATCTTCATCTGGCGCGGAGCTGAGAGGATTCCACTGCGCAGGACAAATGCATAAACGGGCACACCGAGTATTTGGACCAAGCGATAACGGGGTGCGCCCGATGCGAGCGTATCGCTTTACTTGGCGCGACCAACGCCCCGCTAACCCGAATGAGCTAGTGCTTAGTTGCGTAGATTAACGATAGTATTCCTGAGTTGCGCGCCTTTCACTTCACGTTTGCGCCACTTGAAGGGCTTGGCGGTGGGATTGTAGGCGGCAATGAAAGCGTCGATGGCTTGGCTTAATTCGGTGATG
>JANYCF010000145.1 GCA_025360455.1 Opitutaceae bacterium | reverse complement strand
GATAAACCGCCAATGCACTGACGCTGGCCAACGCTTGGCGGTTTATCTCCGGACGCGGGTGCCCGGAGCTTGAGGCGACAATTTTCTATGAGCGTTTGCAGTCAGAATATCAGGTATTCTCAGAGTGGTGGAACCCGGCCTCCGGACGGGTTTCTTATCCGCTCATCGCACCAACCCGTCCAGAGGCCGGGTTCCACCTTGTTCAATTGCGTTATGTCGGTTGAGCAATGTCTTTCGTGAATACTCCGGCTGATCAACTCCCGGTCGGGATCGAAGCCTGCGAATGTCTCACTCCTTTGGGCAACGCTTCCGCGACCACGACTGCGCTCCTCGTTGGGCGACGTGCCCTGCAATTTCATCCGGTGCTGGGCCGCGACGGCGGCGATCTCGTGCCACTGGCGTTGCTCGGGCCGATGGATGAAACACTGACGCCCCGCTGGCTGCCTCAGCTGCGCGGGTTGGCTGCCGGAATTCCCGCCGGAGCCTGGGGCACCGCGCGCGAACCGGTGATCGTCACGAGCAGCAACTTTGGCGTCGGGAGTCTCTACGCGTTTACTCGTGATAAGAACGTGCGCCATCTCGAACACGGCACGCCTTTCGCGAGCGTGGAAATGCTGCGACGTGATTTGGGTTGGGGCGAACACATCACGGTGTTCTCGCATGCTTGTGTCACGGCGCATCTCGGACTCGCGCATGCGGCGCGCTTGCTGCACGCGGGACTGGCGGATCGCGTGTTGGTGTTCTCGTATGATTTTGTGAGTCCGTTTGTGGCGGGAGGATTTCATAGCTTGAAAATCCTGAATAGCCAGATGCCCGCACCTTACGCCATACGGGAGACCGGCTCGATCGGCCTCGGCGACGGAGCGGCGTACGCGGTGCTCTCGCGCGCGGCGGCACCATTTCAGCTCGCCGCGCATACGTTACACAACGAGATGTTTCATTTCACGAGCAACCAGCCGGACGGGGCGGGCTTCGCGGCGTGTACGGCTGCGATTGCGACCGCCGCGGGCGGGCGGCGCGTCTGGGTGAAGGGACATGGCACCGGTACACTGGAGGCGGGCCGGATTGAAGCCGAAGTTCTGGCCCGCCATTTTCCCGGAGCGCCGCTCACCGGGTGGAAAGGCAGTCTCGGCCATACGCTCGGCAGTTGCGGTCTCGTGGAATTGGCCATTGCACTCGCGGCGTGGCGGGCGGGAAAAATCCCCGGGACGGTGGGCGGACAAGCGCCCAGTTTTTCAGACACCGTCGCGCTGGAGCCATTTGCCAGCGTGGGATTCGACGGAGCTATTTTAACCAGCAATGCGTTTGGCGGCGCCCATGCCGCGCTTCTACTCACCCATGACTGAGACAGTAACAATTTTTCTGAGGTGGAGCACGTTGCGCCCAACGCGCTCGTTAGATTCAACGGTTCCTCGCTGTTTTCGATGGGTCGCGGATTTTGTTTGGCGTAGCCACAGGCCTCCGTGCCTGTGGAGTTGGAACGCGTGCGATGAACTCGGCACTTCGGCATTGCTCAGCACAGGCAGGCAGGGACGCCTGCCGCTACTCCGAAACGCTCCCACAAGAAATACGCGGTCGACCCATGATTGAGCGCTTCATCCATCATTTGCGCGTCGAGCTTCCGGCCCCGGACGAAGTCGCCGCGGGCGCTCGGGTGCGATTGGCGGACAAGTTTCAGCGCACTGCGTTGCGGCGCATGACGCATCTTGGCTTGATGATTGGCTCGGCGCTGGAGGGCGCTCCGCTCGGGCCGGATGACGCGTTGGTGTATGCCTCGACTTACGCGGAGACAAGAGCGCTGGAAGATTTTCTGCTGAGTTTTCCGTCGGCCAGTCCGCTGCTATTTCAGACTTCAATTCATCCCGGCGGGGTGCAGCAAGTGTTGATTGGACGGCAACAATCCATCGCGCGGCTTTGGCCGCTGGCGGGGCGGACGCGATTGGTCGAGCAGGCGTTGCTGAGCGCTTTGCTGGAGCCGGCCGCGCAGGTGGCACTCGTGGGGGGCGAAGAGCGCGGCACCTGGATGCTCGAGCAGGGCATGGCGGCGGCTCGGCCCTTTGCTTTCGCCGCGCTACTCACGCGTGATCCGGTCGGTGCGGTGGGACGCGTGGCTTGGCTGCCGGGTACGGGCGGAAATGAAGAAAGTTGTCCGTCGCTGGAAAATTTCGCCATGGCGCTGGCCGAGCGCCGGACATTGGGCTGGCAAGGTGCCGGTGGCAGGTGGAGTTTGGAGTGGTTATGAGACGGTCGCCTATGCAAGATAATGGAAGTGGCTGTCCTAGTAGGAGCCTGCTTGCAGGCGACTTCAGTGCACGCCAACAGACTGAGTTCCGAGTCGCCTGCAAGCAGGCTCCTACAATTATACAAATTCCTTTTTTCCTCTAAGCATGAGCCTCCAAACCACACTCCCGCGCAATCCGGGCCCAAGCTGGGGTTATGGCTTTCTCCTCTGGGCGGAGCGCTGGTGGCCGCGCTGGTTTTTTCAATTCATGCTCAAGGTGGGCACATGGGTCGGGTTCGCGTTCATGCCGGTGCCGCGGGCGCATTCACGAGCGTATCTCTCCGTCGTGTTGGACCGGCCGCCGCGGTTGATCGAGCAGTGGCGGCATTTTCTGGCTTTGGCCGAGTCCTTGATGCTGATGTTGCGCACGGGGCGCGGTGCCGTGGTGCATTGTCAGTTGGTCGGGGAAAATGCGGCGGCATTTGACACGCTGGTCTGTTCGGATCGACCCGCGCTTTTCGGCACGTTTCACTTTGGGAATTCGGACCTGCTGGGCTACCTGCTCGGTGCGCGCGGGCGGCGCGTTTCCATTCTGCGCTTGCGCGTCGGGAATTCCGACGACACGCGGCTGCTTGGGAAGCGCTATAGCGACCGGGTTTCCTTTTTGTGGATTAACGATCCCGCCAATCTGCTCTTCGAGTTGAAGGCCGCCTTGGAGTCAGGGGCTTCGCTGGCGTTGAAGTGCGACCGGCTGGAGTTTAGCGCGAAGAACGAACCCTTTCACTTCCTCGGTGCGCGCCGGCTGTTTCCGTTCACCATCTATCATCTCGCGGTTTTATTCGAACGTCCGGTGGTCTTTTGCCTCGCGATGGCAGGGGCCGAGCGGGATGAATTGCGCGTGATCTCTTCCCCGGTCTACACGCCCGATCCGGCGGCTGGCCGTGAGGTGAACCTGGCTGCGGCCCGAGTGCATTTTCAGGTCGTGCTGGGGCAGCTGGAGTCACTCGTTCGCGCCCAGCCTTTTCTCTGGTTTAATTTCATCCCTTTGAATCCTGTGGCTCCGGATGCTGTCCATTAGATCTTGGCCAACGTTCCACGGCATGTCCCTTCTCTCCCTCTACCAATTGCTGGCTTATTATTTCACCCTGCTGTTTTTCGCAGCAGGGGGACTGGGGCTGAGTCTTTTCAGTTGGCTGACCGGCTGGCTGCCGGCCACGGATCGCACGGAGCGTTTCTTTCAACGGCTGATCCACCGACATTTCGCGCTCTTTCACTGGTGGTGCGAATTCGCCCGGCTGGTTTATGTGCGTTATCATGGCTTCGAAAAACTTTCCGGGGGCGGGGTGGTGCTGGTGGCGAATCATCCGGCGCTGATCGATATCACCGTTTTGCTGGCGCGGGTGCGCGAGGCCGTGTGCATTTTCAAGCCGGCGATCCGGCGCAATCCGGTGCTCGGCGCCGCCGCGCGGCGGGCGGGTTACATCGGCAGCGATGGCGGGCACGAACTGGTGCGGAGTGCAGCGGAAAAAGTCGGGGCCGGGCACACGCTCATCATTTTTCCCGAAGGCACGCGCACGCCGCCAGGCCGGACCTTGCTCCCTTTCAAGCCGGGTTTTGTGCTGATCGCGCGGCGCGCGGGTGTGCCCATCCAACTCGTCCGCATCACCACGGATTCCGATGTGCTCACCAAGGGCAGCGTTTGGTGGCGGTTGCCGCGCTACCCCGCGCATATCGAGGTGACGGTCGGCCCTTTGATTCCGACCGACACGGAAGCCAGCTCCGCCGAACTGGCCCGCGACATTGAAGCCTGGTTCCGAAACCGTGCGGCTTGCGCGCAGGAAGGCAGCCCGCTTACCTGAACGGCTTTTGTTTTCTATCCGCATGCCTGATTCCACCACCCATTTAGTTTTGCTGCCCACCTACAATACAGGGCCGCGTCTGCTTGAAGTGGTGACGCAGGTGTTGCAGCACTGGCAGCCGGTGATGGTGGTGGTCGATGGGAGCACGGACCGCAGCGAACAGTCCGTGCTCGAACTGGCGAAGACCGAGCCGGCGCTCACGGTGCTCGTACGGCAGAAGAATTCCGGCAAAGGCGCTGCCGTGCTTGCCGGAGCGGAAGCCGCGCGGGCGCGCGGCTTCACCCATGCGCTGGTGATGGATGCGGACGGCCAGCATCCGGCGGAAAGCATCGCGGAGTTCATGACGGTTTCAGCCCGGCAACGCGATGCGCTCGTGTTGGGCCGGCCGATTTTCCCGGCGAATATTCCGGCCGAGCGGCTGCATGGAAGGAAGCTGAGTGTGGGCATGGTGCGCTTGGAACTGTTGGGCGCGGCCATTGACGATCCGCTTTTCGGTTTCCGGGTTTATCCGCTGGCACCACTCCTGGCGGTGCTGGGTTCGCACGGGGGCGGACGCCGATACGATTTCGACACGGAGGCGGCGGTGCGGCTTGGCTGGGCCGGAGTGCCGCCGGTCAATGTCGCCGCGCCGGTGCGTTATTTTTCTCGGGCGGAAGGCGGAGTCTCGCACTTCCATTATCTGCGCGACAATGCTACGTTGGTGTGGATGCATACCCGATTGATTGTTGAACTGCTGTTTTGGCGTTGGCCCGCTTTACTCGGGCATCGCCGGCGTTGGCGGGCGAGCGGGATCGTCTCTGCTTTGTTGGTTTGCGGCGGGCTGCTCGGAAACGCCGCGTCGCCCGATCCCTTGGTGAATCCTGAACACCGGCTGGTGCCGACTGCGCCGGAGTGGAGCGGGCTCATCGCGAGTTTTGCGCACAAACCCGACACTGCGGCCGATTTTATCGAGCGCCGGTATTTTCCATTCAAGAAAGACGCGGTGGAACTGAAGGGCGAGGTGCGCGTGTCCACGGAGCGCGGTCTGAGTCTGCACTATACGATACCTGAAGAGCGCACCGTGATTCTCGATCAGCAGGGCGTGCTGATTCGTGCGGCGGCCGGAGAAAAAGCGCCGCCGGTGGATCCTCGTGCTACCGCCGCTAACGAGGCGATGCTCCATATTTTGCGTTTCGATTTTGTCGCCTTGGAGAAGGACTTTGAACTTTACGGGCAGCGTGAGCGCGAGGGGTGGACACTGGTGTTGTTGCCCCGCACCGACACGCTGAGAAAGAGCATCGGCCGGATCACGGTCGGCGGATGGGGCGCGACGATCAGCCGAATCGAGCTTCGCCGCTCGGCGAAACAGGCGATCGAGATTTTGATGGAGCCGCCAAAACCGCCCGTGGCCTTCACGGTTGAGGAACTGAAACGGTATTTCCGATGAGCAGACTGAGCGAATGCAAAAGAATTTTCATTCAAGAGATTGCGATGTCGGATTGGTCACAAAAGCTATTTTGTCTGCGACCGTACGATTCTCTGCTGTAGGAGGGGCTTTATGCCCCGATTCGAATGTCGTACCACTCCCGTTCGTTCCTTATCGGGGCATAAAGCCCCTCCTACAGCTCGGCATCGAACCAATCCGTCTGGAAGCCGGGTTCCACCTTTCAATCGCATGAACTTCCGCCGCCGACAACTTTTTGGCTGGGGTGTGATTGCGGCGGCGGTGCTGCTCGGCGGCACGTGGCTGGCGCGGCTCGACTATGCCAAGAAAATTTCCAGTGATGTGCTCGATCTGATCCCCATCGACGAACGCGCACCGGAGTTGACGCTCGTTCGGTCGCTGGCGAGTCAGGCGGAGGCGCGCACGATGTTCTTCGTGCTGACCGGAGCGGACGGAAAGTTTGCCGACGCCGGTGCAACCGGACGTTTTGCCATCGAGCTGGCGCGTGATCCGGCGTTTGACCAAGTGATGCCGCTCGGTGATCCGGCGTCACGCGATGCGTTGGGGAGGGAGTTGTTCGAACAGCGTTTCACTCTGCTTTTTCCGCGCTGGTTGCGCGAACGGGAGACGGCTTTTGCCGCCACCGGCGGCGCACCGGAAACTTTTTCCAACTGGCTTGCGCACGATACGGTCGCCGCGCTCGGCACCTTCCTCGCGACTCCGGAAGCCCTGGCTTTTCAGGAAATTATTCCCACTGATCCTTTGCTGCTCATGCCCCGGGTGGTGGAGCGATTCAAAGGCGGACTGACTCTCGGACCATCCACCGCGGCTACGCCGGCCTTGATCTGGGCGCGACTCGCCGCTTCACCGTTGAGTGAGGCGGGGCAGGGGCCGGCCTTTGTGGCGATCGAGCGGGCCGGGGTTGCCACCCGTACGGAATTTCCGGGAATCACGGTCGCTTACACCGGGGTGAACCGATTTGCGGCGGCGAGCCGAGCGCGGATTGAACATGAGTTAACCTGGCTGAATTCACTTTCACTCTTGGCCGTGTTGGTGGTCGCTGGCGTTTTCATTCGGGGCATGCATCGCGGATTACATCTTTTGCCGGTCGTGTTGCTCTCGGTGCTGGGGGCGTGGGTGGGGGTGACGGTGGTGTTTGATCGGGTGCATATTCTGGTCTTCGTGGTGGGCTCGTTGCTCACCGGGGTGGCGATCGACTATGGATTTTATCTCTACATGCAGCCGCCACTGCGACCGGACGAGGATTATTGGGCGAAGGTTCGCCGGTTGGCGAAGCCGCTGCTGGCGAGTTG